>CBFCYW010000014.1:0-47376 GCA_965602395.1 uncultured Chromatiales bacterium
GCCTGGGCCTGGTATGCACCCCAAACTGCTGTAGTCCGTATCGTCGAATACGCGTTTTCCGTCGCCGTGCAGCTGCTTGTCGGCTCTGGTGATATCGCCGACACCGCCGTGGTTATCGTTACGGTGGCCTGGAAGCGATCGCAAGCATGATTTGCGCCATTTTTGCTGCCGCTGGGTGCCTGCTGGCTCCTCTGCTGAGCCTCCAGATGCTGGTGCCGAGAGTCCGGGTGTCATAGACGGGGTGGCTGGTATGCTCGACTTCTACAGCTGGTAGAGAATACAATCAATGACTGCTGTTTTGTGGGGCGGTTGGATGCCTGCACAGGGGTGCGACTGGAAAGGCCTGCTGGTCCGGAAGCAACATGCTTGACAAAAAGCTGATCGAACAACCTTACCTGCCCAGCCTCGATGAGCAGGTTTACTCAATCGCGGAAACCACGATGCTCCTCGAAGCGTTGCGCGAAGAGGGTGTTGATGTTGCTAATGTATTGCTCGGAACGGGCTTGGGCGAGAGTGCTCTGACGGATCCGGCAGCATTGGTGTCGATCCGTCAGCGCCTCATGGTTTACCAAAATGCACAACGTTTTAGTCAGAATCCGGCATTGGGGCTGCACGTTGGTGAGCGGCTGCAGATAAGCAGTTACGGAATCTGGGGTTATGCGCTGCTCAGCTGCCCAAGCTTGCTGGGTGCTATCGAATTCGCTTTCGAATACATGAAGCTCGCGGGTCCCGTAGTTAAAAAGAGTTTTCTTGTAGAAGATGATGTTGCGATTTTTCGCGGCGAAGACGTGCTGGATCTTGGATGCTTGAAACGCTTTAGCATGGAGCTGTGGTTTAGCGCTGCACTGCAGTGGGGTCGGGACATACTACGCGGCTCTTTCTCTCTACAGGAGATGCGCTTCACTCACCCCGAACCAGATTATTCCGACGAGTATTATAGAATTTTCGATTGCCCGATCTATTTCGATTGTGCGTGTGATGAAATGCGTTTCTCCACGACGTATCTGGAAACACCTACGGAGCGAGCCAATCCGCTGACTGAGCAGATGTGTCGCGAGCTATGCGATCGAATGCTGCTGAAACTACAGGCAAAAAATGGTGTTGTTAAAGATGTTCAATCAATGCTTTTGGCAACGCCTGGCCATATACCGGACATTGAAAGCATTGCTGATAAATTGTGCATGACAACGCGGACTTTGCGGCGTAAGTTGGGATCCCATGGAACCTCATACCAGCATTTGGTTAATGAGACGCGTAAGCAGCTGGCAATATCTTATCTTCGCGATACCCATATGAGCGTTGAAGAAATTGCCAGTCGGGTAGGCTTCAGTGAGGCTGCAAGTTTTCGCGCCGCGTTCAAACGTTGGACGGATAAGACACCGAGTATGTACCGCAGTGCGACAACTTGATAGTTGTCAATTCCCACCAGATTAAGCGGCCGCTGATGAAACAGCTCCGGCCTATCTCGGTGCCAGGATTTAAGGCACTCGAGTGCTGCGGCCCGCTGTTGAATGTCTTGGTTGTAGAGCCTGACGAATCGAATGAGCGTGTCGTTCAGATGCTCGCCTGAACGGAACCTGTTGGTGTTGAGCAGCTGCCTCATCCAGTGTGATCATGTCCCAAAAATGTTATCCGCTGTTTCGATTCCGGTAGATATTTGGCTATGCCAACACAGCGTCACGGCCGGGTCCCGGCACAAAGCACTGATCCGAAAGTCTAATTCAAGTCAGCCTGCGCAGAGCGTCTCATCCCCCCGTCAACCGGCCACGAAATCCAGGCCCCCTCATAGTTCGCCAGCCTCCAAGTTGAATGCTACAAGTTTAGCCCGATCACCGTCGCCAGGTGATGCGTTCGTGACGCAGGTGGAGATGCTTTGTGGCGGTCTCATAATCTATGCTCAACTTTGGGGTTGCATGCCAAAGGAGAGATGGGCCTGGGCAGGGGGATAGGATGTGGCCATTTCGCCAACTTTGTTGTCCGGAGTAATCCTGTTTACTGTGGGATCTTGTGGGTAGCCTGCCGTAGTACATGGGCGACTATGGGGTGGTTGCCACTGTGAGGATGCATCCTGGCTTGCGTGCAAAGTGACAGGGTTTTCACAGGGTGGATTGCACGGCTATCTGTGATGGCTGAGCATTAAAAAACAACGGGGGATTGCAAAAGATGAGATTTTCAAAAAAATATTCGGTCGGAAAACGGTATACGGCCTCTCTTTTGACTGTTTTGGCTGGTAGTGTTGCTACAGGCTCTGTATCTGCAATAGAGTTTGAATTAGGTGAAGTTGAGGGGCGGTTTGATTCGAGTATCTCGTTTGGTGTTAGTAAAAGAATGGAAGATCGCGATCCTGAATTGATTAGTTCGGGTAACGGCGGTACTGGTTTTAGTAACGTTGGAGATGACGGCGATCTCAACTTTGACAAAGGCGATGTTTTTTCAAGGACTCTCAAAGGGGTTCATGATCTGAGTCTGCGCAAGGATAATGTGGGCGCTTTCGTACGAGTCAAATGGTGGAACGATTTTGAACTGAAAGATGGCGATCGCCTGCATGGCCACGAACCGAATGATGCCACTGGCGGACGTCCACTGGACGATACGGATTTTCATGATCTGGCTCAATTCTCGGGCGGCGAGATACTGGACGCATTCGTTTTTGCTGAGATGGAGGTCAATGAAAAGCCGCTGGATTTGCGTGTTGGCAAACAGGTCGTAAACTGGGGAGAGAGTACGTTCATTCAGGGAGGGATCAACGTTGTGAACCCGGTGGACGTGTCCGCGTTTCGCCGTCCTGGGGCTGAGCTCAAGGAGGGTTTGCTTCCTGTGAATATGGTCTACGCCAATTTTGGTGCAACGGATAACCTGACTGTTGAAGGCTTCTATCAGCTCGACTGGGAAAAGACTGTTCTCGACGGCTGTGGCACTTTCTTCTCGGGTGGGGATTTTGTGCCAGATGGGTGCGATCGCATAACATTCGCAGGAGCGATTCCGGATGCGGACAACTATGCAGCAGGAACTATTGTTAACCGTGCTGCTGACAATGAGGCCGAAGACAGTGGGCAGTACGGCTTGGGGCTTCGCTACTACTCCGAAGCTATGGATGCAGAGTTGGGGTTCTACTACACGAATTACCACAGCAGGCTCCCTTACATCAGTGTGCAAAAATCCAGTAATGGTCTTCCACTGTTGGGCGGCGGGGCTGGTATCGAATACCTGATTGAGTACCCAGAAGACATTAGCCTGGTCGGTGTGAGCATTGCAACCAGCATCGGTGAATGGGCGGTTTCCGGGGAGATCAGTCATCGCGATGGCATGCCAATTCAAATCAATGGCCCGGAAATTCTCGCTGCCGCTTTGGCAGGGGCTCCCACAACGTTTCTTCCCAATTGGAATGCAGCGGCCAATGGCTCTGTAATAAGTGGCTTCGATCGCTATGATGTGACACAGGCCCAAGTGACCTTTGTACGCTTTTTTGAAAGGGTGGCCGGGGCAAGCCGCTTGACTGTTGTTGGTGAAGTGGGCGCAACCTTGGTCCACGACCTTCCGGGAATTGATGAACAGCGTTACGGGCGTGCGCCTGTATTCGGGGCTGGATCGCTCGGTGTTGGACCTAATCCTGACGATGGCTACGTAACTGACAGTGCCTGGGGCTATAGGCTGCTCGCCCAGCTCGACTACAGTAATGTTTTTTCTGGGGTCAGTCTTGCTCCAAGAGTTTTTCTGAGGCACGACGTTAGCGGGTATTCACCTGACCCGGGCCAGCAATTTCAGGAAGGTCGCCAATCCGTTGGCTTTGGCCTGAAAGCCAGTTATCGAGACACTTACACCGCGAATTTGTCCTATACCAGGTTCGGCGATAACGGGGATTTTGACATCATGCGCGATCGGGATTTTATATCGCTTGATTTTGGCGTCACTTTCTAAGTGAAAAACAAATAATTGGAGGATTTCGATGATGATCAAGAACCTTATAGTAGCGTCAGTTTCGTTGGCCCTTTCGGTTGGCGTCAGTGGCTCGATAGCAGCCATTGACGCTGAAGAGGCTGAAAGACTCGGCAGTGAATTGACGCCGGTGGGCGCTGAGCGTGCTGGCAACGCAAACGGAACGATTCCCGAGTGGACAGGCGGTTTGACCAAGTCGCCCGCAGGGTATACCGATGGTGGGTTTTTGGTTGACCCTTTCCCGGACGACAAACCACTGTTCGAGATTACTGCAGGAAACTTGGAGCAGTACAGAGATAATCTGAGCCCTGGCCAGATCGCGATGCTGCAAAAATACTCAAGCTATAAAATGCCCGTGTATCAGACACGACGTACAGCCGCTTATCCGGAAAAGGTATATGAAGCGGTTAAACAGCATGCCACCACTGCTAAGCTGGCAGAGTCTGGTAATGGTGTTTCAGACTATCTGTTCCATGCACCGTTTCCAATTCCAAAAAATGGCTTGGAAGTCATCTGGAATCACACCACTCGTTATCGTGGTGGTGCAATGGAGCGCACTACTGTGCAGGTCCCGGTCCAGGCTAACGGTGATTTCACGGCAAATCGCCTCGTCGATCTATGGGTGTTCCCATACGCATTGGAAGAAGGGGCTGACCCAGTCAAAGACGACAATGTGCTGATCTATTTTGTTCAAATCATGGAGTCTCCGCCTCGTCTCACAGGCAATGTATTGCTCGTTCATGAAACAATCGATCAAGTCAAGCAGGCACGCAAGGCGTGGCGCTACAACGCTGGTCAACGACGCGTTCGTCGAGCCCCTCAGGTTGCTTATGATGCCCCGGGGAGTGGTGCAGATGGCCTGAGGACGACTGATAACTACGATATGTTCAATGGCGCTCCCGATCGTTATGACTGGAAACTGATTGGTAAAAAAGAGCTGTACATTCCGTACAATTCCTACAAGTTGCACTCTCCAGAGCTTTCATATACCCAGATCCATCAAAAAGGTCATCTTGACCAAAGCCTGACGCGCTATGAATTGCATCGTGTTTGGGTTGTCGAGGCTACGCTGAAAGATGGCTCGCGGCATATTTACAATAAACGCACTTTCTATATCGATGAAGACACCTGGCAGGCAGCCATTGTGGATCATTATGACGGCCGAGGTGAGCTTTGGCGAGTTGCAGAAGCACATGCGCTTCAGTACTACAATGTCGACGTTCCCTGGTATACCACAGAGGTGCTCTATGACTTGCAGTCTGGGCGTTATTTGACTACTGGGCTGACTAACGAAGAGGATGAGCCCTACGATTTTGATGTGAGTATCAAACGCTCGTACTTCCAGCCATCTTCGTTACGTCGTATTGGCAAGCGTTGATAATTGGTCTGGGTGCGCCTGTCCAGTCAGTTCTGGGAGGCGTGCCCAACAGCCTGTTCATATCGCATCAAGTTTTTCCTGATGCAAATATTTGCCGGAGATAATTGTTTCATGCAGCGGAAAAAATTATTCAATAGCTGTTGCGTGTTGTTGATGCTGATATGCGTTTTTATTGTCGCGCCTACACAGGCAGGGATCGATTTTCTTGATGCTCCTGCCCAGGAAACATCCAGAGCCTCCAAGTCGTTATTGTTGGATGTCGTCAAAGCGGGCGACCGCTTGGTTGCGGTGGGAGAGCGCGGTCATATCGTGTACTCCCATGATGGGGGTGACGACTGGTTACAAGCTGAAGTTCCGGTATACGTCACGCTAACCGCAGTTCATTTTCCAACGCCACTCAAAGGCTGGTCAGTTGGGCATGATGGCGTGGTGCTCTCCAGCACTGATGGCGGCAAGACCTGGGCCAAGCAACTTGATGGCTATTTCATCAACGAGCAGGTGCTTGCCCAGGCACAGGCTCGGTATGAAGCCGCAGAAGCCATGCTGGACAGTGCATCTGACGATGAGGAGCTTGAGGAAGCTGAATTCCAGTTGGATGAGGCTAGCTTTGCTCTGGATAACGCAAAAGAAGACCTTGAAACCGGGCCAGCGAAGCCTTTATTGGATGTCTGGTTTCGGAACGAATATGAGGGTTTTGTCGTTGGTTCCTATGGAATATTTTTGTACACCGCAGATGGCGGAAAGTCTTGGCAATTGGTGTCTGAACGGCTGAATAATCCATATGGTTTACATCTTAATGCCATCGACAGTTATGATGGTGAGGCGATTTACATTGCGGGTGAAGCCGGGTCATTGCATCGCTCTACCGATGGCGGGAAAAGTTGGGAGCTGTTGCCAACGCCTTATGATGGTTCCTATTTTGGGCTGATCGTTTCCAGAATTGAAAATGGAACGGAGAAAATACTCACTTTCGGGCTTCGCGGCAATTTATATGCTTCTGACGATGCAGGTGAAACGTGGCATCGCGCAGAGACCCAAACCCAAGCAAGCTTCTTTGGTGGTACTACAACAGAAGATGGGAGATTGTTTGTTGTTGGTGGTGATGGAAAAGTACTGAGTAGCGTTGATGGAGGGCATAAGTTCTCGAGTGCTACACGTAAAGATAGATTGCCCAACAGTGCCATTGTTGAATTCGATAAAAATGAATTGGTGCTGGTTGGCTATGGTGGCGTTCGCTATATGAAGATCGAATGACATGGTTTGATATGCTGGCCGAACTGGGAAGTTTGATTCGCAAAGACCTGTTTTTCGTTTATCAGAACTTAATAAAGGCGTAATTGATGTCTCAAGAAAATAAAAACTTGAAGAAACATCTGCAACACCCGGTAGAGGATGTGGAGCCGTTTATAGAGCGATTTTTGTTTTCTCGTCGGCCTGTTATTTTGTTTGTTTTCTTGGTGATAACGGTTGTCTTGTTTGGGTATGCAATAAAGTTAAAGCCGGAATCCAGTTTTGAAAAGATGATCCCTGCGTCGCATCCTTTCATCGCAAGCTATCTGGAAAACAAGGATGACTTGAAAGGGCTGGGGAATGTGGTACGTATTGCGGTAGAGACTACTGAAGGAGATATATTTAGTAGAGATTTTCTGGATATTCTCAGGCAGATAAATGATGAGATATTTTTTGTTCCAGGCGTGGATCGCAGTGGCCTCAAGTCGCTGTGGACACCGAACATGCGGTGGACAGAAGTTACCGAAGATGGGCTGGCAGGTGGGCCGGTCATTCCCAGTAATTATGACGGTGAAACGGATAGTATCGAGCAGGTCAAAAGTAACGTGCTTCGTTCCGGACAGGTTGGACGTCTGATCGCTAATGATTTTAAATCAACTATTGTTTTAGTTCCGCTGTTAGAAAGTAATCCTGAGAGCGGAGAAAAATTTGATTACCAGGCTTTTTCCAGAATTATTGAAGAAAGAATTCGTGATAAATTTCAGAGCGATAAAATAAAAATACATATCACGGGTTTTGCAAAAGTGGTTGGCGATCTTATTGATGGTGCCGCTCAGGTTGTATTCTTTTTTGCTGTGGCCTGCCTTATCACATTTGTGCTGCTATTTATATACTTCCGGTGCTTCAAAAGCACGGTTGTCGCGCTGTTGTGTTCAATTATAGCTGTTATTTGGCAGCTGGGCTTGTTGCGGCTTATGGGGCACGGGCTGGATCCCTATTCAATGCTGGTTCCATTTCTTGTGTTTGCCATCGCAGTCAGTCACGGTGTTCAGGTAATTAATGCAATTGCACACGGAAATATGATTGGCCTTGATGCGGAGCATGCCGCTCGGTATGCATTTCGCAGTCTGTACATCGCCGGCTTGACTGCATTGGTCAGCGATGGCATTGGTTTCGCAACGCTTCTGGTGATTGATATTGAGGTTATTCATGATCTTGCTATAGCAGCCAGTGTCGGGGTGGCTGTCATTATTTTAACTAATCTTGTTTTGCTTCCTATAGTCATGTCGTATGTCGGAATCTCTCCGGTAGCAATCGATAGACTACGTGATCAGGAGATTGTAAGCAGGAATAAAATTTGGGAAGCCCTCTCTGGCTTTACAGGTCCGCGTTTGGCCACAATATCCGTCGGTGTTGCTGGGCTTTTATTTTTGCTTGGATGGGTCGTTAGTCAAGATCTGAAAATTGGAGATTTGGATCAGGGTGCGCCTGAGCTGCGTCCGGATTCACGCTACAATCTGGATAATAAATTTATTACGGAGAACTATTCTGCCAGCACGGATGTCTTCGTAGTAATGGCGAGGACCCCGCCGACTGCATGTATCAGCTACGATTCTCTGGCGGTGATTGATTATTTCCAATGGTATATAGAAAGTCAGCCTGGCGTCCAATCAGCTGTTTCTCTAGTGAATCGGACAAAGCGTGTTATAGGTGCATTCAATGAAGGCAACCTGAAGTGGATGGCGTTGTCACGGAATCAATATGTACTCAATGGCACGGTCGGAGGGCAGCAGGGAGCTGTTGGTTTATATAATTCAGATTGTAGCATGGTGCCAGTGCTGATTTTCCTGGAAGATCACAAGGCAGAAACGCTGCAGCGCGTGGTTTCGTCGATTAATGAGTTCAATGACCAGCACGATACTGGTGAAGTTCAACTGACCATGGCTGCGGGAAATGCAGGAATTGAAGCCGCAACCAACATTGTTGTGGAATCTGCCCAGCACAAAATGCTTATTTGGGTTTATGGTGTTGTCAGTTTTCTGGTTCTGCTTGCATTTCGTTCCTGGAGGGCCGTTATTGTTATTGTCACCCCGTTGGCACTGACCTCTATATTGGGCCAGGCGTTGATGGTTTATCTGAATATAGGGGTGAAGGTTGCTACGTTGCCAGTAATTGCTCTTGGTGTTGGGATTGGTGTGGATTACGGTATTTATATATACAGCAAGCTTGAAGCTTTTATGATTAAAGGGATGAATTTGCGTAATGCTTATTTTGAAACATTGAAAACCACTGGGAAGGCAGTTGCCTTTACGGGCGTGACACTCGCTATTGGCGTGGCTACCTGGGCTTGGTCGCCAATCAAGTTCCAGGCAGATATGGGAATCATGCTTACCTTCATGTTCCTCTGGAATATGCTGGGTGCTGTCGTCTTGCTTCCGGCTTTGGCTAGGTTTTTGATAGATCCGAGCAAGCTGAGAAAAAACGAGGATGCAAATCTCCATGCGAAAATGGCGATTCCAGAAAAATAGCTTCGTTTGGAGTTGCAGAGCTTTCCTGACGAAATGTGCTGAGTATGAAAAAATGCTTGGCGCGCGGGAAGTGTGCCGTAAGTTTTTTGAGTGAGTCCATGTATTGGCGGGTCTGGGGGTTTTTTAATTCAACTAGAAAAATTGTTTTGCATTGGTAAACGAAAAATTAAGAGGGGAAAGTCATGCTTGGTTCGATGATGAAACAGGATCTTTTGATTAGTGATTTGGTAGTGCATGCTGGCAAATTTCACTCTGATACCGAGATTATCTCGTGTGAGACCGATGGCAGTACCCATGTCACGAACTGGGGGGAAGTCTCAGTCGACTCGCGCAAGCTGGCCTCGGCTTTGGGGGGGCTGGGATTTAAGATGGGCGACCGTGTGGCGACACTGGCCTGGAATAACTATCGTCATTTGAATATATGGTATGGTGTCTCGGGTAGTGGGATGGTTTGCCACACACTAAATCCGCGTCTGTTTCCAGAGCAACTTATCTTTATCGTGAATGATGCCGAAGACAAGGCGATTTTTTTTGACAAGACTTTTATGCCGCTCATTACCGGCACTCGCGAGCACCTTAAGACCGTTGAACATTATATTTTCATGGGGTCACGTGACCCGGAGGTGATTGCGGCTGTTCCTGATGCGATTTTTTATGATGATTTGATTTCTGCGGGGGATGAAAGCTATTCATGGCCTCAATTCAGTGAGGATACACCCTGTTCACTGTGCTACACATCCGGCACAACTGGTAATCCCAAGGGTGTGCTCTACCGGCACCGCTCGACCATCCTCCACACCTTGGTGGTTGTGCAGCAAGATACGCTTTCTCTCTCCGCGCGAGATGTGGTCTTGCCAGTCGTTCCGATGTTCCACGCGAATGCCTGGGGTGTACCTTATATGGCGGCAATGTGTGGCACTACATTGGTAATGCCTGGACCAGGGCTGGATGGTAATAGCATTGTGGATCTGATCGACAACTACAAGGTAACTTTTGCGCTCGGTGTTCCGACTATCTGGCAAATGTTGCTGACTGCGGCTGATGCTAAAGGATCAAAACTCGAAAGCCTCAATCGCAATGTTATTGGTGGATCTGCTGCGCCTCCATCAATTGTTCGAGAATTTCGCGATCGTTATGATTGTGAGACATTGCATGCTTGGGGAATGACTGAGACCAGCCCACTTGGGACGCTCAATCAACCCAAGCTCAAGCACCTCGATCTGCCCCAGGAAGATATGTTGCAATTGCGCCTTGGCCAGGGACGTCCACCTTTTGGTGTCGATCTGCGGCTGGTGGATGATAATGGCGATGTATTGCCTCACGATGGCGAAACTCAGGGTGCTCTTCAGGTCAGGGGGTATTGGGTTGTAGATACTTATTATGGACAGTCTGAGAGTGCGCTTACCGAGGATGGCTGGTTCGATACCGGCGATGTGGCAACTATCGATAAAGATGGGTTCTTGATTATCCGCGATCGAACCAAGGACATCATAAAGTCTGGTGGAGAATGGATTTCATCTGTTGAACTTGAGGGCATCGCTATGTCTCATCCGGGGCTAGCCATGGCCGCGGCGATAGGTGCTAAACACCCGAAATGGGACGAGCGTCCAATCATAATTGCGGTGAAAGCTGAGGGCGCCGATCCGACCGAGGAAGATATTCTTTCGATGTTTTCAGACAAAGTTGCAAAATGGCAGATTCCGGATGCGGTTGTATTTACCGACAGCATTCTGCTTGGTGGTTCTGGCAAGATGCTAAAGAACAAGCTGCGCGAACAGTTTGGTGATGTCCTGGTTGAAAGAGGGGGGCACGATGGCTAGCGGACATGCTGTCGAGGAGCAGCAGCCTATATGGGTTGGTGAATACGAATCTGCCTTGGCGGATCTCGATGCGGCCAAGCATGGCTGGGCTCGCACCCCGGTTGCCGAGCGTATACGCTTGCTGACCAGAACCAAAGACAGCATCATGGCTATCGCCAGCGATTGGGCGGAAATTTCGGCACGCAAGAAGGGTCTGATACCCGGGACTTCACTAGCTGGTGAGGAGTGGATTACCGGGCCCTATGCGACAATTGCTGGGGTCAATGGCTTGCTGAACACGCTAGGCCAGATACAGGGAAAGACCTTTATAGATCACCTGAACACACGCAAATTGGTAACTGGCCAGTTGTCTGTGCAGGTGTTGCCACACTCAGTTTGGGATCACCTGCTGTTATCCGGCATCTCGGCGGAAGTCTGGATGCAGAAAGGGGTTTATGAAAAAAATTTGAAGGATCATGCTGCCATCGTCTATGACGAGCCGACAAAAAATCGCCAAGGAAGGGTTGCGCTAGTACTTGGCGCGGGTAATGTCGCTGCGATTACTCCACTGGATGTGCTGCAAAAGCTTATGCTGGAGAATCAGGTGGTGATCTTGAAGATGAATCCAATCAATGACTATCTGTCCGATTACTATAAAATCGCGATGAAGCCATTGATCGATGCTGATGCAGTTCGTATCGTCAAGGGGGATGGTGAGTGTGGAGCATATTTGTGCGATCATCCGATTGTAGAAGAGTTGCATATCACTGGTTCTGACAAGACCCACGATGCAATTGTTTGGGGTGTGGGAGAAGAGGGTGAGAAAAATAGAGAAGCTGGCACTCCAAAAAATCTTAAGCGGTTTACTTCGGAGCTGGGTTCGGTTAGTCCAACCATCGTGGTTCCGGGGCCCTGGTCAGTGGCTGATATACGCTTCCAAGGTGAGAATTTAGCCACCATGAAGCTTCACAATTCTGGGCACAATTGCATTGCTTGTCAGGCGATAATTATGCCCAAAGGTTGGGGTAAGGCCTCGACTTTGCTGAATGAGGTCAAGAAGGTCGCTGCACGCTCAACACGTCCGACCTGGTATCCGGGGGCTGTGGATCGGTTGAAAAACTATGAAGTGCACTCAGGAAATATCGAGCTTGTCGAACGTGGTACCAATGCGTTGCCGCTTTTAATCAGTGAGATCTCTGATGATAGCTACAATCGTAACAACGAGGTTTTTGGTCCGGCAATTGGTATAAAAGAACTCGATGCACCGGATGCTGAGACTTATCTTCGGGCCGCCATCGACTACGCCAATGACAAGCTTTGGGGCACTCTGGGCGCTAACATTCTGATTCATCCGAGAACTATTAAAAATATTGGCGAACGGCGTTTCGAGGAGCTGATCGCCAAGCTGAAATATGGCACGATTGGTATCAATGGCTGGTGCGGGTTGGGCTTTCTGATTACCAGCTGCCCTTGGGGCGCCTATCCCGAGCATACTGCCGAAGATGTTCAGTCGGGCATTGGTACGGTGCATAACACCTTCATGCTGGAGAATACCGAGCGTGTGGTAATCAAAGCTCCTTGGCGGCCTTTTCCGCGAGGGTTGTTATCGATGCAGTTCTCGCTGTTTCCTAAACCGCCGTTTTTCATTACCAACAAAAGACAGCACAAGATCGGTAAATTGTTGACTGATTTTCAATACAAGCCGAGTTATTTAAAGCTGCCACGCATCTTCCTGAATGCGCTGCTAGGCTGAATTTACGGTATGGATGTTGTGTGCATCTGCTGCTTTTTATATCGCGACAACAAGTCGTTGTGCCTGTGTTCAGCCTGATTCGCGTTGAAGAACAAAGTGCTGTCTATCACGACAAGAAATTCGCAACCCAATGATTTAACACGATTCGGTTGCGGATATAACACCACCTGAGCAAGGAGGGCGGGAAGCGTCCCGCCCTCCGCGAAATCAGCCTTTCATAATCTCAGCATGCCACCCCAAATGCTCCCCAATAAACGTCCCGATGAAGTGATACCCGTGGTCATAGTCACCCTGCATCCGCAGCGTTAACTCAACCCCGTTCGCTGCACAGACGGCTTTGAATGCTTCCGGGTTCAGCTGATCGGCGAGAAACTCATCACCCGTCCCCTGATCGATCAGAATCGGTCCCGGATTCGCACCGCCTTCGACAAGGCAGGTCGCATCGTAGTCTTTCCACGCTTCGCGGTCGTCGCCGAGGTAAGCGCCGAAACAGCCCTCACCCCAGCCACAATTCACCGGATTGCAGATCGGCGAAAAGGCCGACACCGAGCGCCATTCGCCCGGGTTTTTCATCGCCACGACTAGCGCACCGTGCCCACCCATCGAGTGCCCGGTAATCGATCGATTGCCCGGCTGCACCGGAAAGTTCGCTTCAATCAGCGTTGGCAGCTCGCGGCTGATGTAGTCGTACATCTGATAGTGCTGTGACCACGGCGCTTGCGTCGCATTAACGTAAAAGCCTGCGCCCATGCCCAGATCGTAGCGCTCCGGCTCGTCCGGCACGCCTTCGCCGCGCGGGCTGGTGTCGGACATTACCAGGGCGATGCCCAGTTCCGCCGCGTAGCGCTGCGCGCCGGCTTTGGTGCGTACATTGTCGTCGGTGCAGGTCAGGCCGGAGAGGTAATAGACTGCCGGCACCGGACCTTGCTCCGCCTGCGGTGGCAGGTAGATGGAGAAGGTCATCTTGCAGTGGCAGCTGGCGGAATCGTGCTCGTAGCGATCCAGCCAGCCGCCCCATTCGCGAATGTGTTCGATGCGTTCCATCAGAAGGTCACCACCGAGCGGATGCTTTTACCTTCGTGCATCAAATCAAAAGCGGTGTTGATCTCTTCTATTGGCATGCTGTGGGTGACCATGCTGTCCAGTTCGATGACGCCGTTCATGTAATTGTCGACGTAGCCCGGCAGCTGGGTGCGGCCTTTTACGCCGCCGAAGGCGGTGCCCTGCCACTTGCGGCCAGTGACCAGCTGGAAGGGTCGGGTGGAGATTTCCTGACCGGCGCCGGCGACGCCGATAATCGTCGAGACACCCCAGCCCATGCGGCAGCATTCCAGCGCTTCGCGCATCACGTTGACATTGCCGATGCATTCGAAGGAGTAGTCGACACCACCGTTGGTCATTTCGACGATGGCCTCGCAGGCGGTTACGTCGAGCTTGCCCGGGTTGATGAAATCGGTCGCGCCGAGTGCCTTGGCGATGGTGAATTTGTCGTCGTTCAAATCGACGGCGATGATGCGCCCGGCCTTGGCCATCACAGCCCCCTGGATCACCGACAGGCCGATGCCGCCGAGACCGAATACGGCCACGGTGGAGCCGGGTTCGACCTTCGCTGTATTCAGCACCGCGCCGATGCCAGTGGTGACGCCGCAGCCGAGCAGGCAGACTTTTTCCAGCGGCGCCGCCGGGTTGATTTTGGCCAGTGCGATTTCCGGCACCACGGTGTATTCGGCGAAGGTTGAGCAGCCCATGTAGTGATAGATGGCGCTGCCGTTTTTTGAGAAGCGGCGCGTGCCGTCGGGCATGTAGCCGGTCCACACGGTGCTGGCGATGGACTGGCAGAGATTGGTTTTTTCCGAGTGGCAGTATTCGCAGCTGCCGCACTCGGGGATGTACAGCGGGATCACGTGATCGCCGGGCTTGAGATCTTTCACGCCGGCGCCGCATTCGACCACCACGCAGCCGCCTTCGTGGCCGAGCACGCAGGGGAAGGCGCCTTCCGGGTCGTCGCCGGAGAGGGTGAAGGCGTCGGTGTGGCAGACGCCGGAGGCGACCACCTGTAGCAGAACCTCGCCCTCGCGCGGGCCTTCGACGTCGATTTCTTCAATAACCAGTGGTTTGCGCGGCTCCCAGGCCACTGCTGCGCGTGCTTTCATGGTTCTTTCCTCAGGGTTTGTTCGGGCGGGTTTTGTCTTGCGTCCCGGGCTTGCGTCTGCCGCCGGGCGCGGGATGAGAAACGAATGTTCATTTTCCACGGAATACGCTGGCGGGCAAAGCCGGGGCCGGCGCGTCGCTCAACTGCCCACGCCGCGCCAGGCGGCGGCGACGATTTCGCCGTGAAGGGGCGGCAGCGGGTCGTTCAGTGTGCCATCCAGCCGCAGCTGAATCATGCGGATCGCGCCGCCGAAGACAGCCGCCGAGGCGATCCAGGTGTCGCTGGGTCGAATACTGCCCTCGGCCATGCCCTGTTCGACCATGCCGCGCATCTTCAGAAATGGCGCGGCGCTGCAGATCGGCGGCTCTTCGGGCAGAAACTCGCGGTGGCGGGGGTGCAGGATAAAGGCCACGATGCTGCGGTGCGATTCGGTGTACTCCAGCAGCAGGCGGATGATCTCCTCGCAGCGCGCGCGGGCATTGTCGAAGTCGCGATTGACCTGTTCGACCACCTGATCCAGCTCGTTGAGCAGGTGGTAGTAGAGCGCTTTGGCCACGCCTTCCTTGCCGCCGAAGTGCTTGTAGATCGAGCCGATGGAGACATCCGAGCAGCGCTGGATATCGTGCACCGAGACGCGGTGGTAGCCGTGCTCGACGAACAGCTCCAGGGCCGCGCTGAGGATGCGGCAATCGATTGGCTCCGGGTCCGGGGCGGTGGTGAGCAGATAGGGCATCGTCTGGTCTGCGTGTGTGCGTGAACGGCTGCGTGGCGGCAGCGGCGCTGGTGGTGGCGTCCGGCAGCGCTGCTGCACTCCCGACGCCGTTGCAGGCGATAGCATAGGGGCAGAACTTCGACCTCTGCAATCGGCAGCGCGACGCGGCGCTCGATGCAGGGGCGATGCGGGGGCGATGCGGGGGCGATGCGGGGGCGATGCGGGGGCGATGCGGCGATCGGCCAGCCGGGCAGGTTCCGGTCCGGACGATCTCAAATCTATCGCTTTGGTGATATTGTGAGCTTTCCGGTCGGCATGGTGTGCTGGCTGCAGGCTCTGGGATGAACATTCATTTCATTCCGCCCGGGGCTTCCAGCCAAGCCCGCAGATAATTGAAAATCACACATAAAATCTGGAGGAAAGAGGACATGAGCGGAAACCTGCGCAAAGTGCGCCGCCTCGGCCTCGTCGCCGCTGCAGCGCTGTCCACGACCCTGGCCGGCGCTCCGGCGATGGTCAATGCGGATGAGACCTGCCAATCCCCCTACATGGCCAAGATCACCGGTCAGGAAGACTTCGTCTACGTCTGGACGCTGGGCGTCGAGGGGGTAGGCGACGGCCAGGACAAGCTGGTCACCGTCGACGTCAACCCGGCCTCCGCCAACTACGGCAAGGTCATCGAGACCCTTTCCGTCGGCGGCCGCAACGAGGCCCACCACTCCGGTTTCACCGACGACCGCAGGTACCTCTGGGCCGGCGGCCTGGACACCAACAAGATCTTCATCTTCGACGTCCACAGCGACCCGGCAAAGCCCAGGCTGCATAAAGTGATCACCGATTTCGTCTCCGCCAGCGGCGGCGTGGTCGGCCCGCACACCACCTATGCGCTGCCCGGTCGAATGATGATCACCGGCCTCTCCAACAACAGGGATCACGGTGGCCGCACCGCGTTGGTGGAGTACACCAACGAAGGCGAATACGTAGCCACTCACTGGATGCCCACCGACGAAAACCTGCGCGGCGCCGAGAAAGGCGGCAACTACGCCGACGGCTACGGCTACGACGTGCGCGCACTGCCTCGCCGCAACATCATGGTCACCTCATCGTTCACCGGCTGGTCCAACTACATGATGGACTTCGGCAAAATGTTGCAGGACGAAGAGGCGATGAAGCGCTTCGGCAACACCGTCGTGGTCTGGGATCTGCACACGCGCAAACCCAAGAAGGTTCTGGATGTCCCCGGCGCCCCGCTGGAGATCCGTTGCGCCTGGCAGCCCAATCACAACTGGTGCATGACCACCACCGCGCTGACCTCCAAGGTCTGGATGATCTACGAAGACGAGCAGGGCGAGTGGCAGGCCAAGGCCATCGCGGACATCGGCGACCCTTCCAAGGTGCCGCTGCCGGTGGACTTCTCCATCCGTTCCGATGACTCGGGCTTCTTCGTCAATACCTTCATGGACGGCAAGACCCGCTACTTCGATCTCAGCGATCCGCACAACCCCAAGCAGGTCTATGAGAAGAAGATCGCCTCCCAGGTGAACATGGTCTCCGGCAGTTGGGACGGCAAGCGCCAGTACTACACCAGCTCGCTGCTCGCCAACTGGGACAAGAAGGGCGAGGACGATCAGCAGTATCTGAAGCTCTATGAATGGGACGGCAAAGAACTGGTCAAGCGGTTCGAGATCGACTTCTATGAGGAGAAGCTGGGTCGAGCACACCAGATGCGCTTCGGCGCCTATTCGCTGTACGCCCGGCACAGCCCGGCGCCGCAGGCCGACGACAGCCTGCTCAGCCAGCTGGGCGCGAGCCAGGACCAATAGCGCTCCTTGCGGACCGCCCTCCATGCGGGGCGGTCCGCCTTCCTCGCTGGCCCGCGTCGCGGCCGCTTCCCGAGTCCCGGCCCCGAGCCCCAACCCCCGAGCCAGCCGCTCCGCGAGGGACAGTCCCGATGCTCCGACCCACCCTTCGCCATTGCTTCCGATTCGCCACCGGGCTGCTGTTCGCCGCCAGCGCCGCCAGTGCCGCGCTCGCCGATCAGCCCGCCACCGCGGCAACGGCCATCGCCCCCGGCTACGCCGCGCTCGGCTACGAGCTGCCCGAGCCGGGCAGCTATCGCCTGCCGCCATTCGGGCGCGCGGCGGACGGCACGGTGCTCGATGGTGATGGCCGCGAGCGCTCGCTGCACCAGCTGTTCGCCGGCAAATACGTGCTGCTCAACTTCATGTACAGCCACTGCAGCGATGTCAACGGCTGCCCGCTGAGCGCCCACGTTTACTACCAGATCAAGACCGCCATGCAGGAAGATCCCTGGCTGGCGGACAACCTCAAGCTGGTCAGCCTGAGCTTCGATCCCGAGCGCGACACGCCCGAGGTGATGCAGCTCTACGGCAACAACTTCAAGTACGCCGGCAAGGCCGGTGACTGGGATTTTCTGACCACCGAATCGCCGGATGCGCTGCGCCCGCTGCTGGCAGCCTACGATCAGGATGTGCAGGCCCAGTACTCCACCAGCGGCGCCGCGCAGCAGGAATACGCCCACGTGCTGCGGGTGTTTCTGATCGATCCGCAGCTGCGCATCCGCAACATTTACAGCGTCGCCTTCCTGCACCGCGACCTGCTGCTCAACGACATCTACACCCTGCGCGCCGAGGCCGCTGGCGATACCCCGCAGGCCAGCGACATCCGGCTGGCCAGCCGCGATGTCTCCGCGGATATGCTCCCCGGCCCGGGCGACGACAAGCGCGGCTACGCCGGCGCCGACTACACCACGCGCAGCCGCGCGCTGGAATTGCGCGGCGGCGAAACCATGAATCTGCTGGATCTGGCGCGCAATCCACCGCTGGGCCTGCCGGCGCTGCCGGTGCCGGCGGACAACCCGCTCAGCGCCGAGCGCATCGCCCTCGGCCGCCGGCTGTTCTACGACCGCCGCCTGTCGCTCAACGACACCGTCTCCTGCGCCATGTGCCACATCCCCGAGCAGGGCTTCAGCAATAACGAAATCGCCACCGCGGTCGGCTTCGAGGGGCGCAGCGTGCGGCGCAACGCGCCGACCGTCTACAACGTCGGCTATCCGCGCCGCCTGTTTCACGACGGCCGCGAGGAGAATCTCGAACAGCAGGTCTGGGGGCCGCTGCTGGCACGCAACGAGATGGCCAATCCCTCGGTCGGCGCGGTGCTCGGCAAGCTGCGCGCGCTGCCCGACTACGCCGGCCTGTTCGAGGCCGCCTTCGACGGCCGCGGGCCGACCATGGAGACCGTCGGCATGGCGCTGGCCGCCTACCAGCGCGCGCTGCTCTCCGCCGATTCGCCCTTCGACCGCTACCGCTACGGCGGCGACGCGGACGCGCTGTCCGAGTCGGCGCAGCGCGGCCTGGCGCTGTTCACCGGCCGCGCCGGCTGCGCCGCCTGTCACCTGATCGGCGAGGAGCACGCGCTGTTCAGCGACGACGGCCTGTACAACACCGGCATCGGCTACCGGCGGGCGATGGGCGACGGCGCAAAGACGCGCCGCGTGCAGCTCGCGCCGGGGGTGTTCGTCGACATGGACGTGGCGCAGATCGAAGCCGTCGGCGAGCCGCCGCCGGCGGATGTGGGTCTCTACGAGATCACCCAGAACCCCGCCGACCGCTGGAAGTATCGCACCCCGAGCCTGCGCAACGTGGCGCTGAGCGCGCCCTACATGCACGACGGCTCGCTGGCCACGCTGCGCGCGGTGGTCGAATTCTACAACCGCGGCGGCATAGCCAATCCGCTGCTCGACCCGCGCATCCGCCCGCTGGGGCTGGACGACGGCGAGATCGACGATCTGGTCGCCTTCCTCGAATCGCTGACCGGCTCCAATGTCAACGCGCTGGTCGCCGACGCCTTCGCCGCACCGATCGGCGACATCGGCCGCGACGACCCCCACTGGGCGCATGATGATCGGCAGGGGGCGCGCCAGTGACGCGCTGGGTGGCACCGTTGCTGGTGCTGTTGGCCGCCGCTGCCAGCGCCGGGGCAGAGGTCGAATCCGCAGCCGGCCCGAGCGCCGCGCCGGGCCGCGAACCTGGCCGCGAACCTGGCGCCGAACTCGGCGGTGACTTCCAGCTCACCGACCACCGCGGCCAGCCCTTCGACAGCCGCCAGTTGCGCGGCCGGGTGGCGCTGATCTTCTTCGGTTACACCGCCTGCCCGGACGTCTGCCCCACCGAGCTGCTGCGCCTGCGCGGCGTGCTCGAACAGCTCGGCGAGCGCAGCGCGCGGGTGCAGCCGCTGTTCGTCAGCGTCGATCCGCAGCGCGACAGCCCCGAACAGCTGGCCCGCTACGTCAACTGGTTCGACCCGCGGATCATCGGCCTGACCGGCTCCGAGGCCGAGCTGCGCGCAGTCACCGCGCGCTTCAACGCCTCCTTCAGACTCAACGCCGAGAGCGAGTCCAGCTACACCGTCGATCACAGCGCCAATCTGTTCGTGCTCGATCCGGCCGGCGAACTGGCCACCATCGTGCCCTACGGCCTGCCGCCGGAACACATCGTCGCGGTGGTGCGGGCCCTGCTCGACTGAGCCGCGCGGCGCGGCGCGGCCCGCCGCGCTTCCCAGCGACTCGGCGGCGCGTGACAATGCCGCCCCTTTGCCGCCAGCCCCGCGCCATGCTCGCCGATCTCAACTTCGCCATTCTCATCACCGCGCCGGTGTTTTTGATCGTCGCCCTCGGCGCCTGGCTCAAGCGGTTGGGCTGGATCAGCGATGAATTCGTCCGCGTCGGCTCGATACTGGTGTTCAACATCAGCCTGCCCAGCCTGCTGTTCGTCAAGCTGGCGCAGACCGATTTCCGGCACGGGCTGCCGCTTGAGCTGATCGGCTATGCACTGCTGGCGACCACCCTGGCCTTCGTGCTGCTGGAGTGTTGCCTCGGCCCTTGGCTGGCGCGGCGCGAGGATCGCGGCGCCTTCGTGCAGGGCGTGTTCCGCAGCAATATGGGCATCGTCGGCCTGGCCTACAGCCTGGCCGCCTTCGGCGACCCGGCGCTGGTGACGGCCTCGATCTATCTCGGCGTGCTGACCATCCTCTACAACGTGCTGGCGCTGATCACCCTGACGCGCCACCGCGCTGGTGGCGCCGATGGCGCGCTGCGCCCGGCCCGACTGCTGCGCGGCATCGTCAGCAACCCGCTGATTCTGTCGATCATCGCCGGTGGCGGCGTGTCGCTGGCCGCGATTCCGGTGCCGGCGGTGCTGCTGCAGACCGGCGGCTACTTCGCCGATCTGGCCCTGCCGCTGGCGCTGCTGTGCACCGGTGCGTCGATTCGCCTGCGCGAGTTTCGCGGCTCCGGCACGCTGTACGCGGCGATCGCCGGCAAGCTGCTGTTGCTGCCGCTGGCGATCACCGGCGGCGGCGTGCTGCTCGGCCTGCGCGGCATCGAGCTGGGCGTGCTGTATCTGATGTGCGCCGCGCCCACCGCCGCCGCCAGCTACCCGATGGCGCGGGCGATGAGCGCCAATCACCACCTCGCCGCGGCGATCGTCGCCGGCAGCACGCTGGGCTCGATCATTTCCACCACGCTGGGGATCTTTGTGCTGCGCCGGCTGGAGCTGATCTGAGCGCGCGTGTCGCGGCTGCCGGCGCTACATCGGGCACCGACAGCTGTGCCGACAACCGAGCAGACAGGGCCTGGCCCCACGACAACTGCTGCAGTGGGTGCAGCAGCGACAGGGCGATCAGCAAAAGCAGCAGCGCGCGGCGGAAGCGGGCGGGATCGCTGCGCGTGAAGAGTCGCCCGCCGAGCAGCATGCCCAGTGCCAGCGCCGGCAGGCCCAGGGCTGCGAGCTGCCAGCTGTGGCGGTCGAACAGGCCGAAGTACAGCCCGCCGAGCAGGCCGTAGAGGCCGAGGATCAGCAGCAGTGCCGCCATGCTGCCGCGCACTCGCGGCGGCGGTTGCCGCGTCGCCAGCAGATACACCGCCACCACTAGCCCGCCGACCCCGCCGAAGCCGTTGACCAGCCCGGCCAGCGCGCCGATTCCGAGGCTGGCCAGTGCTCCCGTCGGCCCCCGCGGCTCGCCTTCTACGGCTGCCGGATGGCCGCGCCAGAGCAGCAGACAGCAGCCGCCAATGGCCAGGCTGACGGCGTTCATCAGCCGCTCGCTGTCCGCTTGCGCAAGCCAGCTCAGGCCGAGCGGGCTGGCCACTGCGGCGCCGATCAGCAGTGGCGCCAGCAGCCGCCAGTCGATGTTGTCGCGGGCGCTGTGCAACAGCCAGAGGCTGGCGGCGATCTCCAGCAGATAGAGCACCGGCACCAGCTCGTGAGGGGCCAGCAACAGGCCGCCGCCGAGCAGTACCAGCGCGGAGAAGCCGAAGCCGCTGTAGCCGCGCACCACCGCGGCGAGAAAGATGATCCCGAGCAGGGCGGGGATGGCGGCGTTCATCGACGGGCGGGCCGCCGCCGCGTCGGCATCAGCCGGTTTCGCCCGCGCGCGCGTCGGCGAGGATCATGTCCGCCGCCTTCTCGGCGATCATGATGGTCGGTGCGTTGGTATTGCCGGAGACGATCTCCGGCATGATCGAGGCATCCACCACCCGCAGGCCGCCGACGCCGTGCACGCGCAGGCGCTGATCGACCACGGCCAGCCGGTCGCAACCCATTTTGCAGGTGCTGGTGGGGTGGTAGATGGTCTGACTGAAGCGGCGCACCGCGTCGAGCAGCTCATCGTCGGTCCGGTAGTCGCTGCCGGGGACGAATTCCTCGGTGATGTGCGGCGCCAGTGAAGGCGCTGCGGCGATCCGCCGGGCGACTTTGACACCGTTCACCGCGACCCGGCGATCGGCTTCGGCGCAGAGATAGTTGGGCTGTATCTCCGGGTGCTTCAGGGCGTCCGGCGAGACGATCCGCACGTGGCCGCGGCTCTGCGGGCGCAGCTGGCAGACCGAGGCGGTGAAGGCGGAAAACGGGTGCGCGCCGTCACCGGGTTTGTCCGCCGACAGCGGCTGCATGTGGAACTGGATGTCCGGCCGCGGCTGGCCGGGGTCGGATTTGGTAAAGATCGCCACCTGGCTGGCGGCCAGCGTCAGCGGGCCGGTGCGAAACAGCATGTATTCCATGCCGATCAGCAGCTTGCGCAGCGGGTTGTTGACTTCGTCGTTGAGCGTCGGGTGGACGGTTTTGTACACCAGCCGCACCTGCAGGTGGTCCTGCAGGTTTTCGCCGACGCCGGGCAGGTGTCTGGCGACTTCGATGCCGTGCGCTTGCAGCAGCTCGCCGTCACCGATGCCGGAGATCTGCAGCAGCTGCGGCGAGCCGATGGCGCCGGCGCTGAGCAGTACTTCCAGCGCCGCCCGTGCGCGCTTGCGCTGGCCGCCCTGCAGATACTCCACGCCCACTGCGCGGCCGTTTTCGATGATCAGCCGGGTGGCCTGCGCGTTGGTGGCGACAGTCAGGTTCGGTCGTTTCATCGCCGGCTTCAGAAAACCCTTGGCGGTGCTGCAGCGCAGCCCCTTGTGGGCGGTCTGCTGGAAGTAGCCGACGCCCTCCTGGCTTGCGCCGTTGACGTCGTCGTTGCGCGGGATGCCGATATCCACCGCGCCTTCGATGAAGTGTTCGGCGATCTCGCGGCGCAGGCGCAGATCGGAGACCTTCAGCGGGCCGCCGACGCCGTGGTAGTCGTCCGCGCCGCGCTCCTGATCTTCGGATTTCTTGAAGTAGGGCAGGACGTCCGCGTAGCTCCAGCCGATGTTGCCCAGCTCGTGCCAGCGGTCGTAGTCCTCGCGCTGGCCGCGAATGTAGAGCAGGCCGTTGAGTGAGCTGGAGCCGCCCAGCACGCGGCCGCGCGGCCACTGCAGCGAGCGCCCGGCGATGCCCGGATCGGGCGCGGTGCGGTAGCACCAGTCGGTGCTCGGGTTGTGCATGGTTTTGAAGTAGCCCACCGGGACGTGAATCCAGGGATTGAGATCGCGCCCGCCGGCCTCCAGCAACAGCACGCGCTTGCCGGAATCCTCGCTCAGGCGCGCTGCCAGCACGCAGCCGGCGGAGCCGGCGCCGATGACGATGTAGTCGTGCTCGTCTGCTTGTGACATCTCCGGATCCTCGACCGGTCAGCGGCTGCGGACCTCTCGGCGGCGGGTGTGGGTTCGGCCTTGGAGGGGGATTATCGTCCCTGTGGGCGACGATTCAAATCGAGACTATTCGTCTCAAAAAATATTGTCAAAGCAAATATGCCGGTGTAGTGTCAACCCTCAGTGATGATGCTGATCCCGGAGCTTCCAGTCAGAAGGAGGCCCACGGCATCTGTGGGAACGGGGGAGTGGCAGCCCTGCGGCGCCACTCGATCCTGCATTGCAACCGTGGGCGCAAGCCGCGCGCACGTAATTCAATGGCCCGCAATCGGGTCGGAACGAGGGTGGAGTGGAAATGAAAAAAGAAGCAACTCCGGCGCTTTCACGCCGCGATTTTATGAAGGTATCGGCGCGCTACGGCATGACATCCACGGCGCTGGCGATGGGCGCGCTGGGCGCTGGTGCGACCCTGCCGTCGCTGGCCCGGGCGGCCGAGGCGACGCAGGAAAAGCGCTACGCGATGGAGCCGAAGTTTCAGCTCAAGTTCGGCGCCGCCGGCTTCAACGAAACCAATCTGGATATCCAGAAGTCCGGCCAGCTATTCTTTGCCCGCGATCTGGAAGAGCGCACCAACGGAGCCATCCGCGTCGAATTCATTGGCAGTAACCAGATCTGTGGTCAGCTCAGCTGCGTTAAGAAAACCCAGCAGAGCATCGTCGATATCTATTCGGCATCGACCCAGAATTCAGCCGGCGGCGCGCCCTATTTGAATGTGCTCGATTACGCTTACATGTTCCCGTCGCGCGCCTCTCAGTATCACTTTTTCTATCACCCGAAAAGCGAGCAACTGCTGCGCGAGCCGCTGCGCAAACGGCATAATATCCAGTTCCTGTTTACCCACTGCGAATTGCGCGGCCTGATGATGGGCCTGAAGTGGGCGGACAAACCGACGATCACCAGCGTCGAGCAGCTGGCCGGCACCAAGAACCGCGTCACCGGCACCCAGCTCGGGCGCATCGCCATGCAGCTGCTCGATCTCGGCCCGGTGCCGGTGGCCTGGGAGGAAACCCTCGACGGTCTCAAGCAGGGCCTGATCGACGGCGCCGAAACCTGGATGGGCGCGGTGGCCTACGCCGGCATGTCGCCGGTGGTCTCGCAGGCGGTGGATCTGCGCTTCTTCTGCGGCACCGAGCACACCGCGATGAACCTGTCGACCTTCGAGAAGCTGGGCTCGGATCTGCAGGATGCGGTGATGGAATCCGCCTACACCGCGCAGATCTACACCCAGGGCATGAACGAGGCCGGGCTGTTCGATATCGTCGGCGCCACCACGCCGCAGAAGCCGGACACCATCTTTGCCAAAAACGACGTGCGCGTCGCCACGCTCTCCGATGCCGAGCTGAAAAAGGCCGAGGAGATGTGCGCGCCGAACCATAACCCCGAGCCCTGGGCGCAGTGGCGCGAGCGTCTCGACAAGTGGTCCGGCGGTCACGATACCTACGCCGAAATCCACGCCATCGCCCGCGAGATCGACAAGGATCTGCCGGCGGTCAACGTTAAGCCGCGCCGCTGGTGGCGGGGCTGATTCCCCACTGCGTTCGCTGAGCGAGCCCCGCCCGCGGTTTTTTCCTCCACTGCGGGCGGGGTTCATCCACCGGGCACGGCCGGTGCCCGCTCTGATGGGGTGTGCACGGCATGAAATCCGTCCTTCGCTGGCTCGATGCCAATATCGAGAAGATCGTCCTGCTGATCACTTATTCCGGCATGGCCGGGATCATCTTCGTCGAGGTGGTGCGCCGCTTTGTGTTCTCGCAACAGGCGGCCTGGAGCACCACGGTGCCGATCCTGCTGTTCCTCTGGGTGACCTGGTTCGGCTGCTCGTGGAATATCAAAAAGCGCAGCCATTTGGCACTCAATGAAGTGCGTCTGCGCCTGCCGCCGGTGGGGCAGATGTGCTGTCTGGTCCTCGATGCGCTGCTGTGGATCATCTTCGCGGTGATCGTGGTGTATTTCACCATCGAGCAGGTCTGGCTGTCCTACGACAACTTCGCCATCGTTCAGGGTACCGACGACATCATGCAGTGGTGGTTCTACCTGGCCACGCCGCTGGCCTGGGCGCTGATCGTGGTGCGCGTGCTGCAGAATCTGGTCGAGGACATCGGCAAGTTCCGCCGCGGCGAAGCGCTGGTCGTGCAGACCTCGCTGCTGGACTGAGGGGGAGCGAATCGTGGAACAAGGTACCCTGCTCACACTCCTGTCCATCGGCGTCACCGTACTGTTCGTGCTCGGCGTGCCGATCTTTCTGGTCATCGGTTTCTGGATTATCGGCGCCAGCTTGGTGATCGATTTCACCCTCGCCAACGTCGGCGTGACCCTGTTCGAGGGGCTGAATTTCTACGGATTGCTGGCGCTGCCGCTGTTCATTCTCACCGGCGATCTGATCAACGCTGCGGGTATCGCCAAGCGACTCTCGGATTTCGCCTACGCCTGCCTGGGCTGGCTGCGCGGCGGCCTGGGCATGTCGACCATCGGCGCCTGCGGGCTGTTTGCCGCCATCTCCGGCTCCAATGCCGGCACCACGGCGACCATCGGCGGCATCATGTACCCGGAGATGCGCAAGGGCGGTTACGACAAGCATTTCGCCGCCGCTACCGCAGCGGCTGGCGGTACGGTGGGGATCATCATCCCGCCGAGCATCATCTTCATCGTCTATGGCTTTCTGCTCAATCTGCCGATCAGCGATCTGTTCATCGGCGGCATGCTGCCGGGGCTGTTGATGGTCTTCGCCATGCAATTCGCCTGTTATCTGATGTCGCGCAGAAACGGCTGGGGGCACATCATTCGCTTCGATCCGAAGCGCGTCGCCGGCACCGCGGTAAAGGCCTACCTCGGCTTTATCGCCATCGGCATCGTGATCTACGGGATCTACTCCGGGGCATTTTCGCCAACCGAGGCGGCCGGCGTCACGGTGGGTTTCTGCCTGCTCGCCGGGGTTTTCGTGACCCGCCAGATCAGCCTCAAGGCGCTGCCGGAGATCCTCATGCGCTCCGGGCAAATCACCGGTATGCTGGCACCGCTGATCGCCATTTCGGTGGTGATGCAGCAGATTCTGTCGCTGCTGGGGGTGGGCGAGATCGTCACCGGCTGGCTGTCCGGGCTGGACAGCTACGTGCTGATCCTGCTCGCCTGCATGGCGATGGTGCTACTCGCCGGGACGGTGCTCGAAAGCCTGCCGAATACCATCATCCTGGCACCGATTCTGGCGCCGATCGCCTATAGTATCGGCGTCGATCCGATCCATTTCGCGGTGATTTTCCTGGTCGGCGACGCGGTTGGTTTCATTACCCCGCCCTACGGTCTTAATCTGTACGTCGCCAGTGGCATCACCGGCATCCCGTACTTCCGCCTGCTGAAGTACACCTTGCCCTACCTGATCGCACTGATGCTGTCCTGGCTGATCATCGCCTTTTTCCCGCCGCTATCCACCTTCCTGCTCAGCTTTGGAGGTGTCGGCGGATAACCCAAGGAGCCCGTTGCCGCACCTATGAACAAGCCCAGCGATTCGAATTCAACCCTGTTCCGGGCTCTGCTGATTATGGAAAAAATCGTCGAGTCCGAGCGGCCGCTGTCCTCGGCCTACCTGGCCGAGATGCTGGCGCTGCCCAAGGCCACGGTGCATCGAATCGCCCAGCAGCTGGAGGGCGAGGGCTATCTGCAGCGCGAACCGGTGAGCCGGCGTTTTGTCGCCGGCCGCCGGCTGCGCGATTTCTCCCTCGCGGTGCTCTCCAACGCGGTGCTCGGCGCGCCGCGCCACGCGGTGCTGCAGGCGCTGGCCGAAGAGATCGGCGAAACCTGCAACTGCACCATGCTCGATGGCAACCAGATCATCTATTTCGACCGCATCGAGGCCAACTGGCCCTATCGCATCCACCTGCCGCCCGGCTCGCGGCTGCCGCTGCACTGCACGGCCAGCGGCAAGCTGTTCCTCGCCAGCATGACCGTCGCACAGCGTCAGCAACTGCTCACCAGCGCACCGCTGAAGCGCCACACCGAGCGCACCATCACCGACCCGCAACAACTGGAGAGCGAATTGCAGCGCATCGCCGAGCAGGGCTACGGTGTGGACAACGAAGAGCTGCTGCCGGGCATGGTGGCCCTTGCCCTGCCGGTCACCGACGACAGCGAGCGCATCTGCTTCACCGTGGCCGTGCACGCGCCGACCGTGCGCAAGCCGCTGGAGGAGTTGCGCCAGTACCTGCCGGCACTGCGCCGCGCCGCCGCCGCGCTCTCCGCCAGCTACTGCAACGGTGAGGATGGGCCACTGGCACCACCGTTGAGCATCGAGGCCGGGCGCAGCCGCTCGGCCGGCGGCAGCGATTAGCCGACCGGCTCAAGCCCGCTACGAAACCCCGCTCAGCGGCGGCTGAATTGGCGCTGCTCGCCCGGCGATGCCGGCTGCGCAGAGCAAAATCAAACCCTCCGCGCGCATACGGTATGCATCGGTCAGTGCGCCGCGCAGTCAGCGTGGGCCGGGCGATGTGGAGCGGCTCTGCGGCGCGCGGCAGCTTGCTGCTGCGGACAATGGCGGGGGCAGGGTGCTGAGAGGCGTGTCTGCTAGCGGATGACAATTCGAAAAAATCGAATATACGCTGCAAAATAATTCGTTTCACAGATACTGAGACCTTTGTCACGATGCCTTCGGCAGCTGGAATCCAGACATCGTTCGGCGGTGATTCCGGGCAACACAGACAGCGAGGCAGTGCGGTGAACATCAGCCAGCAGTTTTTCATCGATCGCGCCGCAGCGCGGCACGCGATGCCCCCCGAGCGCACCGCCAGCGGCGAACCGGGCGGCGGCGAACCGGGCGGCGGCGATCTCGCCGCGCTGCCGAGCGTGGCCCGTGGGCCATTTATCGCCGCCATGCGCGGCGTCGCCAGCAGTGTCACTGTAGTCACCACCGATGGTCCGGCGGGCCGCCACGGCGCCACCGTCAGCGCCTTCTGCTCGGTCTCCGCGGACCCGCCCTCGGTGCTGGTCTGCCTGAAGGCGGACAGCCGCATCGCCCGGGCCGTGACCGGCAATCGCGCCTTTTGCATCAATCTGCTGCCGGCGGATGCACAGTGCGTTGCCAATCGTTTCGCCGGCGGCGATGACGCGCGCGTCGCTGACCGCTTCGCCGGCATCGCCTGCGATAGCGCCGAGGGTGCGGCCTGCCTGGCCGGGCCGCTGCTGAGCGGCGCGACGGTATTCGTCTGCCGCCTCGCCGAGCGCTTCACCGCCGCCAGCCACGGCATCTTCATCGGCGAGGTGGTGGCGCTGCGCGAGGCCGCCACGCAGCCGCTGATCTACCTCGACGGCGGCTACCACCGCGCCGTCGCCAACCCGCCGGCCGGGCAGTGAGGGCGAGATGAGCGAGATCCGCGATTACCGCATGCTGATCGACGGCGAGTGGCTGGCCGCCGCCGACGGCGCCAGCTTCGATAGCATCAACCCGAGCACCGGCGAGGTCTGGGCGCGGGTGCCCGAGGCCACTGCGGCGGATGTCGAGCGCGCCGTGGCGGCCGCCGACCGCGCCTGCCACGACGGCCCCTGGGCGCGGATGAGTGCCACCGAGCGCGGCCACTGCCTGCGCCGCCTCGGCGATCTGCTCGCCGAGGAATCCGAAGCGCTGGGCCGCATCGAGTGCATCGACACCGGCAAGCTGTTCAAAGAGACCCGCTGGCAGGCGGCCTACATCGCCGAGTTCTTCCACTTCTACGCCGGCTGCGCGGACAAGATCAACGGCGACACCCTGCCCATCGACAAGCCGGACATGTTCGTTTTCACCCGCCGCGAGCCGCTGGGTGTGATCGCCGCGGTGGTGCCGTGGAATTCGCAGCTGTTCCTCAGCGCGGTCAAGATCGGCCCGGCGCTGGCGGCCGGCAACACGGTGGTGCTCAAGGCCTCGGAGCACGCCTCGGCGGCGATGCTGGAGTTCGGCCGGCTGATCGAGCGCGCCGGCATCCCGCCCGGGGTGGTCAACATCGTCACCGGCCACGGCGATCCCTGCGGGCGCAGCCTGACCGCGCACCCGAAGGTGGCGCGGATCGCCTTCACCGGCGGCCCGACAGCGGCCCGTCAGGTGCTGCACAACTCGACCGAAAACTTCGCCGAGGTGTCGCTGGAGCTGGGTGGCAAATCGCCGTTCATCGTCTTCGACGACGCCGATCTGGACAGCGCGGTGAACGGCGCTCTCGGCGCCATCTTCGGCGCCGCCGGGCAGAGCTGCGTGGCCGGCTCGCGGCTGCTGCTGCAGGCCGGCATCGCCGACCGATTCCTCGCCCGCATGGTCGAGGCCGCGGGCGACATCCGCATCGGCGACCCGCTGGCCGAGCAGACCGAAATGGGCCCGCTGTGCACCGCCGCGCAGCTGGCCAACATCGAGCGCGAAGTGGCGCTCGCGAAGCGGCAGGGCGGCCGCGTGCTGTGCGGCGGCGAGCGCCTCGCCGACGCTGGCGGGCTCTACTACCCGCCGACGATCATCGATTGCCCCAGTGCCGATCTGCAGATCGTCGACACCGAGCTGTTCGGCCCGGTGCTCAGCGTGCTGCGCTTTGCCGACGAGGATGAAGCGCTGGCGCTGGCCAACGCCAGCGAGCACGGCCTGGCGGCGGGCATCTTCAGCCGCGACAGCGCGCGCACGCTGCGTGTCTCCAGCCGCGTGCGCGCCGGCATCGTCTGGGTCAACACCTACCGCGCGGTGTCGCCGATCGCCGAGTTCGGCGGCATGAAAGCCTCCGGCTACGGCCGCGAGAGCGGCTTGCAGGCGGTCTACGATTACACCCGGCCGAAGACCGTGTGGATCAATACCTCGGCCGAGCCACTGCCCGGTCAGTTCGTCGCACGATAGTCATAAACTACTGAAGAAAGTCGGCATATAACATTGATTTAAAAACAAAGGTGAGGCCATGAAATTTCATCTCGCGATCAATATGGAACGCATGGACGACAGCCTCGACATGCGCGAAGTCGAGCGCCACACGCTGCAGATGGTGCAGATGGCCGACCGCGGCGGCTTCGATATCGTCTGGGCCGCCGAGCACCACGCGCTGGAGATGACCATCGCGCCAAACCCGTTCCAGATTCTCACCTGGTGGGCGGCGCACACCGAGCGCGTGCGCCTCGGCACGGCGGTGGCGGTGGCACCCTACTGGCATCCCATCGATCTGGCTGGCGAGGCCGCCTTCACCGATCTGGTCAGTGGCGGCCGGCTGGAATTCGGCATCGGCTCCGGCGCCTATCAGCGCGAGTTCGATCGCATGCAGCCGGGCCTGAAGCAGTCCGACGCATGGCGCTACCTGCACGAGATGCTGCCGGCGCTGAAGGCGCTGTGGGCCGGCGATTACGAGCACAACGGCGAATTCTGGCGCTTTCCCACCGCCACCTCGGTGCCCAAGCCGGTGCAGAAACCGCACCCGCCGCTGTGGGTCGCGGCGCGCGCACCGATCACCTTCGACTACGCCGTCAAGCAGGGCTGCAACATCATGTCCTGGCCGCTGACCCGGCCCTTCGCCGAGGTCGAGCTGTACAAGCAGCGGCTCGACGAGGCGATGGCCGACAACCCCGGCGCGGCGCGGCCGAAGCTGGCGATGATGCGCCACACCGCGCTCTACGACAGCCGCGACGACTGGCAGGTACCGGTGCGCGCCGCGCAGCGCCAGCTCGGCCAGTTCGAAAACCTGTTCAAGAACCTCGGCGATGTGGTCAACGGCTTTCCGCGCCAGGTGCCCTTCGAGGAGCTGGCCAACCGCGACGAGTACGACCCGCGGATGCTCAGCGAAAACCTCATGTTCGGCACCCCGGACGAGGTCATCGCCAAGCTGCGCCGCTACGAAGCGCTGGGCTGCGACGCCTTCATCTACTACGCCAGCATGGGCCTGGGGCTGGCCGAGCAGCAGCGGTCGATGGCGCTGTTCTGCGATGAGGTCATCCCGGCCTTCGCCGCTTGAGCATGGCCGCCGAAACCCGCCGCGGGCGCGCCGCGGATGGCAGCGACTGGTCGCTGCACGGGCCTGCGGATCGCGCCGCCGAGGACGCGCCGCCGCTGGTGCTGATCCACGGTCTCGGCCTGAATCGCCACTGCTGGGACTGGCATCTGCCGGCGCTGGCCGCGCACCGCCGGGTGCTGGCCTACGACCTCTACGGCCATGGCGATAGCGCCGCGCCGCCGCGCCGGCCGGATCTGAGCCTCTACGCCGCCCAGCTGGCCGGTCTGCTCGATGAGCTGGACATCGCCCGCGCGGTGCTGATCGGCTTCTCGCTGGGCGGCATGATCAACCGCCGCTTCGCCATGGATTACCCCGGCCGCGCCGCCGCGCTGGCGATTCTCAACTCGCCCCACGAGCGCAGCGCCGAGGCGCAGCGGCTGGTCGAGCAGCGCGCCGCGGATAGCAGTGGCGGGCCGGCGGCGACGCTCGACGCCACCATCGAGCGCTGGTTCACCGCTGATTTTCGCGCCGCCCAGCCGCAGGTCATCGAGCGGGTGCGGCGCTGGGTGCTGGGCAACGATCCGCGCCACTACGCCGACTGTCGGCAGGTGCTGGCCAGCGGCGTGATCGAGCTGATCCGCCCGCAGCCGCCGATCTGCGCCGCCGACGGCGCGCCGCTGCCAACGCTGGTGATGACCGCGGAAAACGACAGCGGCAGCACCCCGGCGATGGCCCGTGCCATCGCCGCCGAAATCGCCGGCGCGCGGCTGCACATCGTGCCGCGCCTGCAGCACATGGGGCTGGTGGAGGAGCCGGCGCTGTTCACCGCGCCGCTGCTGGCGTTTCTCGATGGGCTGCGCGACTGATCGCGGCCACCAATACAGCGAGCACAACGGGATCGGAATATGAAAACAATGTCCGGCGGCCAGGCCGCCGTCGCCGCGCTGCAGGCGGAGGGCGTGGAACACGTCTTCGGCCTGATCGGCTCGGCCACCATGGAAATGTTCGATGCGCTGTACGACGCGCGCGAGATCCGCTTCATCGGCGTGCACGACGAGCGCACCGGCAGCCACATGGCCGACGGCTACGCCCGCGCCAGCGGTCGCGCCGGGGTGATCCTCGCCGGCCAGAACGGCCCCGGGGCGACCAATCTGGTCACCGGGCTGGGGCAGGCGGCGGCGGCGTTTTCGCCGCTGGTGTCGATCGCCGGCGCATTGTCCTCCGAGCATCTCTACCGCAACGCTTTTCAGGAGGTTGATCAGCAGGCGCTGTTCACCCCGGTGACGAAAAAAACCTGGACCGCGACCAGCGCGGCGCGGGTGCCGGAGATGTTCCGCGAGGCCTTCCGCGTGGCGATGGCGCCGCGCCGCGGCCCGGTGCAGTTGAATCTGCCGCGCGACGTGCTCTCCGCCAGCGCCGATTTCGACGCGCTGCCCGGCCCGGATGCCTACCGCCCGTGCAGCGCGCCGGCGGCCGCCAGCGATGCCATCGAGCGGGCCGCGCAGCTGCTCGCCGATGCCGAGCGGCCGCTGATCATCGCCGGCGGCGGGATCAAAAACAGCGCTGCTCACGAGGCCGTGCTGGCGCTGGCCGAGGCGCTCGACGCGCCCATCGCCACCGCTCCCGGCCACGGCGATGCGATCCCCTTCGGCCAGCCGCTGAACGCCGGGCAGATGGGGCCGCGCGGCAACCCGGTGGCCTCGCGGCTGGCGCGCGAGGCGGACGTGATCCTCGCCCTCGGCACGCGCCTCGGCTTCAACAGCACCTTCTACTCCTACGACAACCTCAACCGCGACGCGGCGATCATTCAGGTGGAGATCGAGCCCACCGCGCTGGGCCGCTACTTCCCGGTGGCGCTGGGCATCTGGGCGGATGCCGGCAGCGCCGCGCGGCAGTTGCTCGCGGCGCTGGACAAACAGCAGCGGCGCGCCGCCGCCGAGGCCTGGAGCCGCGCCTATCGCGCCGAGCGCAGCGATTATCTGGCGCGCCGCGATGCCGAGGCCGACAGCCGCGAGGCGCCGATCCAGCCCTCCGGTCTGTTCAAGTCGCTGCGCGGCGTGCTGCCGCGCGACGCGGCGATCACCATGGATGCCGGCACCCTCTGCCTGCAGGCCACCGACGCCCTCGACTACTGGCAGCCGCCGAGCCTGTTCACGCCGCTGGATTTCGGACTGGTGGGTTTTTCCTTCGCCTGCGGGCTGGGGGTCAAGGTGGCGCGCCCCGAGCGGCCGGTGGTCAGCCTGATGGGCGACGGCGGCTTCGGCATGACCCTCTCCGAGCTGAGCACCGCGGTGGATCACGGCATCGACACCGTGACGGTGGTGATGAACAACCGCTGCTGGGGCGCGGAGAAGGCCTATCAGCGCGATTTCTTCGCCGGCCGCTACATCGGCGCCGACATCTCCAGCCCGCCCTTCGACAAGGTGGCCGAGCTGTACGGCGCCGCCGGCTTTCGCGCCGAGCGGCTCTGCGAAGTGCCCGCCGCGGTGGAGGCGGCGCTGGCCTGCGGGCGGCCGGCGGTGGTCGATGTGGCCGTCGATCCGGCGGCGCTGTACAGCTTCCGCCGCGATTCCTTCAAGCACCGCGGGGGTTGAGCCGTGAGCGACGACGAACGCTATCCGCAGACCGCGGCGCATCGCGCCAGGGGCGACTGGAACCCGGTCTGGGAACAGATCGCCGAAATGGACGCCGATTTTCTCGAAGCCTATCTGGCCTTTCGCAGCGTGCCGCACCGCGAGGGGCCACTGCCGCAGAAGTACAAGGAGCTGATCATGATCGCCATCAACGCGGCGACCACCCACCTCTACGCCCCCGGCGTGCGCCGCCACATGCGCAACGCGATCCGCGCCGGCGCCAGCCGCGAGGAGGTGCTGGAGACCATCCAGCTGACCACCGTGATGGGCATCCACGCCTGCAATCTGGCGGTGCCGATTCTGATCGAGGAATTCGAGCGCGCCGAGCGCGAGCAGCGCGACGGCAGCTGAATCCGCCACCGCTGCGGCGACTGGCCGGAACTTGCCGGCTGTGGCCGCGGCGCGCATGCTGGCGCCGGTCGATCACACAAGCCCCGAACGCCGATGGACAAGCTGCTCGAAGAAGTCCGCCGCTGCGAGCTGTGCCGCGCGCACCTGCCGCAGGCGCCGAAGCCGGTGCTGGCCGCCAGCGCCACCAGCCGCATCGTCATCGTCGGCCAGGCGCCGGGCAGCCGGGTACAGGCCACGGGCATCCCCTGGAACGATCCCAGCGGCGAGCTGCTGCGCCAGTGGATGGGCGTCGATCGCGACAGCTTTTACAACGCCGCGCGCATCGCCCTGGTGCCGATGGGCTTCTGCTACCCCGGCAAGGGTCGCTCCGGCGATCTGCCACCGCGCCCCGAGTGCGCGCCGCAGTGGCACCCGCGGCTGTTCGCGCAGATGCCGCAGCGCCGGCTGACCCTGCTGATCGGCCAGTACGCCCAGCGCCACTACCTCGGCGCGCGCGCCGGCAAAACCCTCACCGAAACCGTGCGCCGGCACGCCGACTACCTGCCCGAATTCTTCCCGCTGCCGCACCCCTCGCCGCGCAACCGCCTGTGGCTGCGCCGCAACCCCTGGTTCGATGCCGAGGTGGTGCCGCGCTTTCGCGCGCTGCTGCAGGAACTGCTCGACGACTGACGCCCGCCGCCCGCTGCCAGCCGCTCAGTGCTGCCCCGGTGGATAGCCGGTCAGTTCGAGATAGCCGCGGCCGATCACCGCGCCAGCGCGCTCGGCGACCATCGCCCCCTCCCAGTAGTGCAGCGCGCCGCTCAGCTCCTGGGCATCGAACAGCGGGCGCAGCTCGATGGCTGCGCCGAGCGCATCGATGCGCAGCCGGCTGGCGACCGGGTAGCGGCGCCCGGCGGGGCTTCGCCAGTGGCGGGTCGGCGTCCACTCGACGGCGGCGTAATCGAGTATTTGCAGTGCGCCGTCGGCTGCGATCAGCGCGGCGTAGCTCTGCGGTGTGGCGCTGCCATCGGCGCGGCGCAGGCGGTAGAGCATCAGCTCGCGGCCGTCGTCGAGTTGCAGCGACAGCCAGTCCCAGCCGGCCACGCCGGCGTCCAGCGAGCTGGTGCTCCACTCGCGATCCAGCCAGGCGCTGCCCGCCACCGCGCGGCGCTGGCCGTCGATGCGCAGCTCGCCGTCGGCGGCGATCCGCGGCAGCGAGTAGTAATAGGAGGCGTTGCCCGGCGCCGCGCCCTTCTGGCTCAGGCCGCGCTGGCCGTGCAGCACCGGCGGCTTCTGCGCGCGCAGCGACAGCGCCAGCGACAGCTCGCCGTGGCGCGCCCGCAGCCGCCAGCGATCGCCGCCGCGGTGCTCCAGTCGCCAGTCGTCCAGCCACACCTGCAGCCGCCCGTGCGCGTCGCGATCCGCACCGGCCAGACCCAGCGCGCCGCGGGCGAAGCGCTCGTGGTGGATAAAGCGCTCGCCGGCGGCGTCGCTGAGGGCGAAGTGCGCCATCCACGCCTCGCTGCTGCGCCAGCGCGATGGCGCCGCGCCAGCCTCGCCGGATGCATCGCCGGCGGCGATGGGCGGGGCCAGGGCGAAGCGGAAAAAGGTGATCTGAAAGCCGTAGCGGCGCCCGGCCGCGTCGCCGAGCTGGCCGGTGAGATACCACCACTCGCTGCGAAAATCGCGGTGCGCGCCGTGATCGGCGGGAAAGTCGAAATCGCGCGGCGCCGCGGCGCGGGCGAAGCCCGTATCGTCGAGCTCACCGAGCAGCTGGTCGAGTCGCAGCCCGTCGCCGCCATCGCCGCGGCCATCGTCGCCGCCATCGTCGCCGCCATCGCCGGCCCGCTGCTGGCAGGCAGCCGTTGCCAGCAGCGCCAGCAGCAGTGCGGCGAGCAGCCGGCGCAGGCCGCTACTCATCGCGCAGCGCCTCGGCCGGCGCGGCGCGCGCCGCCCGCCAGGCCGGGTACAGGCCGGCCAGCGCGGCCGCGGCCAGGGCCAGTAGCAGGGCCTCGGCGAACAGCCCCGGCGAGTAGTGGCGCGCCAGCGTCCAGCCGAAGGCGCGCGGGTTGATCACCGCGATCAGCAGCTCGCCGAGCAGCGCCCCCAGCGGCAGCGCCAGCAGCCCGGCGAGCAGCCCCATCAGCAGCGTCTGCCCGCCGACCAGCCGCCAGATCTGCCCCGGCGTGGCGCCGACCGCGCGCAGGATGGCGCTGTCGCGACCGCGCTCCAGTTGCAGCGCCAGCAGCGCGCCGAGAATGCCGGCGAAGGCGATCAGCACGGTCAGCAGGCGCAGCACCTCGGTGACCGCAAAAGTGCGCTCGAAGACCGCCAGCGACAGCTCGCGGATGCGCGCGCTGGCGCGCACCCGGGCCTCGCCGGCGATGTCGCGGATGGCATCGAGCGCGGCCGTCGCTGCGCTGGCCCCGTCGGCCGGCTCGCGCAGGTAGACGCCGATCGAGTCGATCCGCGGATCGCCCCACAGCGCCCGGTAGTGGTCGCGGTGCAGCAGCAGCAGGCCGCGCTCGGAGGCGTAATCGCGAAACACGCCGCCGATCTCGAAAGCCGTCGCGCCGGCTGGGGTGTGCAGGCGCAGGCGGTCGCCGACGGCCAGCCGCTGGTGGCGCGCGAAGGGCTCGGAGATCAGCAGCAGGCGGCGGCTGGCGAAATCGGCCCAGAGCCGCTGCGGATCGCCGGCGAGCAGTGCGAAGCCATCGCCGCTGCGGCTGGCCGGCTGCAGCGCCAGCAGCGCCACCGGGCCGCGCTCGCTCTCCAGCTGTACTTCGCGACCGGCGCTCAGCTCGGCCACCTGCGGCAGCGCCAGCAGGCGCGCGGGCAGTTGCGGATCGAGCGCCGCGCCGTCCTCGCGCGACAGGTAGATATCCGCCTGCAGGGTCTGCAGCAGCCACTGTTGCAGGCTGGCGCGGAAGCTGTCGGTCATCAGGCCGATGCCGACGGTGGCGGCCACGGCGACGCTCAGCGCCGCCACCGCCACCGCCGAGCGGCTCAGCCCGTCGGCCAGGCCGCGCGCGCCGAGGCGGCCGAGGGCACCGCCGAGGCGGCTCGCCAGCGGCGTCAGCGCGCGGCCGCTGCGCAGTACCAGCCAGGGGGTCAGCAGGGCGTAGCCGAGCACCACCAGCAGCGCCGCGGCAAAGCCGGCATTGAGGCTGGTGCTGGTGGCGGCCAGCGCCAGCCCGGCGGCGCCCAGCAGCAGCCCGGACAGCGCCGCCCACGGCGCCATGCGCCGGCCGCGGCGCTCCAGCACCGAGCGCCGCTGCGCCAGCCGCGGCGGGCTGGCGGCGGCCTCGATGCTGGGCGCCAGTGCGGCCAGCAGGCTGGCGCCGATGCCCAGCAGGCTGGCGCCGATGGCGGTGGCGGCGTCGGGCAGGGCGCTGCGCGCAGCGGTTGCGCCGCTGCCGTAGAGATCGCCCATGGTCTGCGCCACCAGGCCGAGCAGCGCCTGTCCCAGCGGCTGGCCGAGCAGCAGACCGAGCAGCGCGCCGGCGGCGCCGAGCAGCAGCGCTTCGCCCCACAGGCAGGCGAACACCGCGCCGCGCTCGGCGCCGAGTCCGCGCAGCAGGCCGATGCGCTCGCGGCGCTGCAGCGCCGCCAGGCTGCTGGCGTTGTAGATCAGAAAGCCGCTGACCAGCAGCGCCAGCAGGCTCATGGCGCGCAGGCTGTCGCGGAAGGCGCGGCTCATCTGCAGGCGCTGGGCGCGGCGCGCGTCGGTCTCGATCAGGCGCAGCCCGGCGGCGTCGGTGCCTGCGAGCAGTGCCCGCAGCGCCGCTGGCGGGCCGTCCGGCAGCAGCAGGTCGATGCGATCGATGCGGCCGCGTCGCCCCAGCCACTGCTGGGCGGTGGCGATGTCGGTGATCAGCAGTTCGTCGAGCGCCGCCGCCGTCGGCCCCTCGCCGCGCAGGATCAGCGCCAGATGGGCATCCACCGCGCGGCCGCCGACGCGCAGCGCCAGCGGCTCGCCGATGCCCAGCCCGAGGCGCGCGGCCAGCGATTCGGACAGCGCCACGCCGCCCTCTGCGACCAGCAGTCGGCTCCAGTTATCGCCGCCGGCGACGCGGCGCTGGGCGCCGCGCAGGGTGGGCTCGGCGAAGGGGTCGACGCCCAGCAGGCGCAGGCGCAGGTCGCGGTCGCCGCTGCCGCGGCCATCGCTGGACGCGGCCAGTCGCGCGCGATCGAGCAGCAGCGGCGCGCTGCGCCACAGCCCCAGCTCGACGCGCAGGCGGCGGTAGAAGTCCTCGTCGATGCCCGCCGGGCCGCCGAGCAGGCGGTGGCTGGCGCGGCCGTCGAGCTGTCGCAGAGCCTGCTCGAAACTGGCCAGTGCGCTGCGGTTGGCCAGCGACACGGCGTACACCAGCGCCACGCCCAGGGCGATGCCGAACAGGCACAGGGCGAGCTGCCAGGGGTGGCGGCGCCAGTGGCGGGCGAGGGCGGCGCGCAGTAGCGGCGAGGGCAATGCTGGTGGCGGCACGGTCACCAGCCGGCGCCGCTCTGTGCGCCGGCGGAGCTTGCATCGAGCGGCGCCAGGCGGCCGTCGCGCAGGGTGACGATGCGATCCGCGCTGGCCGCCACCGCGGCGCTGTGGGTGACCAGCAGCAAGGCCGCGCCGCGCTCGCGCTGCAGCCGGGTCAGCAGCTCCAGCACGCGGCGGCCGCTGGCGGCGTCGAGATTGCCGGTGGGCTCGTCGGCGAGCAGCAGGCCGGGCCTGTGGACCAGTGCGCGGGCCAGCGCGACGCGCTGCTGTTCGCCGCCGGAGAGGCGGTCGGGCGGGTCCTCGGCGCGTGCGCCCAGACCGACCTCTGCGAGCAGCGCGGCGGCGCGGGCGCGGCTCTCGGCGGCGGCGATGCCGTCCAGATCCAGCGGCAGCATGATGTTTTCGATGGCGCTGAGCGTCGCCAGCAGATTGAAACCCTGGTAGACGAAGCCGATGCGCCGCCGCCGCAGACGGGTGCGGGCGGTTTCGTCGAGATCGCCGAGCAGGGCGCCGTCGAGACGGATTTCGCCGCTGTCGGCCGGCTCCAGCCCGGCGATCAGGTTGAGCAGGGTGGACTTGCCGCAGCCGGATTCGCCGACCAGCGCGAGGCGTTCGCCGGCGGCCAGTTCGAGATCGATGCCGGTGAGCAGCTCGCGCCGCGCGCCGCCTTCGCTGAAGCGTTTGCGCAGGCCGCGGATCTGCAGTGTGGGGGTGGCTTCAGGCACGCGGGTCTCCCTTGCTTGCGCCGCTGCTGCGCTGCCGGCAAGCGCAACCATTCAGCGGCTATTCAGCGCGCTGTTAGTATATCGCCACCACGTTGATCGAAAAGGAAACCGCCGAGTGAAATTATCCCTTCGCCACCTGCTGCCGGCGGCGCTGTCACTGCTTATCGCCGGCCCCGTCGCCGGCGCTGGCGTGGAGCGTCTGCAGCAACTCACCAAATCGCTGACCAGTTTTCAGGCCGGCTTTGTACAGACCCTCTACGACGCCGACAGCGAGCCGGTACAGGAGAGCCGCGGCGCGGTCATCGTCAAGCGCCCCGGGCGCTTTCGCTGGGATTACAAAGCGCCCTACGAGCAGCAGATCATCGCCGATGGCGAGCGCCTGTGGATCTACGACAGCGAGCTGGCGCAGGTCACCGTGAAGCGCATCGACCGGGCGCTGGGCGCGGCGCCGATCCTGCTGCTGTCCGGCAGCCGCCCGCTGGAGGAGCAGTTCGAGCTGCGCGATCTGGGCGAGCGCGAGGGGCTGGAGTGGGTCGAGCTGACGCCGCGCGTGCAGGACACCGATTTCCACAAGATCTACATCGGCCTCGATGCCGGCGGCTTGGGGGTGATGGAGCTGCGCGACGGCTTCGGCCAGGCGACGCAGATCCGCTTCAACGATTTCGAGCGCAATGTGCCGGCACCCGATGAGCTGTTCAGCTTCACCCCGCCGGCGGGCGTCGATGTGATCGGCGAGGGCCAGTGAGCGACGGCCCGCAGGCCGGGCTGGATCTGGCCGCGGGCGACGATGCCACGCGCCCGCTGGCCGACCGCATGCGCCCGCGCAATCTGGATGAGTTCGCCGGCCAGCGGCATCTGCTCGGCGCCGCCAGCCCGCTGCGTCAGGCCATCGAGCGCGACCGCTTGCACTCGATGGTTTTCTGGGGGCCGCCGGGTACCGGCAAGACCACCCTGGCGCGGATGATCGCGCGCCACTGCGGCGCTGAGTTTCTCGCCGTCTCGGCGGTGCTCAGCGGGGTGAAGGAGATCCGCGCCGCGGTGCAGCGGGCGCGCGCGGCGCGCCAGCAGGGGCGGCGCGCGGTGCTGTTCGTCGACGAGGTGCACCGCTTTAACAAATCCCAGCAGGATGCTTTTCTGCCGCATGTCGAGGACGGCACGATCCATTTCGTCGGCGCCACCACGGAAAACCCCAGCTTCGAGCTGAACAACGCGCTGCTCTCGCGGCTGCGCACCTATGTGCTCAAACGGCTGGAGGCGGCGGATATCCGCGCCATCATCGACCGCGCGCTGGGCGACGCGCAGCGCGGCCTCGGCGGGCGCGACATCGATTTCGCCGAGCCGCTGCGCGACCTGCTGGCCAGGGCCGCCGACGGCGATGCCCGGCGCGCGCTGCTGCTGCTGGAGATCGCGGTGGATATGGCCGGCGGCGACGGCGGGCGGGTGGTGATCGACGCAGCCGTACTGGAGGCCGTCACCAGCGGCAGCCTGCGCCAGTTCGACAAGGGCGGCGACCTGTTTTACGAGCAGATTTCGGCGCTGCATAAATCGGTGCGCGGCTCGTCGCCGGACGCCGCGCTGTATTGGTTGTGCCGCATGCTCGATGGCGGCTGCGATCCGCGCTACATCGTCCGCCGGGTGCTGCGCATGGCCGCCGAGGACATCGGCAACGCCGATCCGCGCGCGCTGCGCATCGCGCTGGACGCGGCCGAGAGCTATGAGCGACTCGGCAGTCCGGAGGGCGAGCTGGCGATCGCCCAGGCGGTGGTGTATCTGGCCAGTGCGGCCAAGTCCAATGCGGTGTACTCGGCCTATAAGCAGGCGATGGCGGCGGCGCGCGAACACGGCAACGCCGAGGTGCCGATGGCGTTGCGCAACGCGCCGACCCGGTTGATGAAGGAATTGGGCCACGGCGAGGGCTACCGCTACGCCCACGATGAAGCGGATGGCTTCGCCGCTGGCGCGAGTTATTTTCCCGACCAGATCGGCGAGCAGATCTACTACCAGCCGGTGCCGCGCGGTCTGGAGATCCGCATCGGCGAGAAACTGGCCAGGCTGCGCGAGCTGAACCGGCAGCATGGCGGTGCGCCCGCCGGGCAGGGTGCCGATGGCGCGGATCGGCTCGACGCGGCAGGCGATGGCGCGCAAGAGAGTGGCTGAACCCGGCCGCGGTGAGCTGGCGACCGGGCGATCTGTCGACGAGTACCACAGCTCGGCACTCAAGGGGTTGGCGACAGCGCCGTTAGCGGATCAAACGTTTCGGCACGGCACTTGCTGTGCTTCTTTCGACGACAGATTTCCGCCACCGGGGACAAAGACATGGAACGAGATCGCCACTCCACAGATCGCCAGCATTACAGCCAGCTCGCCGGACAACTGCGGGGGCAGCCCGCCGGCCAGACGGGTGGCCAGCAGGCCCGCCAACAGCGGCGCGACCGCCCCTGGCGCCCCGGTGAGACCGTGCTCACCCCCGAGGATCTGCGCCGCGTGCGCAGCCTGCCGCAGATCCGCGAGCTGCAGTCCGGCATCGCCGACATGAATCTGGCGCTGTGGCGCATCGTGCGCAGCGCCAGCTGAATCGCGATGGCAGTCGAGTCTCTGGCGGCCCGGTGTTTGCCGGGTCGCTATCGCTCGCTGCCGGCCCGCGCCCGGTGCCGGGCCAGCGCCCAGCCGACGTGCTCGCGCAGCAGCGCCGAAGGGTGCTCGCGGCGCGCCTCCAGCGCTGCCAGCAGCGCCGGGGAAGTCGGCGCATTGCCCAGGCCTACCGCCAGATTTCGCAGCCAGCAGAGGTAGCCGATACGGCGTATCGGCGAGCCGGCCAGGCGCTCTGAAAATTCCCCCTCCGTCCAGCCGAACAGCTCGATCAGCCCGGCCGCATCCAGTCCGTGGCGCACGCGGTAGTCGGGCTCGCCACTGTGCCGCGCGAAGCGGTTCCACGGGCAGACCAGCTGACAATCATCGCAGCCGTAGACGCGGTTGCCGATGGCGGCGCGGAACGCCTCGGGAATCGAGTCGCGCAGCTCGATGGTCAGATAGGAGATGCAGCGCCGCGCGTCGACCCGATAGGGGGCGACGATGGCGCGCGTCGGGCAGATGTCGATGCAGGCGGTGCAGCGGCCGCAGTGCTCTTCGGCCTGCGGCGGGTCCACCGGCAGCGGCAGGTCGGTGTACAGCTCGCCGAGGAAGAACCAGCTGCCGGCGCTGCGATTGATCAGATTGCTGTGTTTGCCGATCCAGCCCAGACCGGCGCGCTCGGCGAGCGCCTTTTCCAGCACCGGTGCGCTGTCGACGAAGGCGCGATAGCCGAATTCCCCTACCTGCGACGTGATACGCGAGGCCAGCTTTTGCAGCCGCGCGCGCATTACTTTGTGGTAGTCGCGACCCAGCGCGTAGCGCGAGATGTAGGCGCGTTGCGGATCGGCAAGTGCCGCGCGCATCGGCCGCGCCTCCGGCGGCAGGTAGTCCATGCGTACGGAGATGATGCGGATGGTGCCCGGCAGCAGCTGCGCCGGGCGGCTGCGCAGCGTGCCGTGGCGCGCCATATAGCCCATTTCGCCGTGGCAGCCGTCGTCCAGCCAGTCGAGTAAGTGCGCTTCGTGGGTGTCAAGTTTTCCGTCGCTGATGCCGATTTGCTGGAAGCCCAGATCGGCTCCCCAGCGGCGGATTTCCTTGCTTAACCGCCACCAATCGTGCCGGGTGCGTGTGTGCGGTGTCGCGGAATCGTCGCAGGTCACGGGGATAATCGGTTGGCATTGCACCCGCGAACAGCGGGCGCCCCATGCTAACAGCGGTCGGCCCGGCAGTCGCTGCCAGTGCCGGCTCCGTCATCGGAAAATCAGCCATGTTGCCAACTTCCGCCGCCGCTTGTTGTGGCCTGCTTCGCGCGTTGTTGCCCGGCCTCGGTCGCGGCCTGCTCGCCACCTCTCTCGCCTCGCTCGCGGCCTGCTCCTCCGGTGGTGGCGACACCCCGCCGCCGGCCAACAACGCGCCGCAATTCACCAGTGCGCCCAGCGCCAACAGCGCCGAGAGCAACACCGCCACCGGCTACCGCGCCACGGCCAGCGACGCCGACGGCGACCCGCTGAGCTATTCGATCAGCGGCGGCGATGATGCCGGCTTGTTCGCCATCGACAGCGCCAGTGGCGCGCTGAGTTTTCTGCTCGCGCCGGATTACGAAAACCCGGCGGATGCCAACCGCGACAACCTCTATCAGCTGACCCTCGCCGCCAGCGATGGCAGCCTCAGCGCCGTGCTGGAGCTGAGCCTCAGCGTCAGCGATATGCCCGAAGCGCCCGACAACAGCGCGCCGCAATTCACCAGTGCGCCCAGCGCCAACAGCGCCGAGAACAGCACCGCCACCGGCTACCGTGCCGCGGCCAGCGACGCCGATGGCGACCCGCTGAGTTATTCGATCAGCGGCGGTGCGGATGCCGCGCTGTTGACCATCGACAGCGCCAGTGGCGCGCTGCGCTTTCTGGCCGCGCCGGACTACGAAAATCCGGCGGATGCCAATGGCGACAACATCTACCAGCTGACCCTCAGCGCCAGCGATGGCAGCGCCAGTGCCAGCCTGGCTTTCAGCCTCAGCGTCGACGATGTGCTCGAAGATCCGGACAACAGCGCGCCGCAGTTCACCAGTGCCGCCAGCGCCAACAGCGCCGAGAACAGCATCGCCACCGGCTACCGCGCCGCGGCCAGCGACGCCGACGGCGACGTGCTGAACTATTCGATCAGCGGCGGCGATGACGCCGGGCTGTTCGCCATCGACAGCAGCAGTGGCGCGCTGAGCTTTCTGGTCGCGCCGGACTACGAAAACCCGGCGGACGCCAACGGCGATAACGTCTATCAGCTGATCCTCGGCGCCAGCGACGGCAGCGCCAGCAGCGCGCTGGCGTTCAGTCTCAGCGTCGACGATCTGCTCGAAGACCCGCAGAACAGCGCGCCGCAGTTCATCAGCGCCGCCACTCACGACAGCCCGGAAAACCAGCTCGACAGCGGTTATCGCGCCGCGGCCATCGACGCCGACGGCGACCTGCCGAACTACTCGATCGCCGGCGGCGTCGATGCCGCGCTGTTCGCCATCGACAGCGTCAGTGGCGCGCTCAGCTTCCTCTCTGCGCCGGACTACGAAAACCCCGCGGATGCCGACGGCGACAATGTATTCGAGCTGACGCTGGCCGCGGGCGATGGGGTCAACAGCGACCAGCTGGCGCTGAGCATCGAACTGCTGGATATCAACGAGGGCGACGACACGCTCTTCGAGCGCCAGTGGCATCTGCTCAATACCGGGCAGGTGAACGGCGCGGCGGCCGGCGAGGATGTGCGCGTCGGCGATGTCTGGGATCGCTACCGCGGCCACGGCGTGCGCCTGGCGGTGGTCGATGACGGGCTGGAGATCGGCCACCCGGATCTGATCGGCAACGTCGTCCCCGGCGCCAGCCACGATTACACCAGCGCCGACGGCGATCCCACCGGCGGCAGGCACGGCACCTCGGTGGCCGGGGTCGCGGCCGCGGTGGGCTTCAACGATCTGGGCGTGCGCGGCGTGGCGCCGGCGGCGGATCTGGTCGGCTTCAATCTGCTGCAGGCCTTCAACGACGGCAACCAGGGCGACGCCATGGCGCGCGACCTGCAAGTGGCGGTGTCGAATAACAGCTGGGGACCGGAAGATGCCACCGGGTTTCTGTCCGCCAGCGGCAGCCTGTGGCGCGCCGGGGTGGAGACCGCCATCGCCAACGCCCGCGACGGCAAGGGCACGGCGATCTTCTGGGCCGGCGGCAATGGCGGCGATGTGGACAACGCCAACTACGACGGCTGGGCCAATTACCACGGCGTGATGGCGGTGGCAGCGCTGGCCCCCGATGGCAAGCGCGCCAGCTATTCCGAGGCCGGTGCCAACCTGCTGGTGGCGGCGCCCTCGGGCGAATACTGCGACGGCAGCGCCACGCCGCCGACCACCGTGACCACCGACCGCAGCGGCGTCGCCGGCTACAACGGCGGTGCCAACAGCGAGCTGGCCGACATCGATTACACCCAGTGTTTCAACGGCACCTCGTCGGCTGCGCCGGTGGTCTCCGGGGTGGCGGCGCTGCTGCTCGATGCGCGCCCGGATCTGAGCTGGCGCGATGTGCGCGCGATCCTCGCCCGCAGCGCCCGGCAGAATGATCCCGGCGACCCCGACTGGACCAGCAACGGTGCCGGGCTGACGGTCAACCACAAGTACGGCTTCGGCGCCGTCGATCTGGCCGCAGCCATCGCGCTGGCCGAAAGCTGGACGCTGTTGCCCGATGCCGCGTCGCCGGAGGACTACGTGCAGACCCCCAACCAGCCGATCGCCGACGCCGGCGCCGGCAACGTCTCCGGCGCGGCGACGGTGGGCAGCATCAACGTCGTCGCCAGCGACATCGACAGTCTGGAGTTCGTCGATGTAGTCTTCACCAGCGATCACGGTTACAGCGGCGATCTGGAGATCGTGCTGACCAGCCCGGCGGGCACCGAGAGCGTTCTGCACCTGCCGCACACTTGCAAAAACCCCTGCGGCGCCGGCTTCTCCGCTGGCTGGCGCTTCGGCAGCCTGCGCCACTTCGGCGAGGCGCCGATCGGCGAATGGACGCTCCGGGTGCGCGACGGATACGAAACCGACACTGGCGTCTTCCAATCCTGGCAATTGGTGCTGCGTGGCCATTGAGGGCAATCTTTTCACGCGGCTACCGACACCGCGGCGCCGGGCGCCGTGGCAGTGCCGACGATCAATCAGAGGGAGAGCTAAGGTGCCCAGCAAGGCAGATTTTTCAAGATCCGCACTGTCGCTGGCCGTGGCCGTGACACTGTTGGCGGGCTGTGGCGGCGGTGGCGGCGGCGGTGGCGATCAATTCGCCGGCAGCGTCGCCTGCGTCGGCAGCGGATCGCGTGCCGCGGCCACTGGTTACACGGCCACGCCCAGCGCCGGTTTCGGCACCCGCGCCAGCGGCGACGACACGCTGTTCGCCCGCCAGTGGCATCTGCAGAACACCGGCCAGGTGGACGGCGCAGTCGCCGGCGAAGACATCAATGTCGCCGGCGTATGGGACAGCTTCGATGGCAGCGGCGTGCGCATCGCGGTGGTCGACGACGGCCTGGAGATCGGCCACGCCGATCTCGCCGCCAACGTCGTTCCGGGAGCCAGCCACGACTACCTCAGTGGCGGCAGCGACCCCACCGGCGGCAGCCACGGCACCTCGGTGGCCGGGGTCGCCGCGGCGGTGGGCTTCAACGATCTGGGCGTGCGCGGCGTGGCGCCGGCGGCGGATCTGGTCGGCTTCAATCTGCTGCAGGCCTTCAACGACGGCAACCAGGGCGACGCCATGGCGCGCGACCTGCAAGTGGCGGTGTCGAATAACAGCTGGGGACCGGAAGATGCCACCGGCCGGCTGCTCGACAGCAGCGCCCTGTGGCGAGCCGGGGTGGACAGTGGCACCGCCAACGGCCGCAACGGCCTGGGCACGGCCTATTTCTGGGCCGCCGGCAATGGCGGCCGCTCGGTGGACAACTCCAACTACGATGGCTACGCCAACTACAGCCGGGTGATGGCCATCGCCGCACTGGATGCCTCCGGGCGACGCGCCAGCTACTCCGAGCCGGGCGCCAACCTGCTGGTGGCCGCGCCGGCGGGAGAATTCTGCAACGGCAGCCAGACGCCACAGGCCACGGTCACCGTGGATCGCAGCGGCGCCGACGGC
>CBFCYW010000015.1:0-45235 GCA_965602395.1 uncultured Chromatiales bacterium
GTCATCATCGCCGGCTTCGGCTTCGGCTTCGGCTTCGGCTTCGGCTTCGGCTTCGCTCGGAGTGTCGATGTCATCCGCGCGGTGCGCGGCGGCCTCTTCGAGTGGTTCGTCCGGCTCCTGGAATTCGCTGGCGGCCTCATCCTCGGCCTCGTACAGCTCGATGACGTTGTCGTCGGGCAGGTCCAGTTCGATCTCGATGGATTCGAGGTCTTCGTCTTCGTCCGCGGCGATGTCGAAACCGTCGGCGTCTGCATCCGACGGTGTTTCCCCGACCGATGTTTCGAGTTCGACGTCGGTCGCTGCCGGGGAGGCCTCGTGCGCTTGTGGTTCGCTACTCGCCTCGGTGTTCGCCGCGACCTGCGGTGTGATCTCCGTCGGCACCTCGGACAGCGGCTGATTGCGCGGCTCTTCAAGAGACTCGGGCGCACTTGGAATCTGGTCTTCTGTCGTGGCTTCGGCTTCGGCTTCGGCTTCGGCTTGCGCGGCGCGCATTTCCTGCTCTTCGCGCTCGCGGTCGGCGAGGGTGGGTTCGCGCGGCGCCGCGGGGGCGGCGCTGGCGTCGCCGGCGAGTCGGTAGGCCCAGGCGATGATCTCGCCGACGCCGGCCAGCTCGCCGACCCGGCCGGAGAGCTGGCCGATCATCTGCGGCAGCAGGCCGATGGCGTCATCGAGCAGTGCGAAGGTCTCTTCGCTCGGCGTCACCGCGCCGCGGATTGCCTGGTTGAGCATGTTTTCGATGGACCAGGCGAACTCGCCCATCAGCTCGGCACCGACGAGTCGGCCACTGCCTTTGAGCGTGTGAAAACCGCGGCGCACGCGGGTCAGTGCGGCCTCGTCATCGGGCTGTGCGCGCCACTCGGGCAGCGCCTCGCGCAGGCTCTCCAGCACCTCCTCGGCTTCCTCGATAAAAATTTCGAGGATCTCGGTGTCGGGGTCGGTGCCGAGGATCGGCGGCAGTGCGGCCGGGCTTTCGGCGGTCGCGACGCTTTCGGGTGTCTGCCCGGCGCTGGCGGTATCGCGCGCGGATGGGTCTGCAGCCGCGGTGTTTTTTGCCTCGGCGGCGGAAATTTCAGCGTCTTCGGCCGGTGCTGGCGGGGTTTGCGCGGGGTCTGCGGCAGGCGCTGCGACGAAGGCCTGATCGAGCCAGCTATCCGCTGCTTCGGCGTCGTCCGCATCGGCATCGGTCTGGCTGTCGCCAGCGGCTTTCGTCTGCGCGGCGGGCTGGTCGAGCGGCTCGCTGGCCTCGACGGGGGCCTCCTCGAATTCCAGCACATCGCCTTCGTAGACCTGGGTGGCGTCAAGTGCTTCGTCTTCCTCGCTGAAGGCGCCGGCGTCGATGACGTCGTCCACCGCTGCCAGTGTTCTCAGCTGTGCCAGCGCCTCGCGGCCCACTTCGAGTACGCCACCGAGATCGTCGCGACCCTCGGCCACGGCCTCGATGTAGTAATCGACGCTGGTTACCGCATCGGCGAACAGGTTCTGCTCGTAGCCGTCGGGGGAGATTTTGCCCTCCAGGTAGCGGTGTTCGACATGCTCGGACAGCTCGCGCACCAGTGGTAGCAGATCCTCCATCGGGAGCATGTGCAGGACGCCGGTGACCTCTTGCAGGACCTGCGGTATCTGGCGGATTTGCCCGGCGTCGGCGCCGCCGGCGGCGTATTCGATGAAGGCCTCGCGGGTGCGCGCCATGGCGCGGTGCAGCTCCTGCATGACGGTGCCGAGCAGTGGCTGGTATTCGCTCTCGGGCAGCTCGCGCAGACCTTTGTGATCGCCGTGGCGCGGCAGCAGGCTGGTCTGCTCGGCGATGTAGTCGTCGAGCACGTGCTCGACGCGCAGCAGGGTGGCGGCGGTGTCCAGCAGGCCGGAGGCATCGCCCTGCGGGCCATTGGCGATGATTCTTTGCAGCGCTGGCGCTTGTGGTTCGATGAGTTGGCGGGCGTCGCTCATGCCGAGCATGCCGAGGGTGTCGGCGACGCGCATCAGCAGGCCTTCCAGCGGTTCGAGGATCGCTACATCGCGGTTTGCGCCGTGGACGTAGATCTCGATGCTGTCTTTGAGCGCAGCGATGTCTTCGCGCACGCCCTGGCGGGCGACGTGCAGCAGCTCCAGGCTGGGGCCCTGATGGGTGCGCCGCGCGTGTTCGAGCTCATCCTTGCGGGGCAGCAGCTTGTCGAGGCCGAAGGCGGCGCGCACCGCGACCACTTTGCGCCCCGGGCAGTTGGACTGGGCGACCTGATAGAGCAGGTTGCGCAGCATGTCCTGGGGCATGTGCTGGGCGATATCGTCTTCGCCGCGCTCGGCGACCACCCGCAGGGTGCGCTCGACCTGGCCGAGCAGCTGTTTGGTCGAGCTGGTCGGCTCGGCGTCTTCGTGGCGCAGGGTTTCCAGCAGGGCGCGGCATATTTGCCAGATCTTGCGCGCGTTGCCGGTGTTCGAGGCGGCCTCGAACTTGGCGATGATGGCATCCATGCTGCGCAGGCTGAGGGAGCGGTCCTGGCTGCCCCCCTGTTTGAAGAAGCCGAGCAGGCTGCGCATAAAGGGCGCACGCAGCCGTTTGACCATGGTTTGCAGGTCGGTGCCGACTTCGTGCGGGGCGAGCACCGCCGGGTCGATGTGCAGATCGGGCAGGAACAGTGCAGATTCGGGCAGTGGCGCTTCGTCGCGGGCGATGCGCAGACCATTGAGCAGCGGCAACAGTACCATCGGCACGTCGGGGCTGCCGGCTTGCACGCGGTCGAGGTAGTCGGGCAGCTGCAGCGCGGCGCGCATCAGCACATCGAGGGCCTCTTCGCGGTTTTCGAGGTCATCTTCGGCGAGCGCTGCCGCCATCCGCTCCATTTCTTCGGTGAGCATCGCCGCGCCGTACAGCTCGACCATTCTCAGCGTGCCCTGCACCTGGCGCAGCACCGTGCGGATCTCGCGCAGGTCGGCGTCTCCGCGGGAGTTCTCCACGTAGCTGACGATGTGTCGCTGCACTTCATCGAGCAACGGCGCCAACTCGCGAAGCACCCACTTCACGGAGTTGATTTCAGCGTTGGCGGTCGGCTTCATCCTGGCATTGCTCTATCGGTTCGGGCGGGTTGCCTGCGCCGCGGCGGAGTCGATCCCCGGGCGCGGGCGGCGGCGTTCAGCTGGAGGCCACGCTCAGTGGAGCCTTGCCGCCGCCGGCGACCCGGCTCGGTATGTCTTCGTCGCTGTCATTGAGGCCGATGTCCAGTTCGTCCTCTTCTGCCGGATCGCTGAGCACCAGCGGCTCGGCGTCGTCGGGCTCTGTGCTGCGTAAGCTATCTGCGTCGGCCATCATCTCTTCGGGCAGCTTGAAGCCGGCGACCGTCTCGCGCAGTCCGGCGGACAGTTTGGTCAGCTCGCCGATCGAGCTGGCGGTGCGCGTGGTGCCATCGGCGGTCTGCACGGTGATGTCGCGGATGACGGTCATGTTATTGGAGATGTTGTTGGCCACACTGGCCTGGGCGCGGGCGTCACTGGACATGCTCTGGATCAGTTCGGCGAGGCGCTGCGAGACGGATTCGATCTCGGCCAGCGATTCACCGGCGTTCTCCGCCAGCCCGGCGCCGCTGACCACACCCGCGGTACTCTGCTCCATCGAGGTGACCGCCTCGCTGGTGTCGGCCTGAATGGTCTTGACCAGTGCCTCCACCTGCTTGGTAGCGTCGGAGGCGCGTTCTGCGAGGCGCTGGACCTCGTCGGCGACCACCGCGAAGCCGCGGCCGGCCTCGCCGGCGGTAGACGCCTGAATGGCGGCGTTCAGGGCGAGGATATTGGTGCGGTCGGCGATTTCGTTGATCAGCCCGATGATGTCGCCGATCTCCTGCGAGGATTCACCGAGGCGTTTGATCCGCTTGGATGTTTCCTGAATCTGCTCGCGGATGTTGTCCATGCCGCGGACGTTGGTGCGCACCGCATCGGCGCCCTTGGAGGCGATCTCCACCGATTGCAGCGCGACCGACGCGGACTGCGATGCCGAGTCGGAGATGCGGTTCATGGCCTCGGCCATGTCGGACACCGAGCCGGAGGCGGAGGCGATCTCACGCGCCTGCAGGGTGGAGGCCTCGGCCAGACGGGTCGCCGTGCTCTGCGTTTCGGTGGCCGCCTGGGTGACCTGCACGGCGGTGCGGTTGATGGTTGCCACCAGGTCGCGCAGGTAGTCGATGGCGTAGTTGACCGAGTCGGCGATGGCGCCGGTGATGTCCTCGGTCACCGTGGCGTGGGCGGTCAGATCGCCGTCCGCCAGGTCGGTGATCTCGTCCAGCAGGCGCAGAATCGCGCGCTGGTTGCGGCTGTTCTGCTCGGTGGTGGTGGCGATGCGTTGCTGGGCGTCTTTCCACAGCAGGAAGCCGATGAAGCCCAGGGTGATGATCAGCGCCACGCCGCCGGTGACGCCGACCCAGAAGAGGATGTCCAGCCGGCGGCCGGATTTTTCCACCTTGTCGAGCAGCACGCTGGTGGCGTCGAGCAGTTCGGCGGCGATGCCGTCGACCTCGCCCGAGGCTTCGCGCAGGGAGAATAGATCGGGCGACAGGGCCAGCACCTTGCCGACATCCTGGCTGAACTGGCCGAAGGTGGTGGAGACCTGCTCCAGCGCATCGCGTACCTCGGCGTCTTCGATGCGCTCGATCTGCAGCAGGCGCGAGCCGTTGAGCAGGCCGTCGAGCACGCGACCGTAGAGTGCTGCATCGCGGCCGAACATGTCTGCGGCGGTGGCTGCGCCGGCCTCGCCGGAGGTCACTCGCAGCAGGTTCTGCGAGACGCGCTGGATCAGCATCAACTGGCGCGAGGCGACGTAGAGTTGCTCGCGGTCAGCCTCTTTCTGCACCAGCAGGGTGACCACTTCATCGGACTGTGCCAGCAGCTGCGGCACCAGTTCGTTGAGTTCATCGACCAGGCTGTTCACCGACTTGGCCACCGACTGGCCGTCGATGATGACCTGCAGGTTGTTGCGGGTGCGATCCCAGCTGGCGGATACCGCCTCCACCGAGGGCTGCAGATTGGCGTCCAGCGGTGGCAGGTTCTCCGCATCGTTGCCGCTGCGCAGGGTCTCCAGGGCGGCCTCGAAGCGTTCTGCGAACGACTGGATGCGGGCCAGTGATTCGGTGTTGCCCTGCGCTGCCTCGATGGCGTCGATGGCGATGCGCTGGGAGAGCAACTGCTGCTCGGAAGCCAGTGCCAGATAGCGGCTGTCATCGCGACTTTTCAGGGCGCTGTAGATGAAGCTGCTGGCTGTCAGCAGCAGGCAGATGACCAGCACAATGGTCAAATCGAGGATGATTTTTCCCCGGTCTTGCTCCCTGGACAGGAAGCTCGCGCTCGGCGCCTTCATTGTACTCTCTCCCGATGACGTGGCAGCGGGACATCAGGCCCGCCAGCTGTGTTCAAACATCGCCGATTCCCGGGGTCTCCGGGGAGCCGGCAGGGCTACTGCCCGATGCGCAGAAATTCCTCGCTCGCCGTGAGCGACGACAGTTGCAGGACCGGCCAGACCTGGCCGTGGCGGCGGAACTCGTAGTTCACGTGCGGTCCCAGTGCTTCGAGCGCGGGCGCCGAGGCGGCGTGGCGCTCCTCAAGATAAAAGCGGCGCAGGCCCTGAACTTCGTCGACCTGCAGGCCGGCGTAGGCATCGCCGTGGCCGCAGGTCAGCACGCGGGCGTTGCGTCGCACGCCGGTGGTGGCGCCGGGCTGGCGCAGCAAAAAGTGGCGTAGATCGCTGACCGGCAGCAGGTTGCCGCGCACGTTGCCAATGCCGAGAAACCAGCCCTGCGTACCCGGCACGCGGGTGCAGGGTGGCGGATCGAGGATCTCTACCACTTCGTCCATGCCGGCGATGAATTGCTGCTCGCCAATGGTAAAGGCTACGCCCTGCCACTCCGGCAGGGCTTCGCGAGCCACCGGATCGGCGGCGCGACTGCGCAGTGCGCGCTCCTGATAGGCGGCGAGCAGTGCGAGTGGTGAGCGGGCGTCGGCCAAGGTATGCGCTCTGCTCAGGAGACCAGTGCGGCCTTCACGGTGGCCAGCAGCTCACCTTCGCGCACCGGCTTGACGATGTAGTCCTTGGCGCCCTGGCGCATGCCCCAGACCTTGTCTGTCTCCTGATCCTTGGTGGTGACGATGACCACCGGGATGGTCGCGGTGTCGCTGCCGCGGCTGAGCTGGCGCGTGGCCTGGAAGCCGTTCATGCCCGGCATCACGACATCCATCAAAATCAGGTCTGGTCGCACCGCGCGAGCCTTGGCGACGCCTTCGTCACCGCTGCTGGCGATTTCGACCTGATAGCCGTGGCGGCTGAGTATCGATTGAATGACGTGGATTTCGGTCGGCGAGTCGTCAACCACGAGAACGGTAGCCATCGATCAACTCCAAGTGGGTTTCTGTGTCCCGGGTAGTGGCGTTCGGGGGATGCGCATCGTATTCAGGCACTGGCCGGCGCCACTGTGTCCTTGATCGCGTCGAGCAGGTCTTCGCGGGTGAAGGGCTTCGTCAGGTATCTCTCCGAGCCAACGATCCGGCCTCGGGCCTTGTCGAAGATGCTGTCTTTGCTCGATAGCATGATGACCGGCGTATGGCGAAAAACGCTATTGTGCTTGATCAGCGCACAGGTCTGATAGCCGTCCAGGCGCGGCATCATGATGTCGACGAAGATGATGTTCGGGCGCTGCTCAACGATTTTCGCCAATGCCTCGAAGCCGTCGCCGGCGGTGACCACCTCGCAACCTTCCTTTTTGAGCAGGTTCTGCGCCGACCTGCGGATGGTCTTGCTGTCGTCGATCACCATCACTTTGAGGTCTGCCAGATTCACTGTACTTTCCGCCACTGTCGCCGCTCTCTCCGCAAAGTTAGGATAGTAAGGTAGTCAAAAGTGCGGTGGAGCGCGCCGTCACCGCACCTCGTCACTCGCCGCGCGCGCCGTCTGTCGAGGTCTTGGCGGCGCTGGAAAAAGAGCTAGTCTACACTCAATCGATTACCTAAATAGTCACAGCCGAATCAGAAGGTTAATACTGCTTTCCGGGAGGGGTGGCTGGCGCGTGTCGATCTTTTGACGAGCATCTGAGAGAGGCATTCTAATCCTGCCCCCCAAAGCGACTAGCGATGTCATCACAAAAACCCCGGGGGTGCACTGGAACTGGATGTGGAGTCACATTTCCCATCCGGCTGGCCGTGCCACTGTACCCGCAGGTGACCATTGCTTAACCTTGGCGCCCGGAATTTCGGGAACCCTGCCCATGAGTGTCAACCTTGGCATCGTGATGGACCCCATCGCGAACATCAAGCCCAGCAAAGACAGTAGCTTTGCCATGCTACTCGCCGCCCAGTGTCGCGGCTGGACGCTGTACTACATGACCGCCACTGATCTCTACGCGCTCGACGGCCACTGTCGTGCCAGCATGCGCGCATTGCGCGTTAGCGACAACAGCGAGCAGTGGTTCGCGCTGGGGGAGCCCGAAGACATCCCTCTCGATACGCTGGATGCAGTATTAATGCGCGTCGACCCGCCTTTCAACATGGATTACATCTACGCAAGCTATCTGCTTGAGCTGGCCGAGGCCCGCGGCTGTCTGGTGGTCAATCGTCCGCAGAGCCTGCGCGACTGGAATGAGAAGCTGGCCACCGCCTGGTTTCCCGAGCTCTGCCCGCCGACCCTGGTCAGCGCCGATCAGGCGCGCATCAAGAATTTCGTCGCGTGTCAGGCGGACACCATCATCAAGCCGCTGGACGGCATGGGCGGCGCATCGATCTTCCGCCTGCGGCCGTGCGATGCCAATCTCAATGTGATCATCGAGACGCTCACCGAACACGGCCGCCGGCAATGCATGGTGCAGCGCTACATCGCCGAGATCAGCGCCGGCGACAAGCGCGTGCTGCTGGTCGACGGCGAGCCTGTGCCCTATGCCTTGGCGCGCATCCCGCAGGGCGGCGAGACGCGCGGCAATCTGGCCACCGGCGGGCGTGGCGAAGCGGTCGCCATCGGCGAGCGCGAGCGCAGAATCTGCGCCGCGGTGGCGCCGGAGCTGCGCCGCCGCGGCCTGCTGTTCGTCGGCCTCGACGTGATCGGCGACTACCTCACCGAGATCAACATCACCAGCCCGACCTGCATCCGTGAGCTGGATCGCGCCTGTGGCCTGGATATCGCCGGGCAGCTGATGGCGGCCATCGAGCGGCATCTCGACCCGCCGCAGGGACAGGGTTGCGATGTGAGTGGCGGCAAGCTCTCCGATGAGCAATGAGGCGGCGATGGGCAAAGCGCGGGGCGGGCACTAGAATGGCGGGCCGATGATCGCCCTAGCGTCCAGCTCCACCACTGATACAGACCGGATCGGTTTGACCCTGTTCCTCGCCGCTGCGTTGCACGGTGTGGTGATCCTCGGTGTCAGCTTCGAGTCGTTGCTGGAGCAGCGCAACGCGCCGCCTTCGCTGGAAGTCATCCTGGTGCAGCAGGAGAGCGCCGAGGCGCCCGAGGAATCCGACTATCTGGCGCAGGCGGACAACGCCGGCAGCGGCACCGCCGAAGATCGCCAGCGGCCGCAGACACCCTTCTCCAGCCAGGAGCGGGTAGCCACCGATGGCGTCGCCCCGGTGCCGCTGGAGGCCGCCTCGCCCGAACCGGTAGAGGCGAGCCAGGAAAAGGTCATCTCCCGCCAGTTCGCCGAGGACAAGGTCGCCGAGGCGCCGCAGCCGGAGGCGGTCGAGACCCCCAAGCCGAAGCTGTCGCCCAACGTCATCGAGCAGAGTCTGGAAATCGCCCGCCTGTCGGCGCAGATCAGCGATCAGCTCAACCGCTACGCCAAGCGCCCGCGCAAGGCTTTTCTCAGCGCCGCCAGCGCCAAGCGCGCCAGCTACGCCACCTACATGCATCAGTGGGTGAAAAAGGTCGAGCGCGTCGGCAACCTCAACTATCCGGATGAAGCGCGCCGCAAGCGCCTCGGCGGCAGTCTGCTGCTGGTGGTCGGCATCCGCCGCGACGGCAGCATCGCCGAGATGCGCCTGCAGCGCTCCTCCGGCCACCAGGTGCTGGATGACGCGGCGCGGCGCATCGTCGAGCTATCGGCGCCGTTCGCGCCTTTTGCCGGCGAGCTGGCGGAAAATGTCGACATACTTTACATCACCCGCACCTGGGAGTTTCGCAGCGACGCCGGGCTGACTTCGCATTGATCCCACCGCCCGTCGGTGCCAGCGTTGCGCTTCACGACCCCGATGGGTGCGCAGTGGTGACGGCGCGCCTACAATGCCACGCATGGACCTGACCAACCACTTCCTGCTCGCCATGCCGGCGTTGGCCGATCCCAACTTCGACCACGCGCTGATCTACCTCTGCGAGCACAACGACAACGGCGCCATGGGGCTGGTGCTCAACCGCACCATGGGGCTGGAGCTGGGCGATATCCTCGATCAGCTCGATATCGCCGACGCCAGCGAAGAGCTGATCCACCGCCCGGTGCTCTACGGCGGCCCGGTGGATCAGGAACGCGGCTTCGTGCTGCACGCGCCCAGCGGCGATTGGCAGGCCAGCCTCGACACCGGCTTCGGTCTCGCCGTGACCAGCTCGCGCGATATCCTCGAAGCGATGGCTTGCGGCCAGGGGCCGGAGGCGGCGCTGATCCTGCTCGGCTACGCCGGCTGGGCACCGGGGCAGCTGGAGTACGAGATGACCGAGAACGCCTGGCTGAGCTGTCCGGCGGATCTGCAGGTGATCTTCCAGAGCCCGCCGGAGCAGAAGCTGGCCGCTGCCGCAGCGCGCATGGGCGTCGATCTCGGCGCGATCGCCGCCACCCCCGGGCACGCCTGAGCCTGGGTTCGGGGCGCCGCGCTTGGCCGTCTACCTCGCTTTCGATTTCGGTGAGCGCCGCATCGGCGTGGCCAGCGGCCAATCGCTGGTCGCCAGCGCTGCGCCGCTGACCACGCTGCACTCGCCGCAGGGTGCCATCGACTGGGCCGCCATCGGCGCATTGATCGACGAATGGCAGCCGGATGCGCTGGTGGTCGGCCTGCCGACCCACATGGATGGCAGCGAGATACCCCTCACCGCGCGCGCGCGGCGCTTCATGCGCCAGTTGCACGGCCGCTTTCGGCTGCCGGTGCACGCCCAGGATGAGCGCCTCACCTCGCGCGAGGCCGAAGCGCTGCTGCGCGCGCGCCGCGCCGCCGGCCAGCGCGGCAGGACGCGCAAGGGCGATGTGGATAAAATGGCCGCCGCGCTGATCCTGCAGCGCTGGCTGGATGCCGCCGCGGTCGCGCCCGATGAGCGCGGCTGAAGTGCGGCGGTCAGGGCGCCGGGGCTGAGCGCCGCCGCCCACCCTCGACAACCGGAACCGATACGCATGCAAAGCTTCGACACCGCCACCGTCGCCGACTGGCTGGCGCGCATGGGCGCCGAGCTGCTCGGCCAGTTGAGCGCCGGCGCGGTGGAGGATGTCGGCATGATCGGCATCCACAGCGGCGGCGTGCGCGTCGCCCGCGCGCTGCACGATCAGCTCGGCCTGCAGCTGCCGCCGGGCACGCTGAACATCAGCTTTTACCGCGACGATTTCAGCCGCATCGGCCTGCATCCGCAGGTGGCGCCCTCGCAACTGCCCTTCGCCGTCGAGGGGCGCACCATCGTGCTGGTCGACGACGTGCTCTACAGCGGCCGCACGGTGCGCGCCGCGCTCAACGAAATCTTCGATTACGGCCGCCCGGCGCGGGTGCTGCTGGCGGTGCTGGTGGAGCGCCAGGGACACGAGCTGCCGATTCGCGCCGACGTCGCCGGCGCGCGCCTGGCGCTGGCCCCGCAGCAGCAGGTCAAGCTGGCGCCGGATGCCCTGTCGCTGAGCGTGCAGGACGTCGCCGGGAGGACGCCGTGAGCGCCGCCAGCGCCGCCGCCGCGGCGATCCGCGATATCCAGCTCGACGGCGACGGCCGGCTGCGCCATTTTCTCGATGTCGATGGCCTCGACGGCGCCCTGCTCGGCCAGATTCTCGACAGTGCCGAGCACCTGCGCGGAGTCGCCGACCAGCAGGTGAAAAAGGTGCCGCTACTGCGCGGCAAGACGGTGGTCAACCTGTTCTTCGAGAACAGCACGCGCACCCGCACCACCTTCGAGCTGGCCGCCAAACGGCTCTCGGCCGACGTGCTCAACATGAACATCGCCACCTCGGCGACCGCCAAGGGCGAGTCGCTGCTCGACACCCTGCGCAACCTGCAGGCGATGCAGTGCGACATGTTCGTGGTGCGCCACGCCAGCAGCGGCGCGGCGCATTTCATCGCCCAGCACGTGGCGCCGCACATCAGCGTGATCAATGCCGGCGACGGCTGGCACGCGCACCCGACGCAGGCGATGCTCGACGTCTTCACCATCCGCCGCCACAAGGGTGATTTCGCGCCGCTCACGGTGGCTATCGTCGGCGATATTCTGCACTCGCGGGTGGCGCGCTCGCAGATCCACGCACTCAACGCGCTGGGTTGCCGCGAGGTCCGCGTGGTCGGCCCGCGCACCCTGCTGCCGCGCGCTGTGGAATCCCTCGGCGTGCGCGTCTTTCACCGCATGGATGCCGGTCTCGCCGGTTGCGATGTGGTGATCATGCTGCGCCTGCAGCGCGAGCGCATGCAGGGCGCGCTGCTGCCCAGCGCCGACGAGTACTACAACGAATTCGGCCTGACCGCGCGGCGCCTGGCGCAGGCGCGGCCGGATGCCATCGTGATGCACCCCGGGCCGACCAACCGCGGCGTGGAGATCGAAGCCGCAGTGGCCGACGGGCCGCAGTCGGTGATTCTCGAACAGGTGACCAACGGCATCGCCGTGCGCATGGCGGTGATGTCGCTGTGCATGGGCAACGCCGCGCGCGGCGCGGAGGCGGGCGCGTGAGCGGGCTGACGATCAGCGGCGGCCGGCTGCTCGATCCGGCCAGCGACTGCGATCAGATCGCCGATCTGCACATCGCCGACGGCCGCATCGCCGCCATCGGCGCGCCGCCGGCGGGCTTCGTCGCCGACGAGCAGATCGCCGCCGACGGCCTCTGGCTGACGCCGGGGCTGGTCGATCTGTGGGCGCGCCTCGGCGAGCCGGGCCACGAGCAGCGCGGCACCATCGCCAGCGAGTCGCGCGCCGCGGCGCTCGGCGGCATCACCACGCTGGCCTGCGCGCCGGACACCGATCCGGTGATCGATGAGACCGCCACGGTGGAGCTGATCCGCCACCGCGCGGCCCAGGCGGGCTATGCCCGCGTGCACCCCATCGGCGCCCTGACCCGCGGCCTGGAGGGGCGCCAGCTGGCGGAGATGGCGACCCTGCGCGAGGCTGGCTGCGTGGCGGTGAGCAACGCCGATGTGCCGATCGGCGACACGCGGGTGATGCGCCGCGCCATGGAGTACGCCGCCTCGTTCGCCATCCCGCTGCTGGTGCACCCGCAGGATGCCTTTCTCGCCGAGGGCGGCTGCGCCCACGAGGGGCCGGTGTCCACGCGCCTCGGCCTGCCCGGGGTGCCGGTGGCCGCCGAGGCGGTGGCCATGGCGCAGCGCCTGGAGCTGGTGGCGCAGAGCGGCGCGCGGGTGCATTTTTCGCGCCTGTCCTCGGCGCGCGCGGTCGATCTGCTGCGCCAGGCGCAGCGCGATGGCCTGCCGGTGAGCGGCGATGTGGCGATCCACAACCTGCACTTCACCGAGGCCGATCTGGCCGGTTACGACGCCATGTGCCACGTGCTGCCACCGCTGCGCAGCGCGGCCGATCGCGATGCGCTGCGCGAGGCGGTGGCCGATGGCGTGCTGCTGGCGATCTGCTCGAATCACGCGCCGCTGGAGTCGGACGCCAAGCTGGCGCCGTTCGCGCAGACCGAGCCGGGCATCTCCGCCTTCGATACGATGCTGCCGCTGCTGCTGCAGCTGGGTGAGGAGATGGGCTGGTCGCCGCTGCAGACGCTGCGCCCGGCGACCTGCGCGCCGGCGCGCTTGCTCGGTCTGGATGCCGGCACGCTGGCGGTGGGCGGTGCGGCGGATCTGCTGCTCATCGAGCCGGACGTCGAGTGGCACTTTTACCGCGCGGCGATGCACAGCGACGGGCGCAACAGTCCCTGTGAGGGGCGCCGTTTCGGCGCGCGGCTGCGCGATACGCTGATCGCCGGGCGGCGACCCGGCGGTGAATCGGCAGCGCGCCTGCGCTAGCTGTGCTGGCCGTCGGTCTGCTGCTGCGAGGGCAGGATCAGGTCGTCGAGGCTGTCGCTGCGCGACAGCGCGCTGGCGCCGCCGCCGAAGTTGATCTGCCATTCCAGATCGGCGCGCGAGTCGGCGTATTCCAGCGCGGTTTCCAGTTCGATGCGGTTCTCTTTGAACAGCGCGTAAAGCGACTGATCGAAGGTCTGCATGCCCTCGCGCGAGCCCTTCGACATGACGTCCTTGATGCCGTGAATCTGCCCGCTGCGGATCAGCTCGGCGACGTAGGGGCTCTTGATCATCACCTCGACCGCCGGTGCCCGGCCGCCGCGCCGCGCCGGTAGCAGGCGCTGCGAGATGATCGCGTTGAGGTTCAGCGAGAGGTCCATGCGCACCTGGTTCTGCGCTTCGGGGGGGAACATGTTGACGATGCGATCCATCGCCTGATAGGCGTTCACTGCGTGCAGCGTGGTCAGGCACAGGTGGCCGGTGTCGGCGTAGCTGATCGCCGCTTCCATGGTGCGCCGGTCGCGCACCTCGCCGATCATGATCACGTCCGGCGCTTCGCGCATGGCCTCGCGCAGGGCGTTTTCGTAGGACAGGGTATCCAGCCCCACCTCGCGCTGGCAGACGATCGATTTGCGGTGATCGAAGGCGTATTCGATGGGGTCTTCGACGGTCAGCGTGTGGCCGCCGCGCTCGCGGTTGCGGTGGTCGATCATCGATGCCAGCGAGGTCGATTTGCCCGAGCCGGTGGCGCCGACGACGAGGATCAGCCCCTGTTTGGCGAGCACCAGCTGTTTGAGAATCGGCGGCAGGCCGAGATCTTCGATCGGCGGGATGTGTGACTTGATGAAGCGCACCACCATCGAGACTTCGCCGCGCTGCAGGAAGACGTTCACCCGGAAGCGCCCGAAGGGGTAGGCCAGGCCGAGGTTCATTTCCATATAGCGATCGAAGCGATTGCGCTGATCGGGGGTCATGATGCGCATCGCCAGATCGCGCACCGCGCCGCTCGGCAGCTTGTGTTTGCTGATCGGGTGGGTGCGGCCCTCGACCTTCATGTGCGGCGGTGCGCCGGTGGCGAAGTAGAGGTCCGAGGCGCCATTCCTGGCCATGTGGGCGAGATAGCGCTCCACATCCAGCGTCTCGCCGGGGCGGTCGTTGACCTCGGGTTTTTCAGCGTCGCTCATCGGCACTCTCCTAGCTGCCGAGCATGCCGGGCTCGCCGCCGCTCTGCTCGACTTCGAGGCCGCCATCGTCGCCATCCAGCAGGCGTGAGTGCTTGCTCTCCAGCTTGATGCGCAGGCGCAGGTCGTTGACCGAATCGGCCTGACGCAGACCCTCTTCGATGGTGATGGCGTCGTCTTCGATGAGGTCGAACAGCGCCTGATCGAAGGTCTGCATGCCGACGGCGCGCGACTTGCCGATCAGCGCTTTCATCTCGGAGATATCGGCTTTCTGGATCAGGTCGGACATCAGCGGCGTGTTGATCAGAATCTCGAATGCGGCGCGGCGGCCCTCGCCGGAGGGCACCCGCAGCAGCCGCTGCGAGACCACCGCGCGCAGGTTCAGGGAGAGATCGAGCAGCAATTGCTGGCGGCGATCCTCGGGGAAGAAGTTGATGATCCGATCCATCGCCTGGTTGGTGTTGTTGGCGTGCAGCGTGGCCAGGCAGAGGTGGCCGGTCTCGGCGAAATTGATGGCGTGATCCATGGTTTCGCGCTCGCGGATCTCGCCGATCAGGATCACGTCCGGCGCCTGGCGCAGGCTGTTTTTCAGTGCGATCTCGAAGCTGTCGGTGTCGGTGCCCACCTCGCGCTGGCTGATCAGGCAGCCCTTGTGCTGGTGGACGAATTCTACCGGGTCCTCGATGGTGATGATGTGCCCCTGGCTGTTCTCGTTGCGGTAGTTGAGCATCGAGGCCAGGGTGGTCGATTTACCCGTGCCGGTGCCGCCGACCAGGATCACCAGCCCGCGTTTGGTCATCGCAATGTCGCTGAGCACATCCGGCAGGTTGAGATCGGCGAAGCTGGGAATTTCGTCGGAGATCAGGCGAATCACCATCGCCACGCTGCTGCGCTGCACGTAGGTATTGACGCGAAAGCGCGATACGCCTGGCAGGCTGATGGCGAAGTTGCACTCGTTGTTGGCCTCAAATTCACCGGCCTGTCGGTCGTTCATGATCGATCGCGCCAGCACTTGGCTGTGCGCCGGGGTGAGCTTTTGATTGCCCACCGGGCCGATATGGCCGTGGATTTTCATCGCCGGTGCCGCACCGGCTGTGATGTACAGATCAGAGCCGCCGCGCTGCTTGAGCATGCGCAGCAGGTCGTGCATGTATTTGATCGCGTTGTCGCGCTCCATCTGCAGATTCCCCCGCCTATTTGCCGGCGATGTTGTCGGGGTTGGCCGCTTTGCGGCGTGCCTCGCCGGCGCTGACGGTACCCCGTTGCACCAGCTCGCGCAGGTTCTGATCCAGCGTCTGCATGCCGTGCTGCTGGCCGGTCTGGATTGCCGAATACATCTGCGCCACCTTGTCCTCGCGGATCAGATTGCGAATCGCCGGAGTGCCGATCATGATTTCATGCGCCGCCACGCGTCCACCACTAATGCGCTTCATCAGCGTTTGCGAGATCACCGCGCGCAGCGATTCCGAGAGCATCGAACGCACCATCGATTTCTCCGCGGCGGGAAACACGTCGACCACGCGGTCGATGGTTTTCGGCGCCGAGCTGGTGTGCAGCGTGCCGAACACCAGATGGCCGGTCTCGGCGGCGGTCAGCGCCAGGCGGATGGTTTCCAGGTCGCGCAGCTCGCCGACCAGGATGGTGTCCGGGTCTTCGCGCAGCGCCGAGCGCAGCGCCTCGGAGAAGCCCAGTGTATCGCGATGCACCTCGCGCTGGTTAACCAGGCATTTCTTGCTCTCGTGGACGAATTCGATCGGATCTTCAATGGTCAGTATATGGCCCTGCTCATCTTCGTTCTTGTGGTTGACCATCGCCGCCAGGGTGGTCGATTTACCCGAGCCGGTGGGCCCGGTGACCAGTACCAGGCCGCGCGGGTAGCTGGCGATCTCGGAGAAAATCCGCGGCGCGTTGAGGTCTTCGAGCGTCGGCACGTCGGTGGGGATGGTGCGCAGCACCGCGGCCTGGCCGCGCGCCTGGTTGAAGGCGTTGACACGAAAGCGCCCCAGATCGGCGAAATCCACCGAAAAATCGGTCTCCCAGAACTCCTCGAAGGACTTGCGCTGACTGTCCGACATGATGTCGTAGATCATGTGCTTGACCTGCTCGGGGCTGAGCTCGGGCATGTTGATACGGCGCACATCGCCGTCGATGCGCACCATCGGCGGCAGCCCGGCGGAGAGGTGCAGGTCGGAGGCGCCGTTCTTCACGGCAAAACGCAGCAGCTGAGAGATATCCAAAATCTTGTCCCCTCCGGGTGGGTGTGCGGAGGGCGCGCGGGCCGTCCGACATCGGCCGGTGCATTGCTCCGGCGAGAAATCAAAGCACCGTTAAGTATATGTTACGCTGCGCCGCCGCGCGGTAGTCGGCGGCTGGCCGAACAGTGGCTGCAGGCGATTACCGTGTCGCAATGCGCAGCCGGGAGGACCGATGAACAGCATCCCCGAAGCATCCGCGGCGGCTGTCGCCGGCAGGCTGACCGCAGTGCGCGAGCGCCTGCACGCTGCTGCGATCGAGGCTGGTCGCGAACCCGGCAGCGTTGCACTTTTGGCGGTCAGCAAAACCAAACCTGTAGCCGATATCCGCGCCGCTCTGGCGGCCGGGCAGCGTGCCTTCGGCGAGAACTACCTCGACGAAGCGCAGACAAAGATCGCGGCGCTGGAGGGCGAGCGCATCGATTGGCATTTCATCGGCGCGATCCAATCCAACAAGACCCGCCGGATCGCCGCCCGTTTCGACTGGGCCCACGGCGTCGACCGCGACAGGATCGCCCGGCGCCTCGGCGCGCAGCGCCCGGCCGGCATGGCGCCACTGAATATCTGCCTGCAGGTCAATATCGACGCCGAGCCAGGCAAAGCCGGGGTCGAGCCGGCGGAGCTGGCGGCGCTGGCGGCGGCGGTCGACGGCCTGCCCGGAATCCGCCTGCGCGGCTTGATGGCGATTCCCGCGCCGCGCCGCGACTTTGACGCACAACGCGCCGTCTGCGCGCGGCTGCGGCGGCTGTTCGAGTCGCTGCGCGCCGCACACCCGCAGATGGATACCCTGTCGATGGGCATGAGCGGCGATCTCGAAGCCGCGGTGGCCGAAGGGGCGACCCTGGTGCGCATCGGCACGGCCATTTTCGGCGCCCGCCTGCCCACAGTTTGACGCAGGCACCACAAAGCCGCGCGCCGGCCGCGCAGGTCGGCGTCAACATGCTGCTAGAATCGGCCGTTTAACGCATCAGACAAGCAAGCGGAAAAAAGAAGGATCATCATGTCGGCGCACAACCCACTTCGCGAGCTGGAGGCGCTCGGGCAGAGCATCTGGCTCGACTACATCCAGCGCAGCCTGCTCACCTCCGGCGACTTGGCGCGGCTTATCGAGGTCGACGGCATTCGCGGCCTGACCTCCAATCCGGCGATCTTCGAAAAGGCCATCGCCGCCAGCGATGAATACGATCAGAGCCTGATCACCGCACTCTCCGGCGACCCCAACCTCGATGTCGAGGAGCTCTTTGAGGCTTTGGCCATCGATGACATCGCCATGGCCGCCGATATCTTCCAGCCGGTTTACGAAACCGGCCGCGGCGACGACGGCATGGTCAGTCTGGAGGTCTCACCGGAGCTGGCCGACGACACCGCCGGCACGGTGCGCGAGGCGCTCAAGCTCTGGGATCATCTCGACATGCCCAACGTGATGATCAAGGTGCCGGGTACCGAGGCGGGCGTCGAGGCCTTCGAGGAGCTGACCGCGGCCGGGGTCAACGTCAACGTCACACTGCTGTTTTCGGTGCAGCGCTACCGCGAGGTGGTGCAGGCCTATCTGCACGGCCTGGAGCGACGCGCCAAGCGCGGCGAATCGCTGGCCGGCATCGCCTCGGTAGCCAGTTTCTTTGTCAGCCGCGTCGATAGCGCGGTGGATGCGGCGCTGGAGGCGCACGGTGGCGATCAGGCTCTGGCGCTGCGCGGCCGCGCAGCCATCGCCAACGCCAGGCTGGCCTACGGCCACTGGCAGAACATCTTCGAGAGCGCCCAGTTCGAGCCCTTCCGCGAGCGCGGTGCGCTGCCGCAGCGCCTGCTGTGGGCCAGCACCGGGACCAAAAACCCGGCCTATTCCGATGTGCTCTACGTGGATGAGCTGCTCGGCGCCGAGACCGTCAACACGCTGCCGCCGGCGACTTTGGATGCCTATCGCGACCACGGCCAGCCAGCGCTGCGGCTCGGCGAGGGGCTGCTTGAAGCGCAGGCGCTGATCGACCGGCTGCCCGACTTCGGCGTCAATCTGGAGCGGATCACCGAGCAGCTGGAGGCGGACGGCGTGAGCCAGTTCTCCGAGGCCTACCAGCGCCTGCTGCGAGCGATCGTGGAGAAGTGCGCGCGCTTGATGCCGCAGGAGGGGGCATGAGCGAGCGGCTGGCCTTTATCGGTGCCGGCAACATGGCGCGCAGCCTGATCGGTGGACTGCTGCAGGACGGCCACCCCGCTGGCGACATCTGCGCCAGTGATCCCAGCGCGGCGAGCTGCGAGGCGCTGGTCGCCGAGTTTGGCGTGCACTGCACGCACGACAATCGCACCGCGCTGCGCGATGCCGACTGCGTGGTGCTGGCGGTGAAGCCGCAGGTGATGCACGCCGTGGCTGCCGAGCTGGGTGTCGAGCTGGCCCGACTGGCGGCGCCGGCGCGGCCGCTGCTGATCTCCATCGCCGCAGGCATCCGCGTCGCCGACCTGGCGCGCTGGCTGGGCTGCGAGGCGGCGCTGGTACGCTGCATGCCGAATACCCCGGCGCTGCTGCGCGCCGGTGCCACGGCACTGTTTGCCGATGGCGCGGTCAGCGCCTCGCAGCGGGCTTTGGCGCAGCGGGTGCTGGCTGCTGCCGGCGTTACCGTATGGGTCGATGACGAGGCGCAACTGGATGCGGTGACCGCGCTTTCCGGCAGCGGCCCGGCGTACTTTTTCGCTGTGCTCGAAGCCATGCAAACGGCGGCGGTGGAGCTTGGTCTGCCCGCGGATATGGCCCGCCAGCTGGCCATCGAAACCTGCTACGGCGCGGCGCGCATGGCTCGCGACAGTGGGGATCAACCGGCCGAATTGCGCCGCCGGGTAACCAGCCCGGGCGGCACCACGGCGGCGGCGCTGGCGGCTTTCGAAGCCGGTGGGCTGGAGGCGCTGTTCGCCACCGGGATGCGCGCCGCGCGCGACCGTGCGGTGGAATTGGGGGATCAACTGGGCCGGGTCGACCGGGTGTCGGGCGATGCGGTAAGCGGAGGCGGGGCATGAATCCGGGCGTCAATGCATTGAGCTTTCTGCTCAACACGCTGATCGATCTGTATGTGATGGTGGTGGCGCTGCGCTTTGTCATGCAGGCGGTGCGCGCCGATTATTACAACCCGGTAGCGCAGTTTGTGGTCAAGGCCACTAACCCGGTGCTGGTGCCTTTGCGCAAGCTGGTGCCGGGGCTGTTCGGTCAGGATATGGCGGCCTTGCTGCTGTGCCTGGCGCTGCTGCTCGGCAAGCTTTATCTGTTCTCCGCGATGGGGCTGGGGCCGGCGTCGATCGCTGGCTATCACGTGCCGTTGAGCAGCGCTGCGCCGCTGCTGATGCTGGCGCTGGCGGCTGTCGATTTGCTGGCATTGTTTTTCAACATTTTCTTCTTCGCGATCATCATCATGGCGGTGCTGAGCTGGATTAATCCGGGCCACTACAACCCGGTCAGCGGCCTGCTGAGCAGCATCAGCGCGCCGGTGCTCGATCCGGTGCGGCGTTTCATGCCGCCGCTCGGCGGGCTGGATCTGTCGCCACTGGTGGCGCTGATCATCCTTCAGGTACTGAAGATCCTCGTCGTGCAGAGCCTGCTCAACCTGTTTCTCTGAAGTGGCGCGACCACTCGGGAACTCGCCCGCTGCGGCGCGCTCTGAACAGGCGAGCGAGCGACAAACGGAGAATAATCCCATGTACAAGGCCCGACTTCCGAAGCCCCGAATGCTGGCTCTGGCCCCTGCCCTGGCAGCGGCTGTTGCACTGTTCACATTCAGCGGCGTGCCGGCCAGCGCGGAGACGCGTGATACCGGCCGCTACCTGATCCACTACAACGCCCTGCCCACCGATGTGCTCGATGCCAAGGTGGCCGGCAGCTACGGCATCAAGCGCTCGCGCGAGCGCGGCCTGCTCAATGTGGCGGTGCGCGAGAAGGTCGAGGGCGAGCCGGCCGGGCGCGCCGCGGCCGCCAATGTCAGCGCGCAGTGGACCAATCTCAGCGGACAGATGGGCACGATTCCGATCCGCCAGATCCGCGAGCAGGGCGCCATCTACTACATCGGCGAGTTCGCTATTCGCGATCAGGAAATGCTCACCTTCACCCTGCAGGTCAACCCGGATGGCACGCCGCCGCAGACCATCAGTTTCCGCAAGCAGTTCATCGTCGACTGAGTCGGGCCGACACCCCGGCCACCGGGCAGGCGCGGCGCCAGCGCTTTGCCGGCGGATAAATTTACCCGGCGCATTTGCTCAACGCGCCGCATCTTCCGCTCGATGCCGGCTGCGGATGTAGGTCTCGTGGGGGATGTAGAGCAGGTCGGCGATGCGCCGAAGCAGGTGTTCTTCGCGCTTGTGTAGCTGGCCGTCGGCGAGAGCCACCCGCCACAGCGATTCCATCAGCGTCGCCTTCTGGGCATCGTCGAAGTGCTCGTGGACCAGCGCGGTGAACTGATGCAGCGAGGTGGCCTGCTCGCTTTCCTCTTCAGCCAGTTTTTGCAGCGTCTGCAGATCACCCGGCGGGACGTCGAGGCAGCGCGCGATCAGCTCGGCGACCTGTTCGCGCTCGCTGTCGGCGTAGTCGAAATCGGCGCGCGCCACTTCCACCAGCAGCGCGCTGGCGGCCAGCTTGAGACGCCGGCTACACTCGCCGTCATCCGCGTCGCTATCCAGTTGAAGGTTGTTGCGAAAGTAGTCCGCTATTCGTGACAACATGGTCAGGGTCCCGGCTGGAGTCGTGCTTTGCCAAGCGTTTGGCGTTGTGTGGTCGCTGGCGCATCTATAATCGCGCTCAGAATCCAGACTAAAGCTTGCTAGTATCAATTTGAACACTGGGCCAAATTTCGGGCCAGAAAACTTCCCGGTCGGCTCTCTGGCCCGCCGCACAGGTAATGTTATTCCATGGTCAGCACCGCAGCACTGCCCCCGTGGCTCAGCGTCGGCAAGATCGCCGCGCTGGCCAATGCGCTGTTCGCGGTGCTGATCGGCGTGGCCGCAGCGCGTTTGAGCCTCGATCTACTGCCTGCCGCGCCCGCTTACCGGCCAGCGCCGCAGGCCGCCGGCGGTGCCGCGCGCCGTGAGAGCGCCTCGGAACTGGCCGGCAAGGTCGCCAGGGCGAATCTGTTCGGCGTCGCCGGCGCGACATCGACGGCCAAGCCAGCGAAGGTCGAGGAGGCGCCGGAGACGCGCCTCAATCTGACCCTGAAAGGGGTGCTCGCCTTCGAGCCGCAGAGCCTGGCGATGGCGATCATCAGCGCCGGCAGCGCGCAGGAGAAGATCTACGCCGTGGGCGAGGAGATCGTCGGGCAGGCGCGGCTCGCCGAGGTCTACGCGGATCGGGTGATCATCGAGCGCGCCGGGGTGCGCGAGACGCTGCGCCTGCCGGAGAATCTCGCCACGCTCGGTGGTGCACCGGCCAGCGATTCGCGCGCTGCGGCGAGTGCGGCGGCACCCGCCACGGACGGCAAGGATCTGCCCAGCGGGCTGCCCAGCCAGCCGGCGGAATTGCGCGATCATCTGGTGAAAAACCCGGCCCAGCTGGCCCAGTTGGTGGCCGCTCAGCCGCATCGGGAAAACGGTCGGCTGATGGGTTACAAGCTCTCGCCAAAGGACGGCGGCAGCGAGTTTCTGGCCAGTTTCGGGGTCTACCCGGACGATGTCATCACCCAGGTCAACGGCATCGCCCTGACCAGCCAGAAGCGCGGTATCCGCGCGCTGCGTAAGCTGATCAAGGCGAATCAGGTGGAGCTCACCGTGTTGCGCAATGGCGCCGAGGTGCCGGTGAGCATCTCGCTGCAGTAGCGACCTTTTCTTTCATACCACGAATAGCGACAAAGCAGAGCGGCACTCTTGAGCAAGCAAAGGAATAAGCGCGCGCTGCGCGCGCTGGCACTGACGATGTTGGTCGCGCTTGGCGGCGCGTTGAACGATCTGATGGATGGCGCCCCGGGCGGTGGCCTGATCTCTGGTGCACTGGCGGCGGAGGGGGACGATGGCAGCGCCTTCACCCTGAACCTCAACAATGTCGACATCCACTCGCTGATCGGCACCGTCTCCAAGCGTACCGGCACCAATTTCGTCGTCGATCCGCGGGTCAAGGCGCGGGTTACCGTGGTCTCGGCCAAGTCGATGAACGCCGGCGAGCTGTATCAGGTGTTTCTCTCCGTATTGCAGGTGCACGGCTACGCGGCAGTGCCCACCGGCGACGTGGTGAAGATTGTCCCGGAGGTCTCGGCCAAACAGGGGCCGGTGGCCGACTACACCCGCAATGACGTCGGCGACGAGCTGGTCACCCACGTGGTGCCGGTGGAGAACGTGCCGGCGGCGCAGCTGGTGCCGATCCTGCGCCCGCTGGTGCCGCAGCAGGGCCATCTCGCCGCCTACGCGGCGACCAATGCGCTGATCATCACCGACCGCGCCGCCAACATCGCCCGATTGATCGCCATCATCCGCCGCATCGACCGCCCGGATAACGAAGAGATCGAGTTCGTGCGTCTCGAACACGCCTCGGCCGCGGAGGTGGTGCGTATCCTCAACTCCCTGCAATCGGCGGGCAAGGGCGGCGGTGAGGCGCCCGTCCAGGCATCGGCTCGACTGGCTGCCGATGAGCGCACCAACAGCGTGCTGATCTCCGGCGAGCGCGCCGCGCGTCTGCGCCTGCGCGGTCTGATCGCGCACCTCGACACGCCGCTGGAATCCGACGGCAACACCCGCGTGGTCTACCTGCGCTATGCCGCGGCTCCGGAGATGCTGGAGGTGCTCAAGGGGGTCTCCGAGGGCCAGGCCAAGGTCGATGCGGCTGGCGCTGGCGGCGCTGCGGCCGGCGGTGGTGGCGGTTCGACCGCCCGCGACAAGATAGATATCCAGGCCGATGAGCAGACCAACGCGCTGATCATCACCGCGCCCCCCGGCGAGATGCGCAGCATCATGTCGGTCATCCAGCAGCTGGATATCCGCCGTGCCCAAGTGTTGGTGGAGGCCATCATTGCCGAGATTTCCGAGGATAACACCCGCCAGCTTGGCGTCAGTTTTGCCGCCGATGCGCGTGGCACCGCCGGGCCGCTGGGCTTCTCCAACCTCGGTGGCGCGGCTTCGGAACTGGCGTCGGCGTCGGTCAATCCGGCGGCGGTGGGGCCGGGTCTGTCGCTGGCGCTGGGTGACTTCAACGGCGCCGGCATCGACTTCGGCTTTCTGGTGCGCGCGATCGCCTCCAACGCCAACAACAATATCCTCTCCACGCCCTCGCTGGTGACCATGGACAACCAGGAGGCGGAAATCATCGTCGGCCAGAACGTGCCTTTCGTCACCGGTCAGACCGCTTCGGCGAACAACGACAACCCCTTCCAGACCATCGAGCGCCAGGACGTCGGCCTGTCGCTGAAGGTCAAGCCGCAGATCAACGAGGGCGACACCATCAAGATGGAGATCGAGCAGGAGGTCTCCAACGTCGCCACCACCGCGCAGGCCAATACCGCTGACATCGTCACCAACAAGCGCTCGATCAAGACCACGGTGCTGGTCGAAGACGGCCAGACGCTGGTGCTCGGCGGTTTGATCGATGACACCCTGCGCGATTCCGAAGAGAAGGTGCCGCTGCTCGGCGACATCCCGGTGCTCGGCCATCTGTTCCGCTACCGCGGCACCACCAAGGTCAAGCAGAATCTGATGATCTTCATGCACCCGGTGATCCTGCGCGATGAGCGCACCGCCGACGAGCAGAGCAAAAAGAAATACAACTTCCTGCGCGATCGACAGCTGCAGGCAGGCGAGGAGGGCGTCGGTCTGCTCGATGACGCCACCCCGGTGCTGCCCGAATTCGAGGTGCTGTTCAACGGTCGCTCGCTGCGTTCGAGCAGCTCCGGCTCCAGCGGCGCGATTCGCAGCAATACCGGTGCTGCGTCGACCGCGCTGCCGGCGACCAGCCGGGTTACCAATAGCAGTACCGGCGGCTCCGGCAGCACCACCGGCACCGCTGTTCGCAGCGACAGCTCGCAGCTTGCGGCAGCCGGTGGCGCTGGCAGTGCTCTGGTCGAGCGCCTGCGCGTCGGCAGCGCCGGCGGGCGCACGCGGCTGGTGTTCGATATCGATCGCGATCTGGGCGATCAGGTCGCCCAGGTCAACAACCCGGATGGCTCGATCACCGCCAAGTTGCGCAACGCGCGGCTCGCCGCGGGCTTCGCCCAGCCGCAGCGGGTGCCCGGTGTGCGCCGATTGCTCGTCGAGCAGCGCGACAGCTACGTCTACCTGCATCTGGTGCCGGAGGGGCCGGCCGTTATCAGCCACCAGACCCTGCCGCCCTATGGCGATCGCGGGCATCGTTTCCTGATCGATATGCGCAGCAGCACAGCTGGCGGAAGCTGAGATGGACAAGGCTCACCACAGTTCCAGCACGCAGAGCACGCTGGCGGGCGGCATGCCTGGGGGCATGCCCGGCGAGCTGCCGGCGGAGGCTGCGCCGCCCGGGATGCACATCCCCTACGGCTTTGCCCGCCGCCACGGTGTGCTGATCGAAGAGGAAAACGCCGACGGCGCTATGCTGGTCTATCGCCAGGGCGCGAGCAGTGCCGCGCTGCTGGAAGTGCGGCGCATGCTGGGCAAGCCGTTCACCGCCCGCGAGCTGGACAGCGACGCCTTCGATGCGCTGCTCACCCAGCGTTACGAGGGCGGCGGCAACGGCGCCATGGACATCATGGATGATCTTGGCGACGACCTCGATCTCGACCAGCTGGCCGGTTCCATGCCGGAGCCGGAAGACCTCATGGAGTCGGCCGACGATGCGCCGGTGATCCGCCTGATCAACGCGATGCTCACCGAAGCGGTGCGCAACGGCGCCTCGGACGTGCACGTCGAGCCCTTCGAGAAGCGCCTTTCGGTGCGCTACCGCGTCGATGGCATGATGCAGGAGCTGGTGCATCCGCCGCGCGCCATCGCGCCGCTGATCATCTCGCGCATCAAGGTGATGGCCAAGCTGGATATCGCCGAAAAGCGCCTGCCGCAGGATGGCCGCATTTCGCTGCGGGTCGCCGGCCGGCCGGTGGATGTGCGTGTCTCGACGCTGCCCTCCGGTCACGGCGAGCGGGTGGTGATGCGTCTGCTCGACAAGCAGGCCGGACGCCTCAACCTCGAACACCTGGGGATGTCCAATACCTCGCGCGAGACGCTGGAGCGCATCCTCAAGATGCCGCACGGTATCGTCCTGGTCACCGGGCCCACCGGTAGCGGCAAGACCACATCGCTGTACGCTGCGCTGTCGCGGCTGAATAGCGCCAAGAACACCATCCTCACCGTCGAGGATCCCATCGAGTACTACCTCGACGGCATCGGCCAGACGCAGGTCAACACCAAGGTCGACCTGACCTTCGCGCGCGGCCTGCGCGCCATCCTGCGCCAGGATCCGGACATCGTGATGATCGGCGAGATCCGCGATCTGGAAACCGCCGAAATCGCTGTGCAGGCCTCGCTCACCGGCCATCTGGTGCTGTCCACACTGCACACCAACACCGCGGTCGGCGCGGTCACGCGATTGCGCGATATGGGCGTCGAACCCTTCCTGCTCTCCTCATCGCTGGTCGGCGTGGTGGCGCAGCGGCTGGTGCGCATCCTCTGCCCGCAGTGCAAGCAGGCGCACAAGCCCAGCATGCGTGAATGCGAGGCGCTGGGCATCACGGATGCCTACGACCAAAGCGGCAAGCTGATCGATGAAACGATCCCCGAGATCTGCCTGCCGGGTGGCTGCGAGCACTGTAATCACAGTGGCTACATCGGCCGCTCCGGGGTCTACGAAGTGGTGCCGCTGGACGACACCATGCGCAACATGATCCACGACGGCGCCGGTGAGCACGAACTCAACCAGCACGCGCGCACGCTGACGCCGAGCATCGCCGAGGACGGTCGCCGCCGGGTTCTGCTGGGCGAGACCACGCTGGAAGAGGTCATGCGCGTGACCCGCGAGAGCTAGTCGATGCCGGCCTACGAATATCGAGCGCTGGATGCCGGTGGCCGCGAGGTCAAGGGCGTTCTCGAAGGCGATACCCCGCGCCAGGTGCGCGGCCAGCTGCGCGAGCGCAAGCTGACGCCGCTGGAGGTGAACGAGGCCTCCGGGCGCGCCAGCGCCAAAAGCGGCGGCGGCAACAAGGCGCCACGGGCCTCCGGGCGCGGCATCTCGGCCAGCGATCTGGCACTGATCACCCGGCAGATCGCCACCCTGTCGGCCTCGGGAACGCCGTTGGAGGAAACCCTCGGCGCGGTCAGCCGGCAGACCGAGAAGCAGCGCGTCAAATCGCTGCTGCTGTCGGTGCGCTCGAAGGTGCTGGAGGGCCACACCCTGGCCAGCGCGCTGGGCGATTTCCCGCGCGTGTTTCCGGAGATTTTCCGCTCCACGGTCGCCGCCGGCGAGCAGTCCGGGCATCTCGACGCGGTGCTCGAACGCCTTGCCGAATACACCGAAGACCGCCAGGCGCTGCGCCAGAATGTCGGCAAGGCGCTGATCTACCCGACGCTGATGGTCGGTTTCTCGATCCTCATCGTGGTCGGCCTGCTGGCCTTCGTGGTGCCGCAGATCGTCACCGTATTCGAGGGTCTCGACGCCGAGCTGCCGCCGCTGACCCGCGGCCTGATCGCCACCTCGGATTTCATCCGCGAGTACTGGTGGGCGTTGATCGCCGCTGTCGCGCTGATCGTGTTCGCCGTGCGCCGCGCCATGCGCGTCGAGTCGATCCGCTTCCGCGTGCATCGGCAGATGCTGCGCCTGCCGGTGATCGGGCGCATGGTGCGCGGCACCAACAGCACCAACTTCGCGCGCACTTTGAGCATCCTCGCCGCCTCCGGCGTGCCGGTGCTGGAGGCGCTGGACATGGCCGCGCAGGTGCTCGGCAACGGGCCGATGCGCAAGGCGGTGCAGGATTCGGCGATCTCCGTGCGCGAGGGCGCCAGCCTGTCGCGCTCGCTGGAGCGCAGCGGCCTGTTCCCGCCGATGCTGCTGCATCTGATCGCCTCGGGGGAGTCCTCCGGCCGCCTCGGGCCGATGCTGGAAAAGGCCGCCACCCACCAGGAGCGCGAGCTGAACTCGATCCTCGGCATCTTCCTCGGCCTGTTCGAGCCGTTCATCATCCTGTTCATGGGCGTGGTGGTGCTGGTCATCGTGCTGGCCATCCTGCTGCCGGTGTTCCAGCTCAACCAGATGGTCGGCTAGCCGCGCGGCCGGTTCGCCGCCGGCCGTCCTCAGCCAGCGAGAAAATCCATCCGCGCCAGCCAGCCCAGCGCCACCAGGTGGCAGGCGGCCGCGGTCCAGACCATCCGCCGGCGGATGCGCAGCAGCCAGTCCGGCGCCGCCGACAGCGTTGCCGAGCCGCCCAGCCAGATCGCCGCCAGATACACCCAGCTCCAGCCGAGCAGCGAGATCAGCACCGTCTCCATCCCGCCCGGGCCGATCGCCACCCACCAGCCGAGTAGCGGCAGCGGCAGGTAGGCGAACAGCAGGCGGCGGCGGGCCGTGTCCGCCAGCCCTTCCAGCCACAGCGCGGCGACGAAGTGCATGCCGGCGCAAAAGCCCAGCAGCACCGCCGAATAGCCGAGAAAAAAGCGCAGCAGAATGCCGCCCGCATCCGGTGTCACCAGCCAGCCGACCACCGGCATCAGTAGCGGGGTGATGGCCGCGTAGGCCAGGTTGACCGCGCGATCCGCGTTGTCGCCGCCGTGCTGTTTCAAGTCGCTGTCTCCGCTGTGGGGTGGGTGGCCGCCGGCGCGGCATGCACCGCGACGGGCGCGGCCATGCTACCCGAGCGGTGCCGCGCACAGCCACCGGCGTGGCGATATACTGCCCGGCCCAGCCGCCACAGGAGAGGCCCGTGTCCGACAGTGATCGCTTTAAACCACGCACCGAGGGCGGTGAATTCGTCCGCGCCGTCTCCGGCTTTCGCAACTGGATCACCGCTGACGGCACCCCCGGGCCGGGTCGCGACAACGGCGGCGAGGGCGGCTTTGCCGCCGAGCCGGGGCGCTACCACCTGTACGTCTCGCTGGCCTGCCCCTGGGCGCACCGCACGTTGATCCTGCGCGCGCTGAAGGGGCTGGAGGAGATGATCACGGTGGACGTGGTGCACCCGCTGATGGGCGCCGAGAGCTGGCATTTCGACGACAGCTTCCCCGGCAGCACGCTCGACAGCCAGCACGGCAGCCGCCTGCTCGCCGACCTCTACCAGCGCGCCCGGCCGGGCTGCGACGATCTGGTCACCGTGCCGACGCTGTGGGACAAGCGCCGCGACACGCTGGTCAACAACGAATCGGCGGAGATCATCCGCATGTTCAACAGCGCCTTCGATGAGCTCGGTGCAAAGCCGGGCGACTACTACCCCGAGGCGCTGCGCGAGGAGATCGACGCGGTCAATGCGGATGTCTACGACAACCTCAACAACGGCGTCTACCGCGCCGGCTTCGCCAGCACGCAGGCTGCCTACGCGGCCGCCGTGGAGCGCCTGTTCGCCTGCCTCGATCGACTCGAAGCGCGCCTCGAAGGGCGCCGCTGGCTGGTCGGCGACCAGCTCACCGAGGCCGACCTGCGCCTGTTCCCGACGCTGATCCGCTTCGATGCCGTCTACCACGGCCACTTCAAATGCAATCTGCGCCAGCTGCGCGACTACCCCAATCTGTGGCGCCACAGCTGCCGCGTCTACCACCTGCCGGGGGTCGCCGCGACGGTCGATTTCGAGCACATCAAGAGCCACTACTACGGCAGCCACCCGACGCTCAACCCATCGGGCATCGTCCCGCTGGGGCCGCTGCAGGCGTTCCCCGCGCCGGATCTGTAAGCGGATTCAGCGCCGTTTGCGGGCACCATCGCCGCGCGGCGACGACGGGTGCGCAGCGCCGCGCGCCTGGCGGCTGGAGCCGGGTCGCGGGCCGCTTGGCGATACCCGCCGGCGCGGTGCGGCGTCGCTCGCCACCGATTCGCCACCGCCCGCCACCGGCTCGCCGAGCGGCAGGCGGCGCACGCTGCGAAAGCGATCCTGCGGCGGGTCGCCGCGGGCGATCAGCGCCAGCGCGTCGACGCGAAAGCGCAGCGGCTGCCAGTCGGCGGTGATCTGCTCGCGCAGCTTTTCCGCGCGGCCGCGGCCCTGCACCTGGCCGATGCTCAGGTGCGGGCGATAGCCGCCGTGCATGCGCGCGCTGTCGTCGCAGTGCGGGAAGGCGCGCAGCAGCCGGTCGTGCAGCGAGACCAGCGGCCCGGCCGGGTGCGGCGCCAGCCACAGGGTGTGGCCGCCGCCGCGGTGGTGGAACAGGCAGACCTCGTCGAGTGTCAGCTCGAAGGGTTGCAGCGCTTCGAGCTGCGCGGCGATGCGCTGCACCGCGGCGGCGAAGCGGGTCGCCGGGACGAAGGGGTAGAGCAGGTTGATGTGCGGCATCCAGCGGCCGACCTGGCGGTCGTGGCGTTCGCGCAGCGCTTGCAGCGGTGCGCAGAGCTCGGCCGGCGGCAGCACCACCAGCGCGCTCTTGTGGGTTTTTTCGCTCATCCGCCACTGGGTCCGGCGTCGCTGGCGGCGAGCGCCTCTCTGGCTGCCTCTCCGGCCACCTCGGGCAGCGCCGGGCAGCTGACCCCGGTGCCGCCCAGCCCGCAGTAGCCGGCCGGGTTCTTGGCCAGGTACTGCTGGTGGTATTCCTCGGCGTAGTAAAAGGTCGGCGCGTCGCGGATCTCGGTGCTCACGCTGCCCAGCCCGGCCTCGGCCAGCGCCGTGGCGTAGCGCCGGCGGGCGTCTTCGGCGGCGGCGCGCTGGGCGGCGTCATAGACGTAGATGCCGGAGCGGTACTGGGTGCCGATGTCGCCGCCCTGGCGCATGCCCTGGGTCGGATCGTGGGATTCGAAAAACAGGCGCAGCAGCTCGGCGTAGCCGACGCGCGCCGGATCGAACAGCAGCCGCACCACTTCGTTGTGTCCGGTGCGGCCGCTGCAGACCTCTTCGTAGCTCGGGTTGGGGGTGTAACCGGCGGCGTAGCCGGCCATCGTCAGCAGTACGCCGTCGCGCTCCCAGAAGCGCCGCTCCGCGCCCCAGAAACAGCCCAGGCCGAACATCGCCAGCTGGCTGCCGGCGGGCCAGGGCGGGGTCATCGATGCGCCGTTGACGAAGTGCCGCGGCGGCACCGGCATGGCCTGCGAGCGGCCGGGCAGGGCACTGTCGGCATCGGGCATCTCGGTTTTGCGCAGGGGCTGTGGCATGGCCATCTCCGGAGATTTTTCTGCTGCTTGGGGTGGCCTGAGTATCCGGTTTCTCGCCGCGCCCGCAAGCGCCGCGGGGCAGTCACCGGGCTATGGCGATTGGCGCGGCGCGCGTCGGCGCTGCACACTAGCCGGCAGGTATCGGCGTGGCCGCGCCGCGCAGTTTGCGCCAGCCGCCGCGCGACTCGAAGCGATCAGCGAGGGGGGAGGATCATGTCTCTGGCCCGGGTTTCACTCGACGACAAGTACCGCCGCGACAGCGCGCGCGCCTATCTCAACGGCACCCAGGCGCTGGTTCGCCTGCTGCTCGAACAGCGCCGTCGCGACGCCGCCGCCGGGCTGGATACCGCCGGCTTCGTCTCCGGCTACCGCGGCTCGCCGCTGGGCGGTTTCGATCAGGCCCTGTGGCGGGCGCGAGAATTCCTCGACGCCGAACAGATCCACTTCCAGCCGGGCGTCAACGAAGACCTCGGTGCCACCGCGGTGTGGGGCAGCCAGCAGGTCGGCCTGTTCCCCGGTGCGCGGCACGACGGCGTGTTCGGCCTGTGGTACGGCAAGGGGCCGGGGGTGGATCGCAGCGGCGATGTCTTCAAGCACGCCAACGTCGCCGGCAGCGCGCCGCACGGCGGGGTGCTGGCGGTCGCCGGCGACGATCACGCCTGCAAGTCCTCGACCCTGCCGCACCAGAGCGAATACGCCTTCATGGATGCGCAGATGCCGGTGCTCAATCCGGCCGGGGTGCAGGAGCTGCTCGATCTCGGCCTGCTGGGCTTCGCCCTGTCGCGCTTCAGCGGCTGCTGGGTGGGCTGCAAGACCACCGCCGAGACGCTGGACAGCTCGGCGGTGGTCGATCTCGACCCGGCGCGCCTGCGGATTCTGCTGCCGGAGGATTTCGAACCGCCCGCCGGCGGCCTGCACATCCGCTGGCCAGACCGGCCGATGGAGCAGGAGCTGCGCCTGCAGCGCTACAAGCTGTACGCGGCGCTGGCCTTTGCCCGCGCCAACCGCCTCGACCGGGTGGTGATCGACAGCCCGCGGCCGCGCCTGGGCATCGTCACCACCGGCAAGGCCTATCTCGACGTGCTGCAGGCGCTGGAGGATCTGGGCATCGACGCCGCGCACGCCGCCGAGATCGGCCTGCGGGTGTACAAGGTGGCGATGAGCTGGCCGCTGGAGCGCGACGGCATCCGCGAGTTCGCCGAGGGCCTCGACGAGCTGCTGGTGGTCGAGGAGAAGCGCGCGCTGATCGAAAACCAGCTCAAAGAGCAGCTCTACAACTGGCGCGAGGACGTGCGCCCGCGGGTGGTCGGCAAGTTCGACGAGCGCGGCGAGTGGATCCTGCCCTCCAACGGCGAGCTGAGCCCGGCGCGCGTCGCCCGCGTCATCGCCGCGCGCATCGCGCGCTTCTACGACAGCCCGCGGGTGCAGCAACGGCTCGCGCAGCTGGAGGCGCGCGAGCAGGCGCTGTCGCAGCCGCGGGCGCTGATCGCGCGCACCCCGCATTTCTGCTCCGGCTGCCCGCACAACAGCTCCACCAAAGTGCCCGAGGGCAGCCGCGCGCTGGCCGGCATCGGCTGCCACTACATGGCCACCTGGATGGACCGGCGCACCGAGACCTTCACCCAGATGGGCGGCGAGGGCGCCAGCTGGGTCGGCCAGGCGCCGTTCACCGAAACCCGCCACGTGTTCGTCAACCTCGGCGACGGCACCTACTACCACTCCGGCCTGCTGGCCATCCGCCAGGCGGTCGCCGCCGGCGTCAACATCACTTACAAACTGCTCTACAACGACGCCGTGGCGATGACCGGCGGCCAGCCGGTGGACGGCCAGCTCGACGTGCCGCAGCTCAGCCATCAGCTGCGCGCCGAGGGCGTGCAGCAGATCGTCATCGCCAGCGACGAGCCGGAAAAATACGCCGGCCGCGAGGCCGAGCTGGCCAGCGGCTGCCGCATCCACCACCGCCGCGAGTTGGACGCGCTGCAGCGCCAGCTGCGCGAGCTGCCCGGCGTCAGCGCGCTGATCTACGACCAGACCTGCGCCGCCGAAAAGCGCCGCCGGCGCAAGCGCGGCAAACTGGTCGATCCGCCGCAGCGCGCCTTCATCAACGCCCGCGTCTGCGAGGGCTGCGGCGACTGCGGCGACAAGTCCAACTGCCTGTCGCTGCTGCCGCTGGAGACCGAATACGGCCGCAAGCGCGAGATCGACCAGTCCGCCTGCAACAAGGATTTCAGCTGCCTCGACGGCTTCTGCCCGAGCTTCGTCACGGTCCACGGCGGCAGCCTGAAAAAGCCGCGCGAGGTGGCCGGCGACGACTTCCCCGAGCTGCCCGAGCCGCAGCTGCCGCCGGCGGTCGACGACGGCCACCCCTACGATGTGCTGATCACCGGCGTCGGCGGCACCGGCGTGGTCACCATCGGCGCGCTGCTGGGCATGGCCGCGCACCTCGACGGCCGCGCCAGCACGGTGCTCGATATGACCGGCCTGGCGCAAAAGTTCGGCGCGGTGATCAGCCATCTGCGCATCGCCGATGAGCCGGCGCAGATCCACGCGCCGCGCATCGCCGCCGGCAACGCGCGCCTGCTGCTGGGCTGCGATCTGGTGGTGGCGGCGAGCTTCGACGCGCTGGCCAAGCTCGATCCGCAGCGCAGCGTGGCGCTGGTCAACGATCACGCATCGATGCCGGCAGCCTTCACCCGCGACCCGGACCTGCGCTTCCCGGCCGCGGAGATGGCCGCGGCGATCCGCGAAGCGGCCGCCGACAGTGACTTTTTCGACGCCACCCGGCTGGCCACGCAGCTGCTCGGCGACGCCATCGCCAGCAACCTGTTCAGCATCGGCTACGCCTGGCAGCGCGGCCTGCTGCCACTGTCCGCGGCGGCCATCGAGCGCGCCATCGAGCTCAACGGCGTGGCCGTCGACTTCAACAAGCGTGCCTTTCTGTGGGGCCGCCGGGCGGCCCACGACCGCCAGCGCGTCGAGCGGCTGGCGGCGCCGGCGGTGGCCGTCGAGCCGGCCAGCGCCGCGCCGCCGACGCTGGAGGCGCTGGTCGAGCGGCGCGCCGCGGAGCTGGTCAGCTATCAGGGTCGGCGCCTGGCGCGGCGCTACCGGGCGCTGGTCGAGCGGGTGCGCGAGGCCGAGCAGCGCGCCGCACCCGGTCGTCACGAGCTGGCCACGGCGGTGGCGGAAAACTACTTCAAGCTGCTCGCCCGCAAGGATGAGTACGAGGTGGCGCGGCTGTACAGCGACGGCGAGTTCCTGCGTCGCCTCGGCGAGCAGTTCGAGGGTGACTACCGGCTGGAATTCCATCTCGCCCCGCCGCTGCTGGCGCGCCGCGATGCCGCCACCGGCGAGCCGCAAAAGCGCCGCTTCGGGCCGTGGATGCTGCGCGCCTTCGGCCTGCTGGCGAAGCTGCGCTGGCTGCGCGGCACGCCGTTCGACCCCTTCGGCTACCAGGCCGAGCGGCGCGTCGAGCGCGCGCTGATCGGCGACTACCGGCGGCTGGTCGATGAGCTGCGGGATGGGCTGCGGGATGGGCCGGATGAGCAGCGCTATGCGCTGGCCGTGGAGCTGGCCTCGCTGCCGGCGCAGATCCGCGGCTTCGGTCACGTCAAATCGGCCAGTGTGGCGCGGGTTCGGGCGCGCGAGGCCGAGCTGCGCGCGGCCTACGCGGAGGCTGCGGCCGAGCGGCCGGCGCGCGCGGCGTGACGCCCGTCGCGCTGGCCGCCAACGGTCTGTGCTGCGCGGCGCGCGACGTGACGTGCTCGGCGTGACGAGTCCGGCGGGCGCCGCGATAATCGATCGTGGCGGCCGACCGGCCGCGCCAGCGGAACTGTAGCGAGCATGTCCGAGAATCACGCCAGCAGCCGGGCCGGGCAGGGCGCCGGCGATCTGCAACTCGTGCCCGGCGAACCGGCGCCGGTCGAGGTGGTCAATCTGCACGCCGCCAGCCCGCTGCTGGTGCTCTGCGATCACGCCAGCAACGCGGTGCCGGCGCAGCTTGGCGATCTCGGCCTGGCGCCGGCGCTGCTGCGCCGCCACATCGCCTGGGATGCGGGCGCCGCGGACGTCGCCGCACAGCTCGCCGCGCGCTTTGATGCGACCCTGATCAAGAGCGGTTACTCGCGGCTGGTGATCGATCTCAACCGGCACCCGGGCGATCCCGGTTCGGTGCCCGAGGTCAGCGATGGCTACCCGATCCCCGGTAATCGCGGTCTGAGCGCGGCGCAGATCGAGCGCCGCGAGGAGCTGTTTTTCTGGCCCTACCACGATGCCGTGGACGCCGCGCTGGGACGCATCCGCGCCCGCGGCCAGGTGCCGCTGCTGATCGCCGTGCACAGCTTCACCCCGGCGCCGCAGAGCTGCGACAAGCCGCGCCCCTGGCACGTCGGCGTGCTCTGGGAGGGCGATCCGCGGGTCTCGCTGCCGCTGCTGGAAAGGCTGCACGCCGAGCCGGATCTGTGCGTCGGCGACAACCAGCCCTATCACCCGCGCCACCCGGCCGGCTTTACCGTGGATGTGCATGCGCTGAGGCGCGGCTATCCGCACGTGCTGCTGGAGATCCGCAAGGATCAGATCAACACCCCCGCGGGTGCGATGCGCTGGTCGCAGCGCCTCGGTGATATCCTCGCCGATGTATTGAGTGATCAATCCATCTATCGCATCGAGGTGCCCGAGCATGTCCAGGGAGCCCAGCTTCACCCTCGGTATCGAGGAGGAGTACCTGATCGTCGATCGGCAGAGTCGCAATCTCATCAGTGAGGCGCCGCCGGCGATGCTGCCGGACTGCGAGCGACTGCTGCAGGGACGGGTGACGCCGGAGTTCCTGCAGTCGCAGATCGAGGTCGGTACGCGGGTGCACAGCTCGCTGGCCAATGCCCGCGCGGAATTGGCGCACCTGCGGCGCACGGTCTGCGGGGTGGCCGCCGAGCACGGCCTGGCGATCATCGCCGCCTCCACCCATCCCTTCGCCCAGTGGGACACCCAGCAGCGCACCCACAAGGAGCGCTACGCCACGCTGGAGCACGATCTGCAGGGCGTGGTGCGGCGGCTGATGATCTGCGGCATGCACGTGCACGTGGGCATCGAGGACGAGGATCTGCGCCTCGACCTGATGAATCAGGCGGTCTACGTGTTGCCGCACCTGCTGGCGCTGTCGACCTCCTCGCCCTTTTGGGAGGGCCAGCCCACCGGGCTGATGTCCTATCGTGTGGCGGTCTGGAACGAGCTGCCGCGCACCGGCCTGCCGGAGATCTTCGACAGCTACGGCGAGTACCAGCGCTACGTGGATGTGATGGTGGACGCCGGGCTGATCGAAGACAGCACCAAGCTGTGGTGGGACATCCGCCCCAGCCACCGCTTCCCGACCGTGGAGATGCGCATCAGCGACATCTGCACGCGGCTCGACGACGGCCTGTGCATCGCCGCGCTGTACCTGTGCTGGATGCGCATGCTGTGGCGCCTGAAGGTGCAGAACCAGCGCTGGCGCACTTACGCCTCGATGCTGATCAAGGAGAACCGCTGGCGCGCGCAGCGCTACGGCATCGACAAGGGGCTGGTGGATTTCGGCCGCGGCAGCGTGGTCGATTACGCCGAGCTGCTGGAGGAGATGCTGCAGCTGATCGCCGAGGACGCCGAGCACTTCGACTGCGTGGCCGAGGTCGGGCGCGCCCGCGAGATCGTCGCCCACGGCACCAGCGCGCACCGCCAGCTGGATTGCTACCACAGCGCGCGCGAGGCCGGCGCCGACGACCGCGAAGCACTCCGCGCGGTGGTCGATCTGCTGATCCGCGAGACGCTCTGCGGCATCGACGACGCGCCCGGCGAGCAGCCGCTGCCGGGCTGATCCGACGGGCGTCGCAGCGCCATCTCAGCGCAATGTGCAAGCGCCGGCAAGCGACGTATAATGCCGCCCCTTGCCTGTCACCCCGAAGCGGAGCCCGCCATGACCCCCAGCGATCAGGATCTTGCCGAATTCGATATCGCTGCCCAGCAGGTCGTGGATCTGGGCAACCGTATCCTCGATGACGATGAGCGCGCCGATGATTGGGAGGTCGCCTCCGGCCTGCTGGCCGGCGCGGTGCAGTTCTGGCTGTTCACCCGCCAGCCCTGCGGCGACCCGCTGTGCGAGGAGTGCAGCGAGATCAGCACCGCCGAGCTGCGCATGCAGAAGCTGATCGAGGAGATCCGCATCAGCGCCGAGGAGAGCGACTACTACCACAGCCCGGCGGACAGCAACGTCGGCCGCGCCTGAGGCGCGATCTGCGGCCAATTGCCGCGATCTGCCGCTGCCCGTCGCGATTCAGCCGGGCGTATTCTTCTCCACCCAGCGGCTGCTGCCACCGGCCAGGCGCTCCTTCTTCCAGAAGGTGGCGCGCGATTTCAGTGCCTCCATGAGAAAGCGGCAGGCATCGAAGCTGGCCGCGCGGTGCGCCGACCAGCAGGCGGTGAGGACGATCGGCTCGCCGATGTCGATCTCGCCGATGCGGTGGCAGATCAGCGCATCCAGCAGCGGCCAGCGCTCGCGGGCCTCGGCGACGATCTCTTCCAGCTGGCGTTCGGTCATCCCCGGATAGTGCTCCAGGGTCATGCCGGCGACGGCCTCGCCCTCGTTGAAATCACGCATGCTGCCGATGAAGCTGGCACAGGCGCCGTGGCTGCCGATCGGCAGCTGCGTGGCCTCGTAGTTGGCCAGGCGCTGCAGTGGTTCGAAGCTCTCCGGGTACAGTTCAACGGCCATTTCAGCCACCGGTCACCGGGGGAAAGAAGGCGATCTCGTCACCGTCATTGACCGCTGCGCCCAGCTCGGCGTGGTCGCGGTTGATGGCGCACAGCGCCTGCGCGGGCAGCGGCTGCCCGCGGGTGGCCGCCATCCACACGTCGGTGGCGGTGGTGATGCCCTGCTGGGCGATGTCGTTGGCGGCGATTTCCAGATGGTCGAGACCTGTGTCTTCGCGCAGGCTGGCAAAGAATCTGACTTTGATGGCCATGGGACTCCCTGGGTTTATTGGTGGGGGTCGATAGATGATGGCTGGCGGCATCGCCCGCGGCGATCCGCCTATAATGCGGCCGACTATTGTACAGCGATGCGGTGAAGCATGTATGACCTGACACATTTCAACGAGCGCGGCGAAGCGCACATGGTCGATGTCGGCGCCAAGCGCGACAGCCACCGGGTTGCCGTCGCCGGCGGTAGCATCCAGATGCGCGCCGAGACGCTGGCGAAGATCCTCGCCGGCGACCACAAAAAGGGCGATGTGCTCGGCATCGCGCGCATCGCCGGCATCATGGCGGCCAAGCGCACCGCGGATCTGATCCCGCTCTGCCACCCGATCTCCCTCACCCACGTCGATGTCGACTTCCGCCCGGACGAGGCCGCCAGCCGGGTGCACTGCACGGTGCGCGCTGAAACGCGCGGCCAGACCGGCGTCGAGATGGAGGCACTGACCGCGGTGCAGGTCGCGCTGCTGACCATCTACGACATGTGCAAAGCGGTCGATCGCGGCATGCGCATCGAGGCGGTGCGGCTGCTGGAGAAATCCGGTGGCAAATCCGGAGACTGGCGCGCCGAGTGAGCCTTCGCCCCCGCTGCCGGGGGCGCCTGCGCCGGCGCTCAACTGGCGGCGAGCTGTTCGACGATATCCGCGCACAGCTCCTCGTAATCCGGCTCGCTGCAGCCGAGAAAATCCAGCACCGCCGCCCCGCAGCGCGCCCACTCGTGATCGATCTGCGCGCCGCGGAACAGCTTGTCGCAGTGCTCGGCCAGCTTCAGCGTCGCCGCCAGTTGAGCGGTTGCGGCGTCGCCGTCCTCCAGCAGATGGGCGATATCGTGGTGGTCGCGGATGATCTGCGCAAGGTGGCGCTGGATGCCCCAGGTTGAGGCCAGGTAGTAGCCGAGCACCGCGTGATTGCACGAATAGTGGCGGTTTTCCAGCTCCACCACCGGCGCCTGCGGACAGTCCAGATTGTCGCGCAGAAACCGCCCGTAACCATCGAAGCGCTGCGCCATCAGCAGGTGGCCCGCGTTGTGAAACAGCCCCAGCAGATGGGCCTCGTCGGCCACCCCCGGACACAGCTGCCGGGCGATCCCCGCGGCCGCCAGCGCGATGTTGCCCGGCGAATCCCAGAAACCCTGCATGCCGGGCGCATCGTTGTCACCCAGCGACTGCCGCAGCGACAGGCCGGCGACCAGATTGGCGGTGTTGCTCATGCCCAGCAGCGCGGCCGCCTGATGGATCGAATTGGCCTTGCGGCGCAGACCGTAGAGCGACGAGTTGACCGTGTGCAGAACCAGCGAGGAGATCGCCATGTCCTGGGCGACCACATCGCCGACCTCGGCGATAGTGGTTTCATCGTTTTGCAGCAAGCGGTGCAATTCCTCGACTACGAAGGGTGCCGGAGGTAAGCGCATGCTGGCGACGAGTTTTTCTGTGGCCTTGTGATCGAGCTGCATGTTTCCTGCCTGTGCGGTTGCATTGCCTGCGCGCCGATAGCGCGCGTCTGGCGCGGCCGGGGAGGGGCGCGCCGCTCAGGAGAAAGGCATGCTTCGGCAGCCGGGGGGCGAATTTGAGCGCCGTCTGCGGCGCCCGGCAATCAGTCGCGCAGGCGCGCCGCGAGGCCGGTGAGAAAGCTGCGCAGCAGGGCGTCGCTGCAGGGCCGGAAGTGCTTGTTGCCCGGCTTGCGGAACAGCGCGTTGAGCTCGTGCACCGACAACGCCTGGCCGCCGGCGAGAAAGGTCTCCAGCATCGCCGGCTCGTGCAGCTCCAGGGCGATGCGCAGCTTTTTGAGCACGGCGTTGTTGCCCAGGCCCTCGGCGTCGTAGTCGGGCGCCGGCGGCGCGCCCTCGCGCCGGCCGCGCAGGTCGGCGATCAGGCCGTCGAGAAAGGCGCCGAGCTGGCCGTCGCTGCAGCCGCTGAAGCTGGCGCCGCCGGGCTTGACCAGCAGCGCGCGCAGCTCGGCCTGTTGCAGTTCGCGGCCGCCGGCGGCAAACAGCCGCAGCAGGTCGTGATCGCTCAGCGCCAGCGCGTGGCGCAGGCGTCGCAGGGTGTCGTTGTTTTTCACGCGACGCTCATCGCGCGACCCGAGCGGGCCGCGCAGCGTTGGTGGCGCGGTGCACGGCCGTTCTCAGCCCTGCTCCAGCAGATTGCGCAGGTCGATCACCGCGGCGTTGGCCGCGGCGATGTAGCTGGCCATCACCAGCGAGTGGTTGGCGACCAGCGAGAAGCCGCTGCCGTTGAGGATCATCGGCGCCCACACCGTATCCTGGGTCGCCTCCAGCTCGCGCACGATCTGGCGCATGCTGACCAGCGCGTTTTTCTTCTCCAGCACCTGGCGGAAGTCGACCTCGATGGCCTTCATGAAATGGATCAGCGCCCAGGCCGAGCCGCGCGCCTCGTAGAAGACATCGTCGATCTCCAGCCACGGCGTCTTCACGCGCAGCTGATCGGGCGCCGCGGTGGCCTGTTGGGCGCCGGCGTCGCCGGCCAGATCGGTGTTGATGCGCACCTGCCCGACGCTGGCGGAGAGCCGCTGCGCCAGTGAGCCGAGGCGCTTTTCGACGATCGCCAGCCAGTCGCGCAGATTGTCGGCGCGGGCGTAGAACTGGGCGTTCTGCTGGCTGGGGTCGGCGAGCCGATCGAGGTAGGCGGCGAGCGCGGCGATGGCGTCGCGGTACTCGCTCTCGGTGGCCGGGAACATCCAGCTGCCGTTGTCGAAGTTGAACTTGGGTTCGGCGATGGCGAGATCCGAATCCTCCACCGACTGGCTCTGCGAGCGGCTGATCTCATTGCGCATGGCGCGCGCCAGATCGCGCACCTGCACCAGCGTGCCGAACTCCCAGTTGGGCATGTCGTCGAGCAGCACGGAGGGCGGCATCACATCGTTGCTGAGGTAGCCGCCGGGTTTTTCCAGCAGGGTCTCGGCGACGTGCAGCAGGCTCGCCGTGGTGGTGTAGCCGACCACTACTTGGTGCTGTGACGACTCGGCGCGCTGTTGCGCCACCTCCGACACGTCGAAGGCATCCGGGGTCAGATTCCAATACCAGCCGAGACCGAAGAAAAACAGCAGGACTACCGCGATCACGCCGCCGATGCCGCCCCAGATGCCGGGTTCTGTTGGGTCTTCCATCCTGCCAAATCCTGTGCTGAAAAGGGGGATGCGCACTGTAGCCGCCGTCCTGACCAGCTGGCAAGCTAGTGCGCACCGAGCTGCGGTACACTTGAGCGAATTTGCTCACGCAGCACAGCATCTGCAAGCCAAGGGACGGAAAAGACTTTGAAAAAACTCATCTACATCCCGCTCATCCTGATCGCCGTCGTGCTGGTGGCAGTCGCCGTGATCATCGCCGTGGTCGATCCCAACGACTACCGCGACGAGATCCGCGATGTGGTGCAGCGCGAGACCGGCCGCGAGCTGAGCATCGACGGCGACCTCGAACTGTCGCTGTTTCCGTGGATCGGCCTCGGCGTCGGCGGCCTGCAGCTGGGCAACGCCCCCGGCTTCGGCGAGACGCCCTTCGCCGCCGTGCGCGAAGCGCAGATCCGCGTGCAATTGCTGCCGCTGCTCAGCCGCGAACTGCGCGTCGACACCATCCGCCTCGACGGCCTGTCGCTGGCGCTGGAGCGCGACGCCGCCGGGCGCGGCAACTGGGAGGATCTGGCCGCCGGCGGTGAAGATGACAGCGACCCGGCGGCAGACGCCGAAGCCGATGCGACCGACACCGCCGGCGAGGGCGAGGGCAGCGGTCTCGCCGCGCTGGCCATTGGCGGCTTGCAGATCGTCGATGCGCAGATCAGCCTGCGCGACCGCCAGGCGGACAGCGACCTGCTCGTCGATCAGGTCAATCTGAGCCTCGGCGCGGTGCGCTTCGACGAGGCCTTCCCGCTGGAATTCGGCGCCCGCTACGCCAGCGCCAGCCAGGGCATCGAAGCGCTGCTCTCGCTGACTGGCGACATCACCGTCGCCGCCGATCTGCAGCGCGCCGCCATCGCCGGGCTGGATCTCGCCGTCGACGCCAGCGGCGACGCGGTGCCCGGCGGCGAGCAGCGCCTGCAGCTGGGCGCCACCGATCTCGGCATCGATCTGGCCGCGCAGACCGTCAAGCTCACCGGGCTGAGCGGCGACGCGGCCGGCATCGCCCTGAGCGGCGAGGTCAACGTGGCCGAACTGCTCGGCGCGCCGAACGCCAGCGGCCGGCTGGAGATCGCCGAATTCGACGCCCGCGCGCTGCTCGAACGCCTCGCCATCGAGCCCCCGCAAAGCGCCGATCCCGAGGCACTGGGGGCGGTGTCCGCAGCGCTGAATTTCAGCGCCAGCGCCGAGCGCGCCGAACTCTCCGAGCTGCTCGTCGGCCTCGACGGCAGCCAGCTCAGCGGCAATCTGGCGGTCACCGACTACACCGCGCCGGGGCTGGAATTCGCCCTCGATCTGGATCGCATCGACGTCGACCGCTACCTGCCGCCACCGGCCGAGGGCGCGGATTCGGCCGGCCAGGCGAGCGCTGCAGCCGGCGGTGAGTCGGCCGGTGGATCTGGCACATCAGACGGCGAATCGGCCGGCGAATCGGCCGGCGCATCGGCCGACAGCGCCGCGACGGCGGGCGACGACGTGCCCATCGAGCTGCCGCTGGAGATGCTGCGCGCACTGCAACTCGACGGCCGGCTGGGCATCGGCGAGCTGAAGGTCGCCGGGATTCGCGCCAGCCAGGTCGAGCTGCCGCTGAGCGCCGCCGACGGCCTGCTGCAGATCACCGGTCTGGCCGCGAAGCTGTACGGCGGCACGCTGAGCAAGCGCGCGCGGCTGGATGCGCGCGGCGAGCAGCCGGCCTTCGCCGCCGACGCGCGCCTGGCGGGCATCGATATCGGCCCGCTGCTGGTCGATGCCACCGGCAGCGAGTCGCTCTCCGGCAACGGCAGTGTCGAGTTCGACCTGCGCAGCCGCGGCGGCAGCGTCGGCGCACTCAAGCGCTCCCTCGATGGCACGCTGGCGCTGGAGCTGCTCAATGGCGCGGTCTCCGGCATCGATATCGGCGGCGATCTGCGCCGCGCCGAAGCGACCCTGAAGGGTCAGCAGCTGGACGCCGCGGATGAGAAGGTCAGCACCGATTTCGCGTCGATGTCGGTCAGTGCGGTGATCGAGCAGGGCGTGCTGCGCAGCGACGATCTGGACATGCGCTCGCCGCTGCTGCGGCTCGGTGGCGACGGCAGCGTCGATCTGCCGAAAGAGTACGTCGACTACCGCGCGCGGGTGCTGCTCACCGACACCACCAAGGGCCAGGGCGGGCGCGCGCGCAGCGATCTGGCCGGGCTCAAGCTGACGCTGCCGATCCGCGGCCATTTCGATGATCTGGCGACGGATTTCGTCGGCGCCGTCACCGACGCAGTCAAGGATCGCGCCAAGGCCAAGCTCAAGGCCAAAGAGGATGAACTCAAGCGCGAGCTGCGCGAAGAGGAAGCGGCGGCCAAGGCCCTCCTGAAGGAAAAGGAGGCCGCGGAAAAAGCGCGCCTGAAGGAAAAGGAAGAGGCCGCCAAGCAGCGCGCCGAAGAAAAGCTGAAGGATGAGCTGAGCGACGGCCTCAAGGGTCTGTTCGATTGAGTGCGGCGGGCGGCCGCGGCGAGCGTCTGCCGGATGCCGCCGCGGCCGCCGCTTTTGCCGCGGCGGTACTCGACTGGCAGCGCGAACACGGCCGCCACGACCTGCCCTGGCAGCGCGACGCCACGCCCTATCGGGTGTGGGTCAGCGAAGTGATGCTGCAGCAGACCCAGGTGGCCACGGTGATCGGCTACTTCGAGCGCTTCACCGCGCGCTTTGCGGATCTGCAAGCGCTGGCGGCGGCGGATGTGGACGAGGTGCTGGCGCTCTGGTCCGGCCTCGGCTACTACGCCCGCGGGCGCAATCTGCACCGCGCCGCGCAGCTGCTGGTGGCCGAGCACGGCGGCCGCTTCCCCGACGATATCGACGCCCTGCAAGCGCTGCCGGGGATCGGTCGCTCCACCGCCGGGGCGATCCTCAGCCTGTCGCGCGGGGCGCGCCACGCGATCCTCGACGGCAACGTCAAGCGGGTGCTGGCGCGCCATTTCGCAGTGCCCGGCTGGCCCGGGCGCAGCGCCGTGCTCGGCGAGCTGTGGGCGCTTTCCGAAGCGCTCACCCCGACGGCGCGGGTGGCCGAGTACAACCAGGCGATGATGGATATCGGCGCCACCCTGTGCACCCGCCGTCGCCCGGCCTGCGCGCGCTGCCCGCTGACGGCCGGCTGCATCGCCCGCCAGCAGGGCAATCCAGAGGCCTACCCGGCCAGCAAACCGCGTCGCGAGCAGCCGCTGCGGCGCTGCTGCATGCTGCTGCTGCGCGAGCCGGGCGGCGCCCTGCTGCTGCAGCGGCGCCCGTCGCAGGGGCTGTGGGGCGGGCTGTGGAGCTTTCCCGAATTCGATGACCGCGCCGCGGCGCTCGATTGGCTCGCCGCGCAGGGCTACGCAGCGCTCGGCGAGCCGCAGCAGCTGGCGCCGTTCCGCCACGTCTTTAGCCACTTCCGCCTCGATATCGAACCGCTGCTGGTGGCGGTCGCCGACAGCGCCGGCGGCGTGGCCGACGTCGAGAGCGTCTGGTATAAAGGCGGCCGACCGCCGGGCGGCTTCGCCCGTCCGGTGAGCCGCCTGCTCGCACAGCTCGATATCCGCCACCAGACACCCCAGGAGTGACCCATGCCGCGAATGGTTAACTGCGTACGCCTCGGCCGCGAAGCCGAGGGTCTCGACCGCCCGACCTACCCCGGCGAGCTGGGCAAGCGCATCTGGGAAAACGTCTCCAAGGAGGGCTGGGCCGAGTGGCTCAAGCTGCAGACCATGCTGATCAACGAGTACCGCCTGACCCCGGTCGACCCCAAGGCGCGCCAGTTCCTCGAAGAGGAGATGGAGAAGTTCTTCTTCGGCGAGGGCGGCAGCCGCCCCGAGGGCTACGTGCCGCCGCAGGACTGAGCCGGCGCGCCGCTTGACTCGGCCGTCGCCGGCCGCTTTAATACGCGCCTTCTGCGACGCCCAGGTAGCTCAGTCGGTAGAGCAGGGGATTGAAAATCCCCGTGTCGGCAGTTCGATTCTGTCCCTGGGCACCATAGATTCAAAGGCCTGCGCCGGTTCATCCGCGCGGGCTTTTTTGTGGGTGTGGTTTTTGTCGGACAGCGCCGGGTTGCATCCTTCGCCGCCGCGCTCGCTCAAGTAATCGCACTGGCGATGCTCCCGCCACCTGCTCCCCGCTGCCGTTACGCTGTGGCCTGCGCGCACAGGAACCGGCGACGATGACCCAATCCAGGCCAGATGTGCCATCTTGTGACCGGCGACCGCCGAGCGCGCTTGAAATCCAAGGCGTTTTTGGATCACATGATGATGTACTACTCAACCCTTGCCGACGGGCCTGCTAGCGGACTTAAGGAAGCTCTGCAAAACGTAGCGAGCGCAGCCCGGCGAAGGCGGAAACAGGCGAAAAAGCGC
>CBFCYW010000016.1:0-43131 GCA_965602395.1 uncultured Chromatiales bacterium
CAGTGCCGGCAGCCTGTGCCGGTTCAGGAGGCCGGTTCAGGGTGGCGGTTCAGGGTGGCGGTTCGATTCCGGCGGCGCGCAGCTTGGTTTCGCAATCCCGGCGCATCTCTTCCATCTCGGAGAGTGCGGAATCGATATCGGTGCGCTGTGCCAGCAGGGCATCGCGATTAGCGCGCAGCTTCAGGCACATCAGTTGCAGCTGTTCGGTTTCGCCGTGTTGGGTGCCGTCGTAGAGATCGATGATCTCGCGCACTTCGTCCAGCGAGAAACCCAGCCGCTTGCCGCGCAGCACCAGCTTCAGACGGGTTCGGTCGCGGCGGCTGTAGATGCGAGTGCGGCCACGGCGCTGTGGCGCCAGCAGGCCTTTGTCCTCGTAAAAACGGATGGTACGGGTGGTGATGCCGTACTCCTGGGCGAGATCCGTGATGGTGTAGGTCGAGGACATACCGTCGTCGATATCGCGGGCGATGGATGCACACATGCAGGCTACTATAGCGATGTTTTGACGTTGACGTAAACGTAATTGTGGCGGCCCTGTGGCGCAGTTCGCCGTGCTCGGGGGGTTGGTGCGAGGGTGCGCTTGACCGCTGGCAATGCGAATTATTGACGTTTACGTAAACGTCAATAGAATGGATCGATCAATCACTGTTTGCCCGCTCGCCGCCACCACCCCGGTGCTGCCTGCCGCGGGCCCTGCCGGGGGAGGATTCACCCATGTCCAGCGCAGCAGCCCAAGGCGTATCCAGCGACAGCGTCCCGCAGAACACCGCTGCCGCCAGCCAGCACAAGGTTCGCTTTGTCACCGCCGCCAGCCTGTTCGATGGCCACGATGCCTCGATCAACATCATGCGCCGCATCCTCCAGGCCGGTGGCGTCGAAGTGATCCACCTCGGCCACAACCGCTCGGTGGCGGAGATCGTCAACGCCGCCTTGCAGGAGGATGTGCAGGGCATCGCCGTCAGCTCCTACCAGGGCGGCCACGTCGAGTACTTCAAATACATGGTCGATATGCTGCGCGAGCGCGGTGGCGCGGATATCCGCGTCTTCGGCGGCGGCGGCGGGGTGATCGTCCCGGCGGAGATCCGCGAGCTGCACGAACACGGCGTGGCGCGCATCTACTCGCCCGAAGACGGCCAGAAAATGGGCTTGCAGGGCATGATTCTGGACATGATCCAGCGCGCCGATTTCGATCCCGGCCAGGCCGCGCCGCAGAGCACGGACGCGCTGAAATCCGGCGACTGGCGCGCGCTGGCGCAGACCATCACCGCGCTGGAAAACGAAACCCTGCCCGGCGCGATGCGCGATGCGATCGTCGCTGAGGCCGGCGCACTGGACGCGGCGGTGCCGGTGCTCGGCATCACTGGCACCGGCGGTTCGGGCAAATCCTCGCTGACCGATGAAGTGATCCGTCGCTTCCGGCTCGACCACGGTGACGCGCTGAAAATCGCCATCATCGCCATCGACCCGACGCGCAAAAAGACCGGTGGTTCGCTGCTTGGCGACCGCATCCGCATGAACGCCATCGACCATCCCAATATCTACATGCGCTCGATCGCCACGCGCGATACCCAGGGCGAGGTGCCGGCGCAGCTGCCGGACATCATCGCCGCCACCAAACTGGCCGGTTTTGACTTTATCGTCGTCGAAACACCCGGCATCGGGCAGGGAGATGCCGGTATCGTGCCGTTTTGCGATGTGTCGATGTATGTCATGACCCCGGAGTTCGGCGCCCAGAGCCAGCTGGAAAAGATCGATATGCTCGACTTCGCCGATGTCGTCGCGATCAACAAGTTCGACCGCAAAGGTGCGGCCGACGCCCTGCGCGACGTGCGCAAGCAGGTGCAGCGCAACCGCGAAGCCTTCGGCCAGCCGCCGGAGCAGATGCCGGTCTACGGCACCATTGCATCGCGCTTCAACGACGACGGCGTCAGCGGCCTGTATCAGGAAATTCTCGATCTGCTGCAGGCCGGAGGGCTGCAATCGGCGGGCGGCCAGATCGGGCGCGTCGCCACCCGCGAATCGACCAAGGCCTCGGCCATCGTGCCCGCGCAGCGCCAGCGCTATCTGGCCGAGATCGCCGAGACCGTGCGCGACTACAAGCAGACCGCGCGCGCGCAGGCGAGGATCGCCCGCGAGCGCCAGCAGCTCGCCGAAACCAAACGCATGCTGGCCGAATCCGGCGCGGCGGCGCTGGCCGACATCGACGCGCTGATCGCCAAGCGCGACGAGCTGCTCGACCCGCGGGCGAAAAAGCTGATCGAAATCTGGCCGGCAGTGCGCGAGAGCTATTCCGGCGATGAATATGTGGTGAAAATCCGCGACAGGGAAATTCGCACCGCGCTGACCCATACCACGCTGTCCGGCAATCCGATCCGCAAGGTGGCGTTGCCACAATTCGAGGATCACGGCGAGCTGCTCAAATGGCTGCTGTTGGAGAATCTGCCGGGCAGTTTTCCGTACACCGCCGGGGTGTTCGCCTTTAAGCGCGAGGGCGAGGACCCGACCCGCATGTTCGCCGGTGAGGGCGACCCGTTCCGCACCAACCAGCGCTTCAAACGGCTTTCCGAGCACGCCAGCGCGACGCGCCTGTCGACCGCTTTCGATTCGGTGACGCTGTACGGCCACGATCCGGCCGAGCGCCCGGATATTTACGGCAAGGTGGGCAATTCCGGTGTCTCGATCTGCACCGTTGAAGATATGCAGGTGCTCTACGGCGGCTTCGATCTGTGCAAGCCGACAACTTCCGTGTCGATGACCATCAACGGCCCGGCGCCGATTATTCTGGCCTTTTTCTTCAATACTGCCTTCCGCCAGCAGATGGCGAGATTCGAGGAAGAAAACGGCCGCAAGCCAACCGATGAAGAGATCGAAAAAATCAAGGCATGGACGCTGGCCAATGTGCGCGGCACGGTGCAGGCGGACATTCTCAAAGAGGATCAGGGCCAGAATACCTGTCTGTTTTCCACCGAGTTCAGCCTGAAGATGATGGGCGACATTCAGGAGTATTTCGTCCATCACGGCGTGCGCAATTTCTACTCGGTGTCGATCTCCGGCTACCACATCGCCGAGGCCGGCGCGAACCCGATCAGCCAGCTTGCCTTTACCCTGGCCAACGGCTTTACCTACGTTGAGTCGTACCTCGCTCGGGGCATGCACATCGATGATTTTGCGCCGAATCTTTCATTTTTCTTCAGCAACGGCATGGACCCGGAATACACCGTGATGGGCCGCGTTGCGCGGCGCATCTGGGCCACCGCCATGCGCTTCAAATACGGTGCCAACGAGCGTTCGCAAAAGCTCAAATACCACACCCAGACTTCCGGCCGCTCGCTGCACGCGCAGGAGATGGATTTCAACGATATTCGCACCACGCTGCAGGCGCTGATCGCCACCTACGACAATACCAACAGCCTGCACACCAATGCTTACGACGAGGCGATCACCACGCCGACCGAAGAATCGGTGCGCCGCGCACTGGCGATCCAGCTGATCATCAACAACGAGTGGGGGCTGGCGAAGAATGAGAATCCCAATCAGGGCGCATTTATCATCGACGAGTTGACCGAGCTGGTCGAAGAAGCGGTGCTGGCTGAATTCGAGCGCATCTCCGAGCGCGGCGGCGTCCTCGGCGCGATGGAGACCGGTTACCAGCGCGGCAGGATTCAGGAAGAATCGCTCTTTTACGAGCATAAAAAACATGATGGTTCGCTGCCGATCATCGGCGTCAATACCTTCCTCAATCCGAAGCAATCCGACCAGGGTTTCGAGATCGAGCTGGCGCGTTCGACCGAACAGGAAAAGCAGAGCCAGCTCAAGCGCCTGCACGATTTTCAGTCCGCCAATGCCGAGGCCGCTGAGGCCGCGCTGCGGCGCGTACAACAGGCGGCGATCAACGACGACAACGTTTTCGCGCAGCTGGTCGATGCGGTGCAGTATTGTTCGCTTGGCCAGCTTACCGAGGCGCTGTTTGAGGTCGGCGGCAAGTATCGGCGCAATATGTAGTTTCCAGGCCGACTGCCATTGGCGTCGCGCTGGCTCTGATTGTTCGTGCCGGTGCATGCCGTGTTTACTGTGGCATTCTTTCTGCCAGCTTTGATGCTGTTGGACTGCTGTCGCGGTATAAGGGAAGCTCTGCAAAATGTAGCGAGCGCAGCCCGATCAAGGCGGAAACAGGCGAATAAGCGCAGTTTACGCGGAGCAAATGAGCATTTTGAGCCTGTATTTCAATGCCGGCCGGGGAAGCGCAGCAATTTTGCAGAGGTTCCCTAAGGGAGGCCGTGTGGTACTTCGCCGGGGATAGTGGGCGAAGTACCGTATTATCGAAGCACATCGGCCGCAATATTCGGTGGCACATGATGTGTCGTCTCTGCTATCGCCTTCGTGCAGCGATTTTTACGCCTGGTTGCAATAGCCGCTTTCTGATCGGGAGCAGCAGGATCAACGTCTGTCGCCATTGATCAGCGCTCTCGTGAGGCCGACAGCGGCGTCCACGGCTCCCCTCTTTGAACCGAGCATGAGTCGGCGCGGCAACTGCCGGGATAGTGGGCCGAATCCTCCTTCTGCAGCCTGAAAAGGGGGGGCGTCCGCATTCGTATCTACATCTACAAGGTCCGCGATCTCGCCCGCGCCGATGTCTTCGATTGCCTCGATGCGTCTTGCAAGCGGGTCCGTCGACACAGTCTTCTCGACGATTATGCCCCCATAAGTCTTTGAAATATAAGATTTATTAGGCAATTGGCTGCCTGCGAGGCAGGGCGGGTCTACTACCAAAGATTGACATAGATCAACCGGGGCCTGAGCCTGTTGGGCTAGAAGTGCACAATGGCGACAGGCATCCGTATCTCAGGCACAGGGTATCCATCCAATAGTGGGTGCCAGGAGAGCGAGCTGTGATGCTGTCCGTACATTCGGGTGCCTCGTCTCAGATCGGGCAGGATCAATCGGGTCGGCCTGCCGGAGAGACGTCAATCCATCGGCCCAATCGACACATCGGGACAAGATAATGGAATTAAAAAAATATCTACTGACCACCGCTACTGTAGTGACGCTGGCCTTGCCAGCGCTGACCACCGCTGCGGAAAGAATCGTATTTGGAGGAGGGCCGGCAGGCGGAACCTTCCAGGTTGTGGCTAACGCAATCCAGGTTTATGGCCCGGTCAAAGAGTCGGAAGACTACCAAGTAAAGGCCCAGTCATCCGCTGGATCCATCGAAAACCTGCGCAAGGTCAATCAGGGCAAGTCGGATTTTGGTGTGGTGTATTCCGGCCACGTCTACCTCGGTAGAGAGGGCCTGCTCAAGAACGATACCAACAAGTATGAAGATGTCATGGCGGTATCATTCCTCTATGGCGCCCCCGCCCAGCTGGTCGTGCGCAAGGGCTCTGGAATAAAGAGCGTGAAAGATCTCGAAGGGAAAAAGGTCGGTGTAGGTAACGCGGGGTCCGGTGCTTTTGCGAACTGCGAGCTGTTCTTTACCCACATGGGAATCTGGGACAAGATCGAACGCAATGCTATGGGCTACAACGATGCCGCAAATGCTTTCGGCAACAATCAACTGGATGCCTTCTGGTTGTTTACCGCGTTTCCCAGTGGCGCTGTGATCATGGCCGCACAAACCAACGATATCGACCTGGTGGACCTTGGCAAGGATGCGGAGGAGAGCGGTTTCTATGAGAAGTATCCCTATTTTTCAAAGCTGGCCGTGCCGGGGGGAACCTACAAGGGCGTAGACAGGGATTCGCCCTCGTTTCAGGATTCGGCGCTGTGGGTCGCCAACTCAGAGGTGTCTGACGAGATCGTCTACGACCTGTTGTCCAAAATCTATACCGATGAAGGTCTGGCCTACATGAGGGAGCAGAAAAAAACCTTCAAGGACATGTCGGTTGGCCGTGGCGTAGACGGGATCGTTACCCCGCTGCATCCGGGGGCTGAGAAATTCTGGAAAGATAAGGGTATCCTCTAGGGAAGTCCTGCAAAATGCAGCGAGCGCAGCCCGGCCAAGGCGCAAACAGGTGAAAAGGCGCAGTTTACGCAGGGTAAATGAGCATTTCGAGCCTGCTTCCAACGCTGGCCGGGCCAGCGCAGCAATTTTGCAGTGTTTGCTTGGATAGGTGGTAATGCCGTGGCGGGCCATGAGGCCCGCCCTTCAAATAAATGCAGACTGCAACCGCCAGCCTGACAATAATCACAATGAGAGGAAGACGGTGTTTGACAAACTGGCCCGTGCCGAACAGTACGTTTTCGATGTCCTGGCTGTTTTCCTGGTGCTGTTCTATTCCTACTCCGCGGTGCTTGAGCCCGCGGCAACGCAGTATCACCGCGGCATCTACGTCTTAGTAACGTACATACTCGTTTTCCTGCTGTATAAATCCAGTAATCCGCTTGGTCGTCTGATTGACTACCTGCTGATTCTGACTTCAATTGTCACCATCGGTTACTGGATCTACAATTTCGAAGTGATCAATTATCGGGCTGGTGCCGAGACCGTGCTCGATAAATCCGTAGCAGTCGTCGGCGTCCTTCTCGGTATTGAGCTGGCCCGGCGGGTGGTGGGCAAGGTCTTCGTGGTCATCGGCTCCATCATGTTGCTCTATGGCGTGTATGGAGATTATGCCCCCGAGCTGATTTCACATGCGGGTGACACTTTTCCGGATCTTTGCACCAGTATCTTTTACAAGAGCGACGGCGTATTCGGCATCATGGCCAACGTATTGGCGACCTATGTCGTGTTGTTTGTCATATTCGGTGCCTTCCTTGAAAAATGCGGTGCACACCGATTCTTCATGGACTGGCCCATGGCTGCGGTGGGACACAAGGTCGGCGGCCCGGGAAAGGTGTCGGTGATCGCCAGCGGGTTGTTTGGCTCGATTTCCGGCAGCGCAATCGCCAACACGGTGTCCACTGGTGCCTTTACGATTCCGTTGATGAAGCGAGCCGGTTTCAAGCCGCATATTGCAGGTGGTATCGAGCCCGCTGCGTCCATAGGTGGCATGTTTATGCCACCGATCATGGGTGCCGGTGGCTTTATCATGGCTGAACTCACCGGGCTGCCGTATTCACAGATCATGCTGGTCGCCATCTTCCCTGCGATAATGTATTTCTTCAGCGTTTTCGTCATGGTTCACTACGAAGCAAAGAAGTACAACATTGTTGGAGAAAAGTCCGAGCAGAGCGCTATGTCGATATTTCGCAGCGAGTGGTTCTATCTGCTGCCGCTGGGGGTGATCACTTTATTCATGCTCACCGGTTACTCGCCGGGTTACGCTGCGATCCTCGGTCTTTTTTCCTGCATCATCGTGAGCTGGTTCAGGAAAGACACCCGGATAGGTGTCTGGAGATTTGTTGAAGCATCGAGGAACGGCGCTGAAAACAGTCTGAAAATTGGCGCCACCATTGGCGTGATCGGTATCATCATTGCCGTTCTGACCTATAGCGGCTTGGTGCTGACCTTTGCCGATATAGTGATCGAACTGGCCGACGGCAAGCTCTTTCTGACCATATTGCTCATTGCACTGGCTTCCCTGGTATTGGGTATGGGTGTGCCGGTGACGGCGGCTTATCTGATAACTGCAGTCGTTGCGGTGCCGGCGCTGACTCACTTGGGTGTCAATCCACTGGCGGCCCATATGATCGTGTATTGGCTCTCCCAGGATTCCAACATCACGCCTCCGGTATGTATTGCGGCATTCGCGGGTGCCACTATTGCGAAAGCCGATATGTGGAAAACCGCATTCTCCGCTTTCAAGTTTGCGAAATTTCTTTACCTCGCCCCATTCCTGTTCGGCTATGTCCCGGGCTTCTCACTAAATGGCAGCGCCACGGATATCGTGGTGGTATTCGTACTGGTTGCCATTGGTACCTACGCCTATGCCTGGTTTCTGAGCGGTATCTGGATTCATACGCTGCAGCGGCGTTTTGGCAAGAAAACCACCGATTAATTGGCGGCGCCCCGCTCAGTCGGGGCCCGATCCCTAGTCTCCAAGCTCCTCCAACAGCCAATCGCAAAACAGCCGTGCCGCTTCGTTGAGCGCCTTCGGCCGCGGCGTGACCAGGTAGTAGTTGTCGCGCATCGGTACGCGGATATCGAAGGGCGCGACCAATTCGCCGGCGGCGATCCGTTCGCCGCTGACCACATCGTGACCGAGCGCGACCCCAAGCCCCTGCACCGCCATACTGGAGGTCAGCACGTAGGTCATCAACTGGTGCTGGCCGCGGCCGCGAGGGGGCGGCAGATCGGCGCCTTTGGCCCAGTAATCCCAGTCATCGATGCCGTTGATGCGCAGCAGAACGTGCTTTTCCAGATCCGCGGGTTCGCGCAGCGATTTCAGCAGCGGCGGCGCGCACACCGGGTACATCGACTGCGCTGCCAGCGGCGTGCCGGCGGCGCCCTCGAAGTCGTCGCGGCCATAGCGGATCAGCACGCTGGCATGGCTGGTGGCGTATTCGCTGGGCCAGAAGGTGGCGCTGAGATCCAGCTCGATCCAGGGGTGGCGTTGCAGAAAATCGCCGATCCGCGGCATCAGCCAGAGCACCGAGAAGGCGGTGTTGGCCTTGACCTCCAGCGAGGCTTCGTCGTCGCGGCCGAGAAAGGCCGCGGTGCCGTGGCGCAGGCTCTGGAAGGCGTCCTCCACCGAGCGCAGGAAGTTGCGGCCGCCGTCGGTCAGCTCCAGTCGCCGCGGTTTGCGCAGAAACATCGGTTGGCCGAGGTAGTGTTCCAGGCATTTGACCTGCTGGCTGACGGCGGACTGGGTGACGCTCAGCTCGGCGGCTGCGCCGGTGAAACTGAGATGGCGTGCGGCGGCCTCGAAGCTGCGCAGCCAGTTGAGCGGCGGCAGGGGCTTGCGCATCTGTGGCTCCCGTGGGCGGTGGTTGGCGTCATCGCGATGGCAGCACAGGGTGCGTCACGGTGCAATAAATTCGGCATTAATCGATCTAATGCCTGAGTGGCGATTTTCTCGCTTGTGGCCACGGGGCGGGCGGCCTTTAAATGCTGGCACGCGCGGTCGACCACCGGCCGCCCCCGCCGAGGATGAGCCATGCCCGTGACTGAACTGAAATCCCGCAGCGATGCCGAGCGCCGCGCCCGCGAGCAATTGGCCGCCTGTTTTCGCTGGACCGCGCAGCTGAATATGCACGAGGCAGTGGCCAATCATTTCAGCTATGCGCTCTCCGAAGATGGCGCCGAGTTCCTGCTCAACCCCTGCGGCCGGCATTTTTCGCGCATCCGCGCCAGCGAGCTGCTGCGCGTCGATGCCCGCGATCCGCAGAGCGGCGAGCGCGATGACATCGACCCCACTGCCTGGTGCATCCACGGCGCCATCCACCGCGCCGTGCCCAGTGCGCGCTGCCTGATGCACGTGCACTCGAAATACGCCACCGCGCTGGCCTGTCTCGCCGACCCGAGCATGCCGCCGATCGACCAGAATACCGCGCGTTTTTTCGAGCGCATCGCGGTGGACAGCGATTTCAACGGCATGGGGCTGGACGATGAGGCCGAGCGCCTGGCCGGTGTGCTCGACGGCAAGCCGATCGTGTTGATGGGCAACCACGGCTTTATGGCCGTGGGCGAGACCATCGCCCAGACCTTCGACGATCTCTACTACTTCGAGCGCGCCTGCGAAACGCTGATCACCGCGCTCTCCAGCGGCCGCGAGCTGAAGGTGCTGGCCGATGCCGTGGCGCGCAAGACGGTGCAGCAGTGGCTCGATTACAGCTGGTCCGCGGATCGCCATCTGGATGAAATCATGGCGATTCTCGACCAGCAGTCGCCCGACTACCGGGACTGAGTCAGGCATTGGCAGTCTGCCGGGCGTGAAGCCGCGCGGCTTCGCGATGGCCGCTTGCCGCTCACTCGGAATGCGCGATGAAACAGAACCTGAGTCTGAAGCAGGCCGCCGCCATCACCCCACCGGTGCAGCTCACCGACACCGAAGCGCTGATCGATCTGGACAAGATGCGCCGCTACCGCTTGCAGCGCGTGCGCGACGAACTCAAGGCCCGCGACTACGCCGCCTGCGTACTGCTCAGCCCGCTGTCGGTGCGCTACGCCACCGGAGTGCGCAACTGCGCGGTTTTTCAGACCCACATCCTCGCCGGCTATCTGTTCGTGCCGGCCGAGGGGCCGGTGGTGTATTTCGATTCCGAGCCGGGCCGTAACACAGCGGCACAACTGGGCACGATCGACGAAATTCGCGACGATATCTGCCCGTTGTCGTACATGTTCGCCGGTAATCGCATCGACGAGTGGTACGCCAAGTGGGCCCGCCAGATCACCGATCTGCTCGACCGGCACGGCGCTGGCAAGCGGCGCCTCGCCGTGGAGCGTGCCGGCACGCGCGCCCCGGCGGCCTTCGCCGCACTGGGCGTCGAGGTGGTCGATGGCAGCGATGTGATCGAATACGCGCGGCGCATCAAGTCGGCCGAGGAGGTGTTGTGCATGAACCACGCCATCGCCGTGGCCGAGGATGGCATGTACCGGATGCGCGAGCACTGCCGGCCGGGGATCAGCGAAACCCGGCTGTGGAGTCATCTCTGGCAGGCCAATACCGAGGCCGGCGGCGACTGGATCGAGTGCCGTCTGCTGTCCGCCGGCGATCGCACCAACCCCTGGCAGCAGGAGGCCTCTTCACGGCTGATCCGCGCCGCCGAGTTGGTCTGCTTCGATACCGATCTGATCGGCCCTTTCGGCTATGCGGCGGATATTTCGCGCGCCTTTTTCAGCGGCCCCGGCAGGCCCAGCGATTACCAGCGCGAGCTGTACAGCCGCGCCTGGACCGAGATCCAGCACAATATCGCGCTGATGAAGCCGGGGATGGGTTTTCGCGAGCTGACCGAGCTGGGCTACCGGCAGCCGGAGCGGTTTCGCCAGCAGCGCTATCCGGTGATGTTTCACGGCATCGGCATGTCCGACGAGTGGCCCTGCGTGTTCTATCCGCAGGACAGCCAGTTCATCTACGACGATCAGCTGGCAGAGGGAATGTGCATCTGCGTGGAGAGCTATGTCGGCGAGGTCGGCGCCGCGCAGGGGGTGAAGCTGGAGCAGCAGGTGCTGATCACCGAGGACGGCTGCGCGCTGCTGTCGCATTTTCCGTTCGAGCCGGAGCTGCTCGGCGCTGAGCTGTAGCTCGCCGCTGCGCGCGCTGTGTCACATTGCGCGCAGGTGTTCGCACAGTCGCTGGGATTTGCTTCACATCGCGACTTTTCACTCCCCATGGGGCGAGATTCATCGCCTTTCTAGTCTGTTATGATGCGCGCCTTTCCGCAGTGCAGCAGGGGCCAGTGCCGCAGTGCCCGCCCGTGCAGCCGCGCTGTGATCGTCGATACTCTGATGCGGCGAACCGTTTTTTTCGTTACCCAAGGTGTCAATCATGAGCGCAAATCCCAGCGAACAGTATCTCCAGGAGTGGAAGAGCCGCCAGAGCATGGCGGAGAAGATGATTCCTCTGGTCGGCGAGATGTACCGCGAGCGCGGCGTGATCGTACAGATCTACGGCCGCCGGCTGATGAATTCCACGACCATCGATATCATCAAGGCGCACCGTTTTGCCCGCCAGCTGGAAGGCCACGAGCTGGATCTGGCGCGCAGCTTCGAAATGCTCGAAGTGATGAGCAAGATGGATCTGCACGGCCCGGCCCGCGTCGATCTCGGCAAGCTGAACAGCCAGTACGCCGCGAGCGGTGAGGGCGAGACGATCAGCGACTTCCTCGGCCGCGAGCTGGCGGATATCGTCAGCGGCGATTTCGGTGGCAAGGCGCCGCGCGATGTCGTGCTGTACGGCTTCGGCCGCATCGGCCGCCTGCTGGCGCGACTGCTGGTCGAGCGCACCGGCTCCGGCAACAAGATGCGCCTGCGCGCCATCGTCGTGCGCGGCGGTCGCCAGGGTGATCTGCAAAAGCGTGCCAGCCTGCTGCGCCGCGATTCGATCCACGGCCCGTTCAACGGTTCGATCACCGTCGATGAAGAGAACAAGGCGATCATCGCCAATGGCAACTACATCCAGGTGATCTACGCCAATTCGCCGGATTCCATCGACTACACCGAATACGGCATCAACAACGCGCTGATCGTCGACAACACCGGCATCTGGAAAGACCGCGAAGGGCTCGGCCTGCACCTCAAATCCAAGGGCGCCGCCAAGGTGCTGCTGACCGCGCCGGCCAAGGGCGATATCAAGAATATCGTCTACGGCATCAACCACCAGATTCTCGAACCGGGCGAAAACATCGTCTGCGCCGCCAGCTGCACCACCAACGCCATCGTGCCGACGCTGAAGGTCATCAACGACGAATTCGGCATCCACAACGGCCACATCGAGACGGTGCATGCCTACACCAACGATCAGAACCTGATCGACAACTACCACAGCGCCGAGCGCCGCGGCCGCAGCGCGCCGCTGAACATGGTGATCACCTCCACCGGCGCCGCCAAGGCCGCCGTCAAGGCGCTGCCGGAACTGGCCGGCAAGCTCACCGGCAACGCCATCCGCGTGCCGACGCCGAACGTTTCGCTGGCGGTGATGAACCTCAATCTCGATCGCCCGACCAGCAAAGAGGAGCTCAACGCTTTCCTGCGCAAGGTCGCCATCGACTCGGATCTGCAGGAGCAGATCGGCTACACCGCCTCCACCGAGCTGGTCTCCACCGATATGGTCGGCGCGCCGCACGCCGGCACGGTCGATTCCGAAGCCACCATCGTCGATGGCGGCAGCTGCGTGCTCTACGTCTGGTACGACAACGAAGCCGGCTACAGCCAGCAGGTGATCCGCGTCATGCAGGACATGGTCGATCTGCACTTCGTCGATGTGCCGGCCTGATTAAAGCCAGCCCGGCGGCGCCCGCGTCGCCGATGGGCTGATGGGCCGCTGATAGGTCGCCCCTTCGGGGCGGCCTTTTTTGTGCGCCGGTTTCGGGTGCCAGCGACGCTTGAACGGTTGTCCACTGCGGCGCAGACTTGCCGCCGTCGCCAATTCCCGGAACCCGCGCCATGTCCCAGACCGCCCGATCGGACGCACAGCCCGGCAATAATTTTCTCTGGATCGTGATCTGTGGCTGCCTGATTTCGGTGATCACCTTCGGCGTGCGCGCCAGCTTTGGCCTGTTCAACGAGCCGCTGAGCAGCGCCCACGGCTGGGATCGCGAAGTCTTCGCCCTCGCCGTCGCGGTGCAGAACCTGCTGTGGGGCGCCGGCCAGCCGGTGGCCGGCGCGCTGGCGGATCGCTGGGGCACCGCGCGGGTGCTCGCCGGCGGCGGCGTGCTGTACACCGCCGGGGTGCTGCTGATGCCCTGGGCGGATACCCCGGCGCTGATGATGCTCGGCGCCGGGGTGCTGGTCGGGCTGGGGCTGGCCGGCGCCAGCTTCTCGCTGGTGGTGGCGGTGCTCGGCCGCCAGGTGCCGGCGGAGCGGCGCTCCTGGGCGATGGGTCTGGCGACGGCTTCGGGCTCCCTCGGCCAGTTTCTCTACGCGCCCATGGGGCAGGGCTTTATCGGCGCCTGGGGCTGGTCGACCGCGCTGTTGCTGATGGCCGCCAGCGTGGCTGCGGTGCCGCTGCTGGCGGTGGTGTTGCGCGGCGATGGTCGCGATCAGGTGCACGACTCGCCGGAGATGAGCGTCGCCGATACCCTGCGCCATGCTTTCGCGCAGCGCAGCTATGTGCTTCTGGTCGCCGGGTTTTTCACCTGCGGCTTCCAGCTCGCCTTCATCACCGTGCACCTGCCGCCGTATCTCGGCGATGTCGGCGTCAGCGCCGAGCTGGCCGGCTGGGCGATCGGCGTCATCGGCCTGTTTAACGTGATCGGTGCCTATGCGTCGGGGGTCGCTGGCGGGCGCTGGAGCAAAAAGAATCTGCTGGCGTGGATCTATCTCGGTCGCGCGCTGGCCATCTCACTGTTCGTGCTGCTGCCGGTGACGCCGGCCACGGTGCTCTGTTTCGCCGCCTTCATCGGCCTGTTGTGGCTATCGACCGTGCCGCTGACCTCGGGGCTGGTCGCGGTGATGTTCGGCACGCGCTACATGGCGATGCTCTACGGCGTCGTCTTTTTCAGCCACCAGATTGGCAGCTTCTTCGGTGTCTGGTTGGGCGGGGTGATGTACGACCGCACCGGCAGTTATCAGCTGGTGTGGTGGTTGGGAGTGGCGTTGTCGCTGATTTCGGCGGCCTTGCACCTGCCGATTGCCGAGCGCCGCGCACCACCTGCGGTGCAGCCTGCGCTGTGACGGGGCCCGCGTTGCGCCGCAGGCCGCCGCCACCATTTGCGCTCAGTTGGCGCTGAGTACCGCGACGCGATTGAGGCCGGCGCTGCGCTCGGCGCCGACGTTAAGCAGGCGCATCCAGTGCGCGGCCTTGCCGATATCGGCCTGCTTGCTGGCGGGGCTGCCGAGCTTGTCTTTGCTCGGAGCTTGAGGGATTTTTGCGTTATTCATCTGGATCGCTCTCCGTGATTCCTTATTTGGGGCTGGCACGCTGACTGCTTGGGTAGCGGCGAGGGACTAGTTTAGCTAATACTCCGCGCTGCAAATTATCGAGACGGAAATCATTTCAAAAACTTAAGAATTCAAGCTTTCAGGCTGCAGTGAAAAGACTGAGCCAAAACGGCGCCGGTGAACTGTGGTTGCGATCACATTCGCCGCAGCGGCATGTTTGGCGCGGTCACAGTTCGGCGAGCCCCCATCGTTTGTGCGCTGCCGCATCGAGCCGGATCTCCGGGCGGGAGAGGCGTGGTGGGCGCGGGCGCAGACTAGCCCAGTCGCCAGCGGTGATACTTCGCCAGCCAGCCGAGCAGCCCCTGCGGCGCGTGGGCCTTTTTCCACTCGCCGGCGGCGAACTTGTTGGCCTCGGCCAGCGTGGGGTAGATGTGGATGGTGCCGAGGATCTTGTTCATCCCCAGCTTGTGGCGCATCGCGGTGACGTACTCGGCGATCAGGTCGCCGGCGTGCTCACCCACTATCGTCGCGCCGAGGATGCGATCCTTGCCCGGCTCGGTGAGCACCTTGACGAAACCGTGGGCCTCGCCGTCGGCGATGGCGCGGTCCAGATCATCCAGCGGGTAGCGGGTGACCTCGCAGGCGATGCCGCGCTCTTTGGCCTCGCGCTCGTTGAGCCCGACGCGCGCCACCTCCGGCTCGCAGAAGGTCGCCCAGGGGATCACCGAGTAGTCGGCGCGGAACAGCTTGAAGTCGCCGAACAGCGCATTGACCGCGGCAAACCAGGCCTGATGCGACGCGGTGTGGGTGAACTGGTAGGGGCCGGCGACATCGCCCACCGCGTAGATATTGGGGTAGCCGGCGCGCAGGAAATCGTCGGTGTGCAACGTGCCGTCGGCGTCGCAGGCGATGCCCAGCGCCTCCAGCCCCAGACCCTCGGTATTCGGTTGCCGGCCGGTGGCCACCAGCAGCTGGTCGAAGGGCAGCTCGATCTGCTCATCGCCGCGCCGGCAGCGCAGCGTTCCCGGCTGGCCGTCGCCGCCGCCGTGGCAGGCCAGCGCCTCGGTGCCGGTGAACAGGCGGATGCCCTCGGCGGCGAAGCGCTCCTCGACCAGCGCCGCGGCGTCGGCATCCTCGCGCGGCAGCAGCTGGGCGCGGCGCGCGACGATGCTCACCTCGCTGCCGAAGCGCGCGAAGCACTGCGCCAGCTCGCAGCCGATCGGCCCGCCGCCGAGCACCACCAGCCGGCGCGGCAGTTGGCGCAGCTCCCAGAGCGTGTCCGAGGTCAGATAGCCGCTGTCCTCGATGCCCGCAATCGGCGGCACCGCCGGCCGGCCACCGCTGGCGATGACGATGTTGCGCGTGCTGATTTCGCTGTCGCCCACCTGCACCGTCCACGGCGAAGTGATGCGCGCCTCGCCCTGCAGCACATCGACGCCGAGGCCGGTGAAGCGCTCCACCGAATCGTGCGGCTCGATGCGCCGGATCACCGCCTGCACCCGCTCCATCACTTCGGCGAAGTCGAATTCCGCGCTGGCGCTGCGGATGCCGTAGTCGCGCGAGCGCTGCACCTGGGCGAGAAACTTCGCCGAGCGGATCAGCGCCTTGGAGGGCACGCAGCCGGTATTCAGGCAATCGCCGCCCATCCTGTGCTTCTCCACCACCGTCACCCGCGCCTTCACCGCGGCGGCGATGTAGGCCGCCACCAGCCCACCGGAGCCGGCGCCGATCACCACCATATTGGTGTCGAAGCGCTCGGGCCTGGGCCAGTTGCGATAGCGCTTGCGCGCCGCGGCGATGTCCACAATCTTTTTGGCGATCAGCGGGAAGATGCCCAGCAGCGCGAAGGAAAACAGCAGGCCCGGGGAGAGAATCCCGCCGAGGCTGTCGATCTGCGCCAGCTGGGTGCCGGCGTTCACGTACACCAGCGTGCCGGCGAGCATGCCGATCTGGCTGACCCAATAGAAGGTCAGGGTGCGGATCGGCGTCAGCCCCATCAGCAGGTTGATGGCGAAAAAGGGGAACACCGGCACCAGCCGCAGGGTGAACAGATAAAAGGCGCCGTCGCGTTCGATGCCGGCATCGATGGTGCTCAGCTGCGCGCCGAAGCGCGCGCGCACCGCGTCGCGCAGCAGAAAGCGCGCGGCCAGAAAGGCCAGCGTGGCGCCGATGCTGGCGGCGAAGGAGATGATCAGCGTGCCCCACAGCAGGCCGAAGATAGCGCCGCCGAGCAGCGTCATCACCGCCGCGCCGGGCAGCGACAGGCCGGTCACCGCAACATAAATCGTGAAATAGATCAGCGCCGCCTGCAGCGGCCGCTGGTCGGCGAAAGCCTGCAGCGCAGCGTGCTGTGACTTGATGTAGTCGAGACTGAAAAAGCGCCCCAGATCGAAAGCGAAATACGCGCCCACCAGCGTGGCGATAAGCATGATCAGCAGCAGCTTTTTCTTGTTCATACGGCGACCGGCGGACTCTCGTATCGTTATTGTCGGTGCAATCTGATGGTGGCCGGATTGTGGCCGGGTTGTGCCCCGGGACTCCGCCCGCCATTCGAGTGTGCCAGCCTTTACCCGCCTTTGCGACTGCGGCGACAATCGCTGCGATGAGTGACTGCACGGTCTACCTGCCGGGGCTGGCCGGCCCCTTTTCCGCCGCGATCGACGCCTCCGATTGCCCGGCGTTGGCGGCGCTGCTGCGCGGCGCGCGGCGGTGCGATGTCGATGCCGACAGCTGGCAGCAACGCCTCGCCGTGCGGTTCGGCTGCGATTCGCCGCCGGTGGCCGCGGCCGGCTGGCGCGCCGAGTGTAGCGGTTTTGACAGCGATCTCCCGGTGCTGCGCGCCGACCCGATACACCTGCGCGTCGATCGCGATTGCGCGCGGGTGCTGGCCGCGCCGCTGCTGAAAATCGACGCCGACGAAGCCGCCGCACTGGCCGGGACGCTGGCCGCACATCTGGCCGGCGAGGGGCTGGAGCTGCGCGTCGGCGCGCCGCAGCGCTGGTATCTGCGCGGCCCCGGCCTGGCCGGTTTGCGCAGCACGCCACTGGCCGCCGCCATCGGTCGCAGCGCCGTCGAGCTGCTGCCGCAGCGCGCCGATGGCAGCAGTCCGCGCCACTGGCAGCGCCTGCACACCGAGCTGCAAATGCTGCTCCACGACCACCCGATCAACGCCGCCCGCGAGGCCCGCGGCCAGCCGCCGGTCAACAGCCTGTGGCCGTGGGGCGAGGGCGCACTGCCGGCGCCGCGCGCGGACATCGCCCTCGCTTTCGCCGCCGCAGACGATGAGGATAGTCGCGGCGAGCTGCTCTGGCTGCGCGGACTCGACATCGCGCGCTGTGACCTCGCCGCGCCGCCCGCGGCGGGCGCGCTGATCGCCGCCGACGACCGCCTGCTCGACGCCCTGCAACGCGCCGATCCCGCAGCCTGGCGCACCGCGCTGGCGGACATCGAGCAGCAGCTGCTGGCGCCGCTGGTGCAGCACTGGCGCAGCGGCCGCATCCGCCGCCTGCAAATCGACGCCGGCGCGCTGCATTTTTGCGCTGCACGGCATTGGTGGCAGCGCCTCGGCCGCCGCGTTGCCCCGGCGCGCGCGCTGCACCAGCGCCCGCGCGCAGAAGACTGATCGCAAGCGAGGAGCCACCGATGCCAGACAGCCGCAGCCCCGCCAGCAGCGCCAGCGACGAGATCGCCAGCTTCGACGCTATCGACGCCGCCGCCCGCGCCGCCTACGCCCGCGATGGCGTGATCCGCCTGCGCGGCGCCCTCGAACCGCGCTGGCTGGCGCTGACCGCCGCCGGCATCGAGCGCAACCTGCGCCAGCCCGGGCGCTTCTTCCGCGATCAGACGCCAGCCGATTCGCCGGCGCGCTACGTTTTCGACTACTGGTGCTGGCCGCAGATACCCGAATTCGAAGCGCTGATTTTCGACAGCCCGGCCGCTGCGCTGGTCGCCGAACTGTTCGACGCGCCCCGCGTGCGCCTGCTGATGGACAACTGGTTTCTGCGCGAGGCCGGCGCCACCAACGGCGCACCCTGGCACCACGACGAGCCCTACTTCGATTTTTTCGCCGGCCGCAAGTGCATCTTCTGGTTCCCGCTGCAAGCGGTGTCGGCCGAGGAGGGGCTGCAATTCGTCGCCGGTTCGCAGGCCTGGGGCGAGGTCTACATGGCGCAGAATTTCAAACAGGACCAGCCCTTCGCCGCGGCCGAGGGCTACCGCCCGGTGCCGGATATCGACGCCCGCGGCGAGGATTTTCGCCTGCTCGGCGGCGCGGTGGCGGCCGGCGACGCGCTGCTTTTCGACTTCCGCAGCCTGCACGCCGCCAGCGCCGGCAAGCGCCCGCTGGCGCGTAGCATCCAGCGCATGTCGCTGCGCTTCGGCGACGCCGGGGTGCGCTTTCGCCCGCGCGGCAGCTGGACGCGCGAAACCAGCGACTACCTGATCTCGCTGGGGCAGAAGGTGGATGCGCCGGTGGATTGCGCGCTGCTGCCGGAGCTGCCGGTGGCACACCCCCGGCCCGATAGTCGCCCCGTGTAGCGGACGCGCAGGCCGAAGCGCCTGGGCGCGGGCACAGGGCAGCTCGTGGCAGTCGCCGGTGGCCTCGACGCCGATGATGACGGGGGTGGTGCGCAGGGCCATAATAATCTCCGGTTCCTGCAGGACCATGCCGGGGCTCACCGGGCGCGAGCTTGTCGATCGGCCTTCGCAGAGGCGCGTTCCTTATCGGCGCTCAGAGGTGAGAGGGGTGGGGACGGGGTCTCCCCTACAGTCCGTGCCGCGTGGCCGGAAGCCGATTGCCCGTCCCTGCCCACCCCGGCGCCTCACAATCTTTGCCGATGTTGGGCAGCGAAACCATACGAGCTATCTCCCGAAGGCGGCATGATTTCCATGGTATTCAAACGGCCTGCGGCCGTTATCGCCATCGGGAGATGGTTCCTGCAGGGGCATTGAAGACTGCGATACACGACTACTGACTGGCCATTGCAGACAGCAGTACAGCTTCGTCGGGATGACGGCACGCAACATCTGGAGTGATCGCAATGGGCGACAACCGCCAGCTGCTGGGCGAGCTGATGCAGCCCTTTTTCGACGGCGACGCCATCGGTAGCCACGTCGGTGGCGAGACGCTGCTCGGCAGCGGCGAGTCGATTGCGCTGATCGATCCGGCCAGCGGCGAAACCCTGCTGGAATACCCGGACGCCGGCGCCGAAGTGGTCGCCGCAGCAGCCGACGCCGCCGCAGCCGGCCAGCGCCAGTGGTGGGCGCTGAGCCACGCCGCCCGCGGTCGGATCATGCAGGCCGTCGGCGCGACTGTGCGCGACTCGGCCGAGGCGCTGGCGCGGCTCGAAGCCCATTCCGCCGGCAAGCCGCTGCGCGACGCGCGGGTCGAGGTGGCCAAGGTCGCGGAGATGTTCGAGTACTACGCCGGCTGGTGCGACAAGTTCCACGGCGAGGTGATCCCGGTGCCGAGCACGCACCTGAATTACACCCGCCGCGAGCCCTTCGGCACGGTGCTGCAGATCACCCCGTGGAACGCGCCGATCTTCACCGCCGGCTGGCAGATCGCGCCGGCCATCTGCATGGGCAACGCGGTGCTGCTCAAGCCGTCGGAGCTGACTCCACTGAGCTCACTGGCGCTGGCGAAACTCTGCGAGCGCGCCGGCCTGCCGACGGGCGTGGTTAACGTGCTGGCCGGCTACGGCCATACCACCGGGCAGGCGGCGATCGCCAACGGGGCAGTGAAAAAGGTGGTTTTCGTCGGCTCGCCGGCCACCGGCCGGCGCATCGCGCTGGCCGCCGCCGAGCGCTGCCTGCCCTGCGTGCTGGAGCTGGGCGGCAAGTCGGCGAATATCGTGTTTGCAGATGCCGACTTCGAGCGCGCGGTGATCGGCGCGCAGGCGGCGATCTTCGCCACCGCCGGGCAGAGCTGCGTGGCCGGTTCGCGACTGCTGCTGCAGGCGTCCATCTACGATCGCTTCTGTGATGCGCTGGCCGAGGCGGCGGCGAAGTTGCAGCTCGGCACACCGCTGGCCGACGGCACCGAGATCGGCCCGATCCAGAACCGGCGCCAGTTCGAGCAGGTGCGGCGGATGATCGACTCGGCGGCGGAGGAGGGCGCTGCGGTGATCGCCCCGGCAGCGCCGGATGGCGATGGCTACTTCGTGCCGCCGACGCTGATCCGCAAGGCCGACAACCGCATGCGCGTGGCGCGCGAGGAGATCTTCGGCCCGGTGGTCGCGGCGATTCCGTTCGAGGACGAAGCCGAGGCGATTGCCATCGCCAACGACAGCGACTTCGGCCTCGCCGGCGCGGTCTGGACCCGCGATGTCGGCCGCGCCCACCGGGTCGCCGCGCAGGTGAAAGCCGGTACCTTCTGGGTCAATGGTTACAAGGTCATCCACGTCAGCTCGCCCTTCGGCGGCTTCGACAACAGCGGCTACGGTCGCTCCAGCGGCATCGATGCGCTGTACGAATACAGTCAGGCGAAGAGCGTGTGGGTGGAGACGGCGGTGGAGCCGGCGGTAGCCTTCGGCTACGCGCCGAGCGCCGATGGGCGATAAACCGGAGTTTGAGAGTATGCCACCGAGAATCAGCGACGGACTCATCGAGCAGATGCGCCGCTGGCGCCACCAGCTGCACGCCCAGCCGGAGCTGGCCTTTGCCGAGCACGCCAGCGCCGAGCTGGTCGCCGCTGAACTCGAAGCCGCCGGGCTGGAGGTGCACCGCGGGCTGGCCGGCACCGGCGTGGTCGGCACGCTGAGATCCGATCGCGGCGGCAGCGGGCGCGCCATCGGTCTGCGCGCCGATCTCGACGCGCTGCCGATGGACGAGCACAACGATTTCGCCCACCGCTCGCAACACCCTGGCGCGATGCACGCCTGCGGCCACGATGGGCACACCGCGATGCTGCTCGGCGCGGCCCGGCAGCTGGCTGAGTCGGCGGATTTTTCCGGCACCGTGCACTTCATCTTTCAGCCCGCTGAGGAGGCTGAAGGCGGCGGCCGGGTGATGGTCGAGGATGGGCTGTTCGAGCGTTTCCCGGTGGAGGCGGTCTACGGCCTGCACAACTGGCCGGGGTTGCCGCTGGGCGAGTTCGCGGTCAATCCGGGGCCGATGATGGCCTCTTTCGATGTGTTCGAGATCCGCCTCGCCGGCGACGGCTGCCACGCGGCGATGCCCGAGCGCGGCACGGACGTGCTGCTGACCGCATCGCAGCTGGTGCAGGCGCTGCAGAGCGTGGTCAGCCGCGATGTGCCGGCGACCGCCGGCGCGGTGCTCAGCGTGACCCAGATCCACGGCGGCGATGCCTGGAATGTCATCCCGGCGGATGCGCTGATCCGCGGCACGACGCGCTGCTTTTCCGCCGAGGTTCAGCAGATGATGGAAAGGCGCATCGCTGAGATCGCACAACATATCGCCAGCGCCCACGGCTGCCGCGCCGAGGTCGACTACCAGCGGCGCTACCCGGCGACCGTCAACAGCCCCGCCGAAGCCCGGCTGGCGGCGGATGCGGCAGCGGCGGTGGTCGGCGAGTCGAAGGTCACCTTCGGCCACAGCCCATCGATGGCTTCCGAGGATTTCGCCTTCATGCTGCAGGCCATGCCCGGCGCCTACATCTGGATGGGTGTGGATGGCGCCACCGCCAGCCAGCCGCTGCACCACGCCCGCTACGATTTCAACGACGATGCGCTGGCGATCGGCGCGGCCTACTGGCTGAGCCTGGTGGGACGGCTGCTGGCTTAGCGGTTCGCGCGCGCCTTGCGCTGAATTTTCAGCCCTCAAAATGGTCATTGGTAAAATTCGGTAAACCGCCGCGCCAGCAGTTGACGCGCGGGTATACTCGGCGGGTTTTTGTCTCGCCAAGACGGAGCCATGCGCAGACTCATCCGTTTTCTCCTGCCGCTGCTGGTGATCGGCGGCGCCCTCGCCATCGCCCAGTACCTGCTGCTCAATCCGCCGCAGGCCAAGCCGCGCCCGCGCGAAGTGGCGCCGCGCAGCATCGAGGCGATGCCGCTGGCGCTGGCCGATTTCCCGATCCGCGTGCGCAGCTATGGCGAGCTGCGCGCGCGCACCGAGGGCGATCTGGTCGCCCAGGTGGACGGCCTGGTGACCGAGGTGGCCGCGGCGTTTCGCAGCGGCGGTCGCTTTGCCAGCGGCGATTTGCTGTTGCAGCTCGACGCGCGCGATTACGAGATCGAGTTGCAGATCGCCGAGGCGGCGCTGGTGCAGGCCGATGCGGCACTGCGCGAGGAGCGCGCGCGCAGCGAGGAGGCGGCGCGCGACTGGAAGCGCCTCGGTCGCAAGGGCGAGCCGAGCGCGCTGGCCAGCCGCCAGCCGCAGTTGCAGGCGGCGCAGGCGGCGGTGCGCTCGGCGCGCGCGCAGCGTGACCGCGCGCGTCTGCAGCTGGCGCGCACGCGCATCACCGCGCCCTACGATGGTCGCGTGCTGGAGCGACTGGTCAGCCCCGGGCAGTACGTCGGCCGCGGCGCGCGGCTGGCGCGGATTTACGCCAGCGACGTCTTCGAGGTGCGCCTGCCGCTGAACAGCCGCCAGCTGGCCCGGCTCGATCTGCCTCCCGGCGAGATCCCCGCTGGCGCCGGACCGCGCGCACTGCTGACCGCCGAACCGGGCGGCCAGCAGTGGCAGGCGCGCATCGTGCGCAGCGAGGCGGCCATCGATAGCGCTACCGGCCAGCTGCATCTGGTGGCCGAGCTGCCGCTGCCGGAGGATGCGCGCATCGGTCAGTTCGTGCGCGCCGAGATCGACGCCGGCACTCTGCGCGATGTGTTCGTCGTGCCGCGCAGCGCACTGCGCCAGGCGGCGCCCGTCGCCGCCGTTAAAGCTGCCATCAGCGACGTCGCGCAGGGCGCCCCGCACAGTGCTGCGGCTGGCGCCGGGGATGGCCGCGGCAGTGGCAGCGAGCTGCTGGTGGTGCGCGCCGGCAAGCTGCGCGCGCAGCCGGTGACGGTGCTGTGGGGCGATGCCCAATACGCGGTGATCGACCCGGCCAGCTCCGGGCTGGCCGAGGGTGAGCTGGTCAATCTGAGCCCGCTGGGCAGTGTGCAGCCGGGCCTGCCGGTGGAGGCGCGCCTGGTTGGCGTGGCCGATGCCGGTGCGGATCAGACCGCCACGGATCAGGCCGCCACGGAAGAGGCCGCCACGGAAGAGGGCGGCACGGATGGCGGCACCGCCAATGACAGCGGCGCCGGCGAAAGCACCGCCGCGCAGGGCGAGGGCTGAGGCGATGATCGCCTGGTTCACGCGCAATCCGGTGGCCGCCAACCTGCTGATGCTGGCGATTTTCATCGCTGGCGTTCAGGCGGTGGTGATGCGCACGCCGCTGGAGGTTTTCCCCAGCACCGATGCGGATCGCGTGCAGGTGAGCACCCTGTACCGCGGGGCTTCGCCGGAGGAGGTCGAAAAGGCGGTCAGCACGCGCGTCGAAGAGGCGATTCAGGATCTGCAGGGCATCGAGGAGATCCGCTCCTACTCCACCGAGGGCCTGTCGCGGGTGGATGTCGATGTCGCCCGCGGCTACGACGACCGCGAACTGCTGGAGGATATCAAGGGGCGCGTCGAGGCCATCAGCAGCTTTCCCGAGGGCATCGAGCGGCCCGAATATCGCGTCGTGCAGTGGCGCCGCAACACCATCAGCGCGGTGGTCTACGGCGCGCTGCCCGAGGCCGGCCTGCGGCGCATCGCCGAGCAGGTGCGCGATGAGATCGCCGCCCTGCCCGAGGTCACCCAGGTGGAGCTGGACGGCGTGCGCCCCTACGAGCTGGCCATCGAGATCCCCGAGGCGCGGCTGCGCGAGTACGGCCTGACGCTGGCCGAGGTCGCCGAGGCGATCCGTCGCGGCTCGCTGGATCTGGCTGCCGGCAGCCTGCTCACCGCCGGTGGCGAGATCCTCGTCAGCGCCCGCGAGCAGGCGGTCAGCAGTGATGACTTCGCCGAGATCGTGTTGCGCGGCGAGAGCGACGGCAGCCGCCTGCTGCTCGGCGATATCGCGCAGATCAACGACGGCTTTTCCGAAGATCCGGTGGTGACCCGCTTCGACGGTCGCAGCGCGGTGCTGCTGGAGGTCTATCGGGTCGGCGATCAGAGCGCCATCGAGGTGGCCGGCGCGGTCAAGCGCTATATCGCCGAGGCCGGCGCGCGGATGCCCGAGGGGGTGACGCTGGCCTACTGGCGGGATCGCTCGCGGATCGTCGAAGCACGCCTGGACACCCTGCTGCGCAGCGCCACTCAGGGCATGGCGCTGGTGCTGCTGCTGCTGGCTTTGTTCCTGCGCCCGGCGGTGGCGCTGTGGGTCTGCGTGGGCATTCCCATCGCCTTCGCCGGCGGTCTGCTGCTGATGCCGACCCTCGGCATCACGCTGAATATCGTCACCCTGTTCGCCTTTATTCTGGTGCTCGGCATCGTCGTCGATGACGCCATCGTCACCGGCGAGAATGTGCACGCGCGGCTGGAGCAGTGGGGCGATCCGCTGCGCGCCGCCATCGAGGGTACGCGCGAGGTGGCGGTGCCGGTGACCTTCGGCGTGCTGACCACCGCGGTGGCCTTTCTGCCGCCGCTGTTCATGGGCGGGCACCGCGGGCCGATCTTCGCCCAGATTCCGCTGGTGGTGGTGCCGGTGCTGCTGTTCTCGCTGATCGAGTCGAAGCTGATCCTGCCGGCCCACCTGCGCCACTTGAAGCCGCGCGATCCGGCGCACCCGCCGGGCTGGCTGCTGCGCGGCCAGCAGCGCATCGCCGATGGCCTGCAGCAGTTCATCATGCGTTTCTACCGGCCGCTGCTGCACGCTGCGCTGAATCGTCGCTACCTGACCCTGTCGCTGTTCATCGCGGTGGCCATCGTGGTGTTTTCCGCGGTCGGCGCGGGCTGGATGAAGTTCGTCTTTTTCCCGCGCGTGCAGTCGGAGCTGGCGCGCGCCAGCCTGTCGATGCCGGCCGGCACGCCGGTGGATGTGACCGGCGCGCACATCGCGCGCATGGCCGAGCAGGCGCGCGCACTGCAGGAGAAATACGTCGATCCGGAAAGCGGCGAGTCGGTGGTGCGGCACATTCTGTCCACGGTCGGCTCTACCGGTGGCAGCGGCCGTGGCCAGTCACACGTCGGCCGGGTGATGTTTGAGATCGTCGCCCCCGAGCACCGCACGCTGGCGATCACCAGCTCCGAGCTGGTCGCCGAATGGCGGCGCAATATCGGCGCGATTCCCGGCGCGGAGAGCGTCACCTATCGCGCTGAGATCGGCCGCGGCGGCGACCCCATCGACGTACAGCTGCGCGGCCGCGATTTCGCCGAGATGCAGATCCTCGCCGAGGATATCAAAGCGCGGCTGGCGAGCTATCCGGGGCTGTTCGACATCGGCGATAGCTACAGCGACGGCAAGCGCGAGCTGCGCCTGTCGCTGCTGCCGCGCGCCGAGCTGATCGGCCTGTCGCTGCGCGATGTCGCCCAGCAGGTGCGCCGCGCCTTCCTCGGCGAGGAGGTGCAGCGGATCCAGCGCGAGCGCGACGAGGTTCGGGTGATGCTGCGCTATCCGCTGGCCGAACGCGAATCGCTGGCGCGGCTCTACGATCTGCGCATCCGCACCCCCGGCGGTGGCGAGCTGCCGCTGGCCGAGATCGCCGAGCTGCAGGGCGCGCGCAGCCCGGCCGAGATCAAACGCATCGATCGCCAGCGCACTCTCAACATCACCGCCGATGCGGACAAGCAGCGCGCCGATGTGGAGGCCATCAAGGCCGATCTCGGCGCCTGGCTGGATGAGGCCACCGCGGCGCTGCCCGGCGTCGACTACAGCCTGGAGGGCGAGGCGCGCGAGCAGCGCGATTCCTTCGGCACGCTGAAGGTGGGGGTCGGCATGGTGTTGTTCCTCATCTACTGCCTGCTGGCGATCCCCTTCCGCAGCTATTCGCAGCCGCTGATGGTGATGTCGGTGATGCCCTTCGGCGTCGCCGGCGCGGTGCTCGGCCACGTCATCATGGGCATGAATCTGTCGATCATCAGCATGCTCGGCATGCTGGCGCTGATCGGCGTGGTGGTGAACGACAGCCTGGTGCTGGTGGATTACGTCAACCGCCGCCGCCGCGAGGGGGTGGAGCGGGATATCGCCGTGCGCATCGCCGGGGTGGCGCGCTTTCGCCCGGTGCTGCTGACCTCGCTGACCACCTTCGCCGGGCTGACGCCGCTGATCTTCGAAAAGAGCACCCAGGCGCAGTTCCTGATTCCGATGGCCGTGTCGCTGGGCTTCGGCATCCTCTTCGCGACCTTCGTCACCCTGCTGCTGATCCCGGTCAACTATCTGATTCTCGAAGATATCCGCCGCGGGCTGGGACGTTTCTGGGGCTGGTTGTACCCGCCGCGCGGGGCGCACGACTGAGGCGCGGCCTCAGCCCATCCCGATACCGAGAAAATCCCCCAGCAAGGCGTTGAACAGCGCCGGCTTTTCCAGATGCGCGGCGTGCGCGCAGCCGGGCATCACCGCCAGCTGTGCGCCGCGGATGCCGCGCCACAGCTGCTCGGTCTGCGGCCAGCCGTAGGTGCGGTCGCCGTCGCCCCACAGCACCAGAGTGGGGATCTCGATGGCCGCCAGCGCCGCTTCGCCGGACCAGTCGCGCATGGCGTGGAGGCCGGCCAGCGCGGCCTGTTCGGAGACCGGTGCGGCCAGTTCGGCGCACAGCGGGTAGTTGGCGGCCGCGTGGTAGTCCATGAACCAGGTGGCGGCGATGCGCTGGCCGGTGGCGCGTGGCCCCTCGGCGATCACCCGGCGGCAGGATTCCTCGATCGGCTCGAAGCGCCCCGGCAGCAACCCCACCGGGCCGGTGCCGTAGAGCACCAGTCGCCGGATGCGCTGCGGCGCGCGCGCGGCCATCTCCTGCACGATCATCCCGCCCATCGAGTGGCCGAGCAGCTCAAAGCGCTCGATGCCCTGCGCGCTGAGCTGGTCGAGCACGTATTCGGCGAAGCCGCCGATGCTCTGCGGCGCGGTCTGCGCGCAGTTGCTGCCGAAGCCGGGCAGATCGGGGGTGATCACCCGGCGCCGGGCGGCGAAGGCGGCGCGTTGATCGCGCCACTGGCGGCCGCCGCCGAGATAGCCGTGGACGAAAACCAGTGCGTCCATCGGCGCGCTACTCGCGCGGGCCCTGCACGATGCGGTCGAGGATCATCGCGCAGAACAGGATGGCGAAGCCGGCGAGGATGCCCTGGCCGACGTTGGCGTATTGCAGCGCTTCGAGCACGTCTTCGCCGAGGCCCTTGGCGCCGATCAGCGAGGCCACCACCACCATCGCCAGGCTGAGCATGATGGTCTGGTTGATGCCGGCGCGGATCGACTGGCTGGCCAGCGGCAGATCGACGCGGGTCAGCAGGTACCATTTGTTGGCGCCGAAGGAGATCGCCGCCTCGCGCACCTGCTCGGGCACGCCGCGCAGGCCGAGCACGGTCAGGCGCACCACCGGGGTGCCGCCGAAGATCATCGTGGTGACCACCGCGGCCGGCTTGCCGGTGCCGAAGAAGGCGATCACCGGAATCATGAACACGAAGGCCGGCATGGTCTGCATGAAATCCATGATCGGGCGGATGACGGCGTAAAAGCGCGGCCGCCGCGCGCAGTACATGCCCAGCGGGATGCCGATGATGATCGACAGGCAGGCCGCGGTGCCGAGCAATGCCAGCGTGGTCATGGCCTTTTCCCAGAAGCCGAGCAGCCCCATGTAGGCCAGAAACGCAGCGCAGTAGATGGCCGCGCGACTGCCGGCGGACAGCCAGGTGAGCAGGATGATGAAGCTGGCGATGACCATCCACGGGGTCTGCACGAAAATCAGTTCGAGGCCGTCGAGCATCAGCCGGATGGCGTAGGTGATGGCGTCGAAGAAGGTCTCGCCGTTGCTCACCGCGAAGGCGAAAAATTCCTCCACCCAGGCGATGCTGGTCAGGCGGATGGCCTGTTCGGTGGGGAATGCCATCAGCAGCGGATAGGCGCCGGGAAAGCTGTAGTGAAGCACGGTGGCGGCGAAGATCAGGCCGACGAACAGCGCTGCGAGGGCTATCTGCGCCACTGGCATGCCGGCGGCGATGCGCGCATCCGAGAGCCACTCGGAAAAGCGCTTTTCCAGCGCCGCGTTGGCCCACAGCGCCTGCACCAGCTTGACCGCGGCGAGCAGGGCAAAGCCGCCGGCGGCGACCCAGCTGCCGGTTTCCTCCAGCTGCTGCGCTTCGAGGCGGATGCCGCCGATGGCGCCCTCCAGCGATTCGACCGTGCGCCGGTAGACGTCGACCTTGTCCGAGTTGCTCTCGATGGCCGCGGCCAGTTGCTGGCGGCGCAGCTCCAGCGTGCCCTCGATCTTCTCGATGCGCGCCCAGGCGTCGGCGGCCAGATCGCCGAACAGGCCGCGGACGATCTGCACCAGCGCAAAGGTCTCGATAATCAGGAAGCTCAGCCCCCAGTTCCACAGGCCGCGGGCGGCGAACCAGATCGGCCCGAAAACCCCGGCCCAGAGGTTGAAGGTCCAGCTGAAGCGCGCCCGGCTGCCGATGCGCTCGAACTGGGCGGTGTAGTAGTCCGGACTGGTTCTGACGAAGCGGGCGATCTGCTGGCGGCGCTCGGCGACGAATTCGTCCGTCTGCGGCTGCTGCCCGGGGTCGTTGCGGTGCGGCTCGCTGCTCATGAGACTTCCGTCCCCTCGATGACCGTTTTCAGGATGTGGCTGCGCGTGATCACGCCGACGTCGACGCCGCCATCCTGCACCACGATGGGTGTGTCGGCGTCGATGGCGAGGCGGATCAACTCGCTCAGCGATTCGCTCTCCGCCACCCGCGGCGCCTCTGCCGGCAGGGCGCCGCCGCTGGCGATGTGCTCCGCCAGCGGCGACATGATGGCGTGCGCGCGGATCACCTTGATGCGCGAGATGCCGGCGACGAAATCCGCCACGTAGTCGTCCGCCGGGTGCATCACGATGTCTTCGGCGGTGCCGATCTGCACCACCCGGCCATCGCGCATGATGGCGATGCGGTCGCCGATACGCACCGCTTCGTCGAGGTCGTGGGTGATGAACACGGTGGTCTTGTGCAGGGTCGCGGAGAGCTTGATGAACTCATCCTGCAATTGGCGGCGGATCAGCGGGTCCAGCGCGCTGAAGGGCTCATCCATCAGCAGCACGTCCGGGTCGGCGGCCAGCGCCCGCGCCAGGCCGACGCGCTGCTGCATGCCGCCGGACAGCTCGTGGGCGAATTTGTTGCCCCAGGCGTCCAGCTCGACCACCTCGAGAATTTTCGCCGCCAGGCGCATGCGCTCGTTCTTGTTGATGGCGCGGATCTCCAGCGGCATCGCCACGTTGTCCAGCACCGAGCGGTGCGGCAGCAGGGCGAAATTCTGGAACACCATGCCGATCTTGCGGTTGCGGAACTCCTGCAATTCGCGCTGGCCGAGGGCCATCACGTCCACACCTTCGATCAGAATCCGCCCGTCGGTCGGTTCCAGCAGGCGGTTGAAATGGCGCACCAGCGTGGATTTGCCGCTGCCGGACAGACCCATGACGCAGAAAATTTCGCCGCGGCGCACGTCGAGACTGACGTCGGCCACACCGACCACCGCGTTGTAGCGTTCCAGCACCGCGCTCTTGGACAGCCCCTCTTCGCGGATCGCGCGCAGCGCTGCCTCGGCGTTATCGCCGAAAATCTTCCAGATATTGCGGATTTCGATGACGTTATCGTCGCCCGCAGGGGCGGCGGCGGGTGGTGTGCTCATGGCTTCTTTGCGATTACGGCAGGCTGAAAGGGGCGGTCGCGCGCAGTGCCGCGCGTGGCCGTTGCGGGCAGGCGCTGCCGACGGCAGGTTGCCGCCGGCAGCGCGCTGCGGCTCTCAGAGGCCGAGCCAGGCGTCGACGCGCTCGGGGTTGGCGGCGATCCACTCGCGCGCCACTTCGCCGGCATCGCGGCCCTTGCCGGAGACCTGGTAGGCGAAGTTGCTGACGTCGTCAGCGGTCAGCGAGAAGCGCTCGAAGAATTCGGCGATGGCCGGCGAGCGCTCTTTGAGCGAGCTGGACCAGGCGATCTGCACCTGCTTCAGCGCATCCTTGGTGGCGACCATCGACTGCTCATACCAGTCGGGCGAATCCGACGGCTGCACCATCTTGTATTTGGCCGGGTCGTAGGTGGGCTCGGAGAGCATCTGCACGTCGAACATGTACCAGATGGCATGCGGCTTGTAGCAGTAGAAAGCGTAGCCTTCGCCCTTGGCAATCGAGTCTTTCACCCGCGCGGTCTTGACGCTTTCCTCGGCGCGGATCGGCTCGATGAAGGGCAGCAGATCGTAGTCGCGCACCTTGACCTCGTTGACGTTGGCCGAGGCCCAGCCCGGCGCGCCGATCCACATCTCACCCTTGCCATCGCCGTCGCTATCCATTTTTGCCGCTACATCGGGGCGGCCGAGATCGGCGATATCGGTGATGTTGTTGGCCTTGCCGAAGTCCTGTGAAACGCAGAAACCCTGATTGCCCTCGTAGGGGTTGGAGCTGAGGGTGACGGTGCCTTCGCCGTCGACGTATTTCTTGGTGAAGCTTTCCTGATTGGGCAGCCAGACATCCGGGTGCACGTCGATATCGCCCTTGCCCTGATGCATGGCCTGGAAGATGGTCGCATTGTTGCCGGGCACCAGATTGGCCTCGCCGCCGATGCGCTCGACCACCACCGCCTGCAGCAGCGCGGCGATCGCCTGGGCGCCGGTCCAGGACGGCGCGCCGATGTTGACTTTTTCAGCGCTGATCGCCGCGCCGGACGAGAGCCCGACAGCGGTGGCGGTGGCTGTGACCAGAGCCAGCTTGAGAACGGTTTTCTTCGTTTTCCTCTCCTGACGGTATGGCGGGATCTTGTTGTGTGGCGCTGCGCCGGTAGTGCTGGAGCGGATGCGCCTTTCCGGGTGTCTGCGACCCTTTGCTGGAAATAGTTCGAACCCGAGCAGCTCGGGGGTGAATATTCCGTACCGGTATGCTATTGCAAGCCGCATCGAGCGTAAAATGCCGTTCTTTGCTCAAAAGATGCATATTTTGCATGCTAAAGGGGCGTCGCTGCGCATTGGTGGGGGCTGCCTGTATTGCGACCGCACAGATGCTGGGTCGCTTGGGATGGCGCACGTCGCTGGCAGCCGACGGGTGCGGTGCTTTGCGCAGCATGCCCTGCTGGCGGCAACCCGCCATCTGGGGCTTATTCCGGCCCGATGGCGGTTATTTGCGGATTGACGGCCGCGATGGCCGGGCGCAGAGGTCGATTCGACATGCTGGAATATTGGCGAAGGAGGGCGGCGCCTAACACTTCAGGGCCAGGAATGGCTGGTACCGCTTATTGTTTTTCTGTCACCGGGCAGAATTTTTACCCCATCTTCTGCGAAGTGATTCACATTGCGGAGCCTACTCATTGTTGGCAACTTGTAACAAAGCCCCCGTTTCTCGAAAATCGCCTCGCAAGGCACAGGAGGTGGCGAGCCATGTACAAGTACAGTTTTTTTGCGGTCAGCAGCATGCTGGGATGGTTATTGTTCGGAAGGATCGGAGCTCTGATCGGTTTGCTCGCGGGGGGATTGAGCTGGCTGATTGCGCGCGGCTCGGTCTGGTCGGCGATTGATATGCTGGCCAGCTGGAGTTCGCAGCGACCGATCTCGCGGTCGGCCTATTCCTGGCCGGCGGCGGGGTCATCGACTCATTCGAGCCCCACGCTGGAAGATGACATTTCCGGGGAGATGTTGCTCAAACCCCGTCTCTGAACCAATTAGGAGCGCCCCGATGTCGGGGCGCTCCGGCAGCTTATCTCTACTTCCGATCCCGGGCGCGACCGCCGTAGCGGCCGCGCCCTTTGCTTCGTGTAGCGCTAGTGGAAGCGGCGCTCGAAGCCCGCGGCGAGGAAGTTGCTCGCTTCGCGCTCGAACTCGTAGCGATGGAACTCCAGGTTTACCGACCACTTGTCATCGAGCCGGTGGCCGGCGCCGATGCCCCAGAACAGGTCGGTACCCGAACCTGAGGCATCGTCCACCTGACTAGTGCCGCGATTCGTACCGTAGTCGCCATCCCAGGCGAACAACCCGAGCCGTGCACGCAGGCTCAAGTCCTCGTTCATCGGTCTCTGGTAGAGCACGGAAAGGCTCAGGCCTTCACCCGATTCCGGGTGGATCTCGGCCAGATCCGGCTGCACGCTGGGTGCGCTGAAGCTGACTTCGACCTCTCCCAGATCGAGATAGCCCAGTTCCACCGACCAGGTGTCGTCGATCGGGTAACCGATGCCGATGCTGCCACCTGCCCGATTGCCGTCGACATCGTGCACCGTCGCGCTGACGCCCTGTGCAGCGAAGGCATCGCGCATCTCACCACTGCTGATGCCGGTGTGAGCCATGCCCAGCGCGCCGGTCAGATAGATGTCGTGCCACCACTGGTGCTCGTTGGCGGGCTCGCCAGCCTGGGCCGCCGCGCCGCCCAGCAGGGCGGTCGCGGCGGTGGCGCAGGCCAGCTTGCCGGCGACGCCGCGCCGCGGATGGCGCGCCGTCGGGCGGGGCATCGCAGCGACCGGGGCGGGGCCGCCGCGGCGGCGCAGCAGCGCCACCGCGAGCAGGCTCAGCAGGCCGGTCAGACCGGCGCTGCCGCCACCGGAGGTCACGAAGTCGACATTGCGCGGGCTGGCCGCCATGCCCGGACCGGTGACGCGGCGGTTGGCCACGCCATCGGCATCGTTGGGGCCGCCGTCTTCGACGCTCAGCTGCACGCACCAGCTACCCTCGGCGAGACCCGGCTGCCAGGCGCTGTCGCCCGGGGGCGGGCAGTAGCCGGCTTCGCCGGGTGCCGAGTACACCTGGTTGTTGGCGTCTTCGACGAAGTCGCCCCAGCCGCTATCCACCGCGAAGTTGCGATAGACGGCGTCGGCCGGGATCGGTGCACGCTGCGGGACCACCACCTGCAGTGACTGGCCGGCGAGCGGGATCTCACCCTCGAAGTCGAACAGACCGCCGTCGCTCTCGAAGTCGGGGTCGGCCTCCAGTTCGCTCAGGCCGGCGATGTCCGCGTCGCTCAGGTTGGCGCCGCCGCTCTGGCCGCGCAGCGCATGGGCGCCGAGCCGGCAGTTGGCACTGGCTTCGCACTCGATCTGATAGGCGCCGTCATCGCTGCCGCGCTCCGGCAGCAGATTGCTGGCCTCAACCGCGTCGCGGTAGTCGGGGATGCCATCGCCGTCGCTGTCGCCGAGACCTTCGAGCAGATCGCTGATGCCGTCGCCGTCGCTGTCGCCGCTGCCCAGGGTCGGCAGGCTGTCGAGCAGCTGGACGAAGACGCTGGCTTCGCTGCTCTGCGCCGGGTTGCCGTCGTCGGTCGCCACCGCCTTGAACTGGTAGACACCAGCGGGCAGTTCGGACGGATCGAAGGCGAATACCTCGTCGCTGGCGTCGCTGTCGCTGACCAGTACGGTGTTGCCGGCGGCGTCGATCACCGACCAGCTCAGGCTGTGCTCGTCGCCGGGGTTGGCATCGCTGATGTTGGCGGTGATGGTCGCGGTGCCATCGCCGATGCCCAGCAGCGGGCTGGCATTGTCGTCCTGATCGACGGACAGCGTCAGTTCCGGCGGCACATTGCGTTCGACGACATTGAACACCTGGCTGGACATGCTGCCCAGATTGGCGCCGTTATCGTCCAGGCTGACGACGATGCTTTCATCACCTTCGACCAGTGCGTCGGCGTGGATCTGGAAGCTCACCGTGGCCTGGGTTTCGCCCTCGGCGAAGGTCACGCTGCCGCTGGCGAGGTCGTGGTCGGCGCCGTCGGCGGTGCCGCTGACGCTGAAATCGACCGTCAGCGGATAGCTCGGGGCGCTGCCGTTGAGCCAGACGCTCAGGCTGGCGGTCTGGCCTTCGACGACGAGCTGATCCTTGCCCAGCGAGATCAGCGGCTGCACGTTCAGCACGCTGGTCTGTCCGCTGGCCCAGGTGATCAGGTTGCGGCCGGGTGCGAACAGCGGTTCACCGTCCTCTGCGGAGGTCGGGTAGTCGCCGCAGCAGTTGGCTGCATCGTCTTCGCTGATCAGACCCAGCGCCAGCAGTTCGGCGTTGCTCACCTTGGTGAACAGGCCGGTGGCATCGACGCTGGCGACCTGCATGGCGAAGTCGTTCGGATCGTTAGGATCGGTGTTGTCCAGAGCCTCCTGATAGTCCGAGAAGCCATCGCCATCGGCATCGGCAAAGTTGGTCACGTCGTTGGGATCGGTGCCGTCGACGACCGTTTCGACGAAGTCCGGCACGCCGTCGCCATCGCTGTCCAGATAGCTGGCCGGGTCGTTGGGGTCGGTGCTGTCGATGTTGCTCTCCACGTAGTCGGGCACGCCGTCGCCGTCGCCGTCCACGTAGCTGAGCGGATCGCTCGGATCGCTGCCGTCGATGACGGTTTCAACGTGGTTCGGCACACCGTCGCCGTCGCTATCGACATAGCTGGAGGCGTCGTTCGGGTCAGTGCTCTGCTGGGTCACTTCGGTGTAGTCCGGCACGCCGTCACCATCGCTGTCGATCACATCGTTGGCGTCGTTCGGGTCGGTGCCGTCGATAGTGGTCTCGATGTAGTCCGGCACGCCGTCGCCGTCGCTGTCAGCGAATTCAGTGACGTTGAGCGGATCGGTGCCATCCTGGGCTTCGACGTAATCCGGCACACCATCGCCATCGCTGTCGGTGAAGTCGCCGTCGTTGGTCGGGTCGGTGCCGTCGGCGTTTTCAACGTAATCCGGCACACCGTCGCCATCGCTGTCGGTGAAGTCACCGCCGTTGGTCGGATCGGTGCCGTCGGCGTTTTCAACGTAATCCGGCACGCCGTCGCCATCGCTGTCGGTGACGCTGTCCGGGTCGTTGGGGTCGCTGCCTTCGGCGTTCTCAACGTAATCCGGCACGCCGTCGCCATCGCTGTCGGTGAAGTCACCGCCGTTGGTCGGATCGGTGCCGTCGGCGTTTTCAACGTGATCCGGCACGCCGTCAGCATCGCTGTCGGTGAAGCTTTCCGGGTCGCTCGGGTCGGTACCCTGCTGGCCCTCGAAGTAGTTCGGCACGCCGTCGCCATCGCTGTCGGTGACGCTGTCCGGGTCGTTGGGGTCGCTGCCTTCGGCGTTCTCAACGTAATCGGGCACGCCGTCGCCGTCGCTGTCGGTGAAGTCGGCGGGATCGTTGGGATCGGTGCCGTCGGTGGTCTCCGTGTCATCCGGCACGCCGTCGCCATCGCTGTCGCCGAGCACCGTGATGCTGAACGGGCCGATTTCACTGGTCAGTCCGCCGCTGTCGGTGACGGTGATGCGGATGCCGCTGTGGTCGCCGACGTCGCCCTGCGCCGGGCTGCCGCTCAATTCGCCGGTGCTGGCGTCGAGGCTGGCCCAGGAGGGCAGGTTGGTGGCGGTGTAGCTGTGGCTGTCAACCGGGTCGGGGTCGCTGAGCGTCGGCGTGAAGCTGTAGCTGGCGCCGACCACCGTCGGGCTCGCCGGCGTGCCGGAGAGCGTCGGGGCGTCGTTGCTGTTGAAGAAGGTCACGTCGCCGGCGGAGGGCGCGGTGTCCGGGTTGTTGCCGTCGGAGGCGCTCAGATCGTAGCTCGGCGCGTTTTCACTGCCGTCGTGGGCAAAGGCCACCTGGCCGAGGGAGACCTGCTCCTGGGTGAAGCTGGTGATCGCCGCGCCGGGATTGCTGACCAGCTCGAACTGACCGTGGGTGACGTTGCTGACGGTGAAGGTGATCGGATCGCCATCCGGATCGGCGTAGGTGATGTCTTCACCGGACAGCGCCACCGTGGTGCCCTCGCTGACCGTCATGCGGTTGCTGGCCTCCACCGGGCCGCCGCCGGCAGGCGGTGCCGAGGGGTGATCCTGCACATCGATGAAGAAGTTGTAGGAATTGCTCAACCCGGCCGGGTCTTCGATGTACAGCGACAGGCTGCGATCGCCGGCGGCACGCAGGTTGAAGGTGTCCTCGTAGGTCAGGCTGCGGATCAGCTGCTGAACTGCGGCGAGGGTGGCATCGTCGCTGGTGAAGTCGATGGTCAGCGCACGGCCGATGCCATCTTCAATGGCGTCGATTTCACCGATCTTGCGGCCTTCGTAAAAGACCTCGTTGCCGGTCAGGCGGATCTCGCCGGCGCCGTCGCCCACCGATTCGATGCCCAGCACCTCGTACTGGCCGTCGGTGAAGGTGACGTTGAGCTTCAGCCTGCCGCCGTTGAGGTGGGGGTCGTTGGCGTCGCTGAGCACCGCGTCGACGCCATCATCGACGATCTGCGCGACGGTGGTGCTGTAAACGCTGCGATCGGCCTCGATGTTGGCGATGCGCGGCGCATTCGGGTCGGGGACGATGAAATTCAGCACCACGTAGCTCTTGGTGGTGGAACCATCGTTTGCGTCGACTTCGAAGGTGATCGGGTAGGTGCCCGGGTCGAGGCCGGCGCCGACCGCGCCGGGATCGAAGACGAAATTGTCGTCGGTCGGTTCGGAGAGCGAACCCTGCACGTCGCCCAGCGCGGTGGTGTCGGTGGCCGCGCCGCTGATGGTGAAGGCGAAGGTCGTACCCTTGTCGACGATGATGTTGCGCGTCTCGGGGATGTTCGCCGAGAGGGTCACCTCGGTGGCCGCCTTGGGTTGCAGATCGAGGATGAAGTCGACGTGGGTCTTGGACTTCACCGCGCCGCTGCCGTCGACGTCCTCGGCGACAATCCCGCCGCTGTACAGGCCGCTGGCTGTCGAGCCGGAGCCGGTCCAGGTGAGCAGGCCGGTGTTGGGGTTGATCGACAAACCGCTGGGGTTGGTCGAGCTGTTGTCGCCGAGCTCATCCTGATTGGCCAGCCGATAGCGCAGCTTGTCGGCATTGGGATCGGTGGAGCCGATATCGAAGGTCCAGTTGGCCAGCGGGGTGACGCCATCGGACTGCAACTGCGGGATTTCAAAGATGATCGGCAGATCGATCTTCGGTGCCAGGTTGCCGTCTTTGATATTGACCAGCGTCTGGATCTTCCAGCTGCCGCTGCTGTTGTTGGCCAGGTTGGAGATCCGGCAACAGCCCGAGTAATACACGCTGTACTGGGTGTTCGGGTCCAGATCGCGCGCTTCCAGAATGGTGGTTTGCAGGCCGTAGTCCTCACCGGTCGGGCCGACCAGAATGTGGCTCTCGCTGGTCTTCGTGATGGTCAGCGACGGGCTCGATCCCAGGCCCCCGACGGTGCTGATCGAGTTGTAGCGCCAGGCCGTCTTGACCGTGAACTGGACGTCGTTCTTCAGCCCGTCGTTGTCCAGTTCGACCGCCTGCCAGGTGATCGAGCCACCGCGGAAGTGGCTGAGCAGGCCGCGGTAGCCGTCGCGCACGGCGGCGGTGACCAGCGGCGAGTCGGCGACCGCGCCGCGGCGGTACTCCAGCTGCCAGTCCCCGCCCAGCTCGGCGTGGCCGGTGGCGTCCGTGGAGGCGGCCACGTCGGCGCCGGTCAGCGCTGCGAGGCTGTCGACGAAGCCGCGACCGCGCTCACTGGCGGCCAGGTTGCAGCCGTAGAGGCTGATGTCCGCACCCGCGGCCAGCGAATCGCGGATCATCGCCAGGCTTTGTGTGTCCTCACGCAGGGCTTTTTCGTCCAGCCACTGACCGCCGAGGTGCAGGCCGCCATCGGCGCCGTGGGAGAAGATCTCCACCGCGCTCGGCGCCGCGCCGTCGCGCAGGCGCAGCTCGCGCAGTGCCTGCGCGATCTGCTGCAGCGGCTGCTCGCCGCTGTGGATGGGGATCAGTCGATGGTTCTCAGATGCCTCGATTCCGAGTTGGGAGGCATCGAGTGCGTGATCGACGAAAACCACCCGCTTGCCTGCGGGTGGTTCCGTGTCTGGTACTGATGGCAGCGCCTGACTGGTCGAGGCGAAAGCCACGGCCAGCAGGGTGCCGACGATTTTTAGTGAGGTTCGCATCAGTCCTTCCTGTGTCTGCGTGGGGACAGGAGGGCGCATCGGCGGCAACGGCGCTGGCTTGAGAATTTTTTTTCCGTTTCGTCATTTCTGAATTCTTAAAAAAAATAGGCCGTTAGCCCGCCAGCGGGCTTTGCTCGGCACGGCGCTGTCGGCGCGTCGGGGCCGTGCTGCAGTGGCTGCTGGCGTGAATCTCTGCGGGGACAGGGTATTGGACGGCTTAAATGATCGCGCCGATGGCCGACACAGCGGGCAGGGCGCGTCAGCGTGCCGCAACCACGGAAAGCCCCATGAGCAACGATATCGATCAAAATCGCCTGCGCCTGGAGATGGATCGCGCCCTGCGCGCCCTGAATCGGGACATCATCAATCCGCAGCTGCCCGAAATGCACCTCGACGACCTCAAGCCGGCGATGGCGATGGTCGCGCGGGCGCGCGCGGACTATCTGAAGCGTTTGCTGGATATCGCCGCCAGCCAGTGTGACCTGCCGAACGCCGAACAGATCGCCGAACTGCGCGCCGCGCGCGCCACCTACGAAGAGCTGGTCGCCGCCGTGCACGCGCTGGAGACCGCCATCGAGCGCGGCTATCTGGACGTCAAGCGCTGAGTTGCGCCAGCAGCCTGCGTTCGAAGGCCTGCTCGCCCCCGGCCACCGCGACCAGCGCCGGCAGAACTTCGACCTGCCGGAGGAGTTCCTGCACCGCATGTCCAGTAACGGCGCCGACGTCTGCGGCCAGGTGGGCTCCAACCGGTAACGCGCCTGCGGCCTCGGTGTCGAAAGCGTTCGCGACCACGGCGAGATGCTCAGCGAAAAATACGCAACGCCCTCTCACCGGCACATGGTTTACGTGCAGGAGCGCGCCCGGTACGAGCCGGCCGACGAGGTGCTGCTCAAGCTGGAGAATCTCGGCCTGATCTCGGTCTGATCTGGGCCTGATCGGGCGAGACGGCTGTGGCACACTGCGCGCCGCCGCATCGAGTTGCGGTTGAGCTGGAGAAGGCTGTGGATTTGCAACGATTGCAGGCGGCGTTGATCCCCGTCGCGCGCGCCGCTGGCGAGGCCATCATGGCGGTTTACGCCAAAGAGCCGCAGGCGGATTTCAAGGGCGATGGCTCGCCGGTGACAGAGGCCGACCGCGCCGCCGAGGCGATCATCCTGCCGGAACTGGCCCGGTTGGCGCCGGAAATAGCGGTGATCTCCGAGGAAAATGCCGAAAGCCACCAGCTCGCGCCGCCGCGGCGCTTTTTTCTGGTCGATCCACTCGACGGCACCCGGGAATTTCTCAAGCGCGACGGGCGCGGCAGCTTCACCGTCAACATCGCGCTGATCGAGGATGGCGCGCCGGTGATGGGCCTGGTCTACGCGCCGGCGCTGGATCGGCTGTTTGCCGGCGTGGTCGGCGTCGGCGCCAGCGAGTCGGGGCGGCCGATTTCGGTGCGCGACCTGCCGGCGAGCGGCCCGGTGGCGGTGGCCAGCAGCTCGCACCGCGACGCGCAGACCGACGCCTGGCTGGCCGAAAACGGCATCGGCCACACCGTGTCGATCGGTTCGTCGCTGAAGTTCTGCCTGCTGGCGGCCGGCGAGGCGGATGTCTATCCGCGCTTCGGCCCGACCATGGAGTGGGACACCGCCGCCGGCGACGCGGTGCTGCGCGCCGCCGGCGGGCGGCTGGAGACGCCGCGGGGCGAAGCCTTCCGCTACGGCAAACCCGACTACCGCAACGGCGCGTTCATCGCCCGCGGTCGCTTCTGAGTGCCGCGCGCCGCGATCAGCAGCGCAGCAGATCCAGCTGCGCCGGTTGCAGCAGGCGGTGGCTGCCGGCGTGGCGACAGGCGGCGAAGCGGCGGCGGATCTCCGGCGCTTCGAGCTGCTCGCGGCGATAGCTGTTGAAGCTGTGCTTGAGCATGTAGTCGGCGAAAGCGTCGAAGTCGGCGAACTCGCTGATGGTCACGTAGTGGTAGCGGCGGTGCTCGCCGCTTTTGGCCGCGGCTCTGCGCATCGTGGCAGCTTCCGGCCCCGCATCCATTTCCGATCCCGCATCCATTTCCGATCCCGGCCCGGCCGCCAGCGCGGCGGGGGATCTGTGCGCCGCCGCGGTGCTCGCCGCGATGCTGCTCGCGCTTTCCGCCGCGGCTTCGGCAATCGTCCGCGCCAGCGCCGCCTGCGCCAGTTGGCGCACCTCGGTTTCGTCGTGAAAGGGCTCGACCACCCATTGAAAGCTGCCGGAGAGCAGCGGCTCGATCACGCACAGCCAGCCGCCGTCGCGCAGGCAGCGCTGCGCCTCGGCCAGCGCCGGGCGCATCAGCGCCTGCGGGATGTGGTGCAGCGAGTGGCAGAACAGCGCCGCGTCGGCGCAGCCGCTGGCCACCGGCAGCTGCTCGGCGCCGGCCTGGCTGAAGCTCGGCTCGCCGCGGCTGCGCAGGCCGCCGGCGCGCAGCTCGCCCGGTCGCAGGCCACCGTTGCTGGCGGCGGCCGCGGCGAACATCTGCGGGTGTGGCTCGAAGCCGCGCACCCGCGCCCCGGCGCTGGCCAGTTGCCAGGATAGCTCGCCGGCACCGCAGCCGATGTCCAGCAGCTCGCGGCCCTGCAGGCCGCCGAGGGCCGGCGCCAGCGTCTGCTGCAGTGCGGCGAAGTCCGTGCGCTCGCCGAGATCGGTTGGCTGAAGCATCATTTTTTCCAGTCCTCCGTAACTGTTCCGTCGCCTCCCGGCACAGATTGCCGGATCAGCGCGTCCACCGCCAGTGCGCCGCCACCGCCAGCGCTATTTTGCGGCAACACCAGCAGCGGGTTGACGTCCAGTTCGAGCAGCGTCTCGATGTGGTCCTCGGCGTAGCGGGCGACCGCCAGCACCGCGTCGATCAGCGCGGGCAGATCACCGCTCGGGGCGCCGCGCCAGCCGCGCAGCAGGGCGGCGATGCGCAGCCGCGCGATGGCCTGTTCGATGTCCGCGCGCGCCACCGGCAGCAGCAGTGACTGGCTGTCGGCGAGCAGCTCGGCGAGCACGCCGCCGGCGCCGATCAGCAGTGCCGGGCCGAAGCTCGCGTCGCGGCTGATGCCGACGATCAGCTCGGCGACCGGCGCGGCGGCCATGCGCTCGACGAGAAAGCGATCCGACAGTGCCGCCATCCGCGCCACTGCGGCGGCCACGGCGTCGGCGTCGGCCAGGTTCAGCGCCACGCCGCCGGCCTCGGTCTTGTGCGCCAGCTCGCTGGAGACGGCCTTCACCACCACCGGATAACCCAGCGAGTCGGCCGCGGCGACCGCCTCGGCGGCGCCGACCAGGTGCGAATCCGGCACCGCCAGGCCGTACTCCGCCAGCGCGCGCTTGCTGTGCCACTCGTCGAGCGTTTTCGCGGTGCCCGGCAGCGCCAGTGGCGGCGCGGGCAGCAGCGGTCGGATCTCATCGACGCGCGCCTGCGCGGCGGCGATGCGCTGTGCCGAGCGCACCGCCAGCAGCGCTTCGCGCAGGCCCTGCAGCGGCGCGATGCCGCCGGCGATCAAACGCTGGCGAGCGGCTTCGGGCAGGTTTTCCGGCAGCGTGGCGACCAGCGCGGCGCGGCGCCCGGTCTGCGCCACGGCGGCGATCAGCGCGCGCTCGGTGGTCTCCCAGTGGGTGAGGTCGCAGAGGCCGGGTTTGGGGTAATCCAGCACCAGCAGGCTGATCGGGAAGTCGCCATCGAGCATCGCCGCGAAGCAGTCGCGCAGGGCGTCGAAATCGCCCCAGATGTAGGTGTGGTAGTCGAGCGGGTTGGCGATGCTGACGCGCTCGCCGAGCAGCGCGCGCAGCGTCGTGGCCTGGGCCTGCGGCACGCCGGGCATCGGCAGGTCGAGGCTCTCGGCGAGATCCGCCACCAGCGAGGCCTCGCCGCCGGAACAGCTCAGCGAGGCCAGCCCGTCGCCGGGTATCGGGCCGCCGATGGCGAGCAGCTTCAGCGTTTCGATGAACTCGCTCAGGTCCTGCGCGCGGGCGATGCCCAGGCGCCGGAAGAGGGCGTCGTAGAGCGCGTCGCTGCCGGCCAGCGAGCTGCTGTGGCTGAGCGCGGTGGCCGCGCCCAGCGCCGAGCTGCCGGCCTTGATGGCGACGATCGGCTTGGCGGCGCGCAGCGCGGCGATCGCCGCCACGGAAAAGGCCTGCACATCGCGCAGGCCCTCGATGTGCAGGCCGATGGCGCTGACGCGCGGCTCGTCGAGCAGCGCTTCGATGTAGTCGTGCAGGGCCAGATCCGCGGCGTTGCCGACGGCGATCTGGTAGGCGATCGGCAGGCCGCGCTGCTGCATGGTCAGGCTGATGCCGATGTTGCCGCTCTGGGTGATCAGCGCCACGCCGCGCTCGACCGGCGCGCCGCCGTGCTGATCCGGCCACAGCGCGGCGCCGTCGAGATAGTTGAGCAGGCCGTAGCAGTTGGGGCCGATCAGCGCCATGTCGCCGGCCGCTGCGAGCAGCTCGCGCTGCAGCTCGATGCCGATGCCGCCGACCTCGGCGAAGCCGGAGGCGTAGCAGACCGCGCCGCCGGCGCCGCGCGCGGCGAGCTGGCCGACGATCCCGATGCTGGCCTCGCGCGGCACGGCGATGAAGCTGGCGTCCGGCGCCACGGGCAGATCGTCGACGCCGCGGTAGCAGGGCAGCCCGGCCAGCGAGTCGCGGCGCGGATTGACCGGCCAGAGGTCACCGGCGAAGCCGTTGCGCCGGCACTGGCGGATTACCTCCGCCGCCTCGTCGCCGCCGAACACGGCGATCTGGCGCGGTTTGAGCAGTCGCTGCAGGGCTGCTTGCTTGCTCAT
>CBFCYW010000017.1:0-42706 GCA_965602395.1 uncultured Chromatiales bacterium
GCCAGCTGAGCGGCACGGCTCCAACGTGGATAAATGGGCGGCAAAGGCGCAGAAAAAAGGCGGCCAGCGGCCGCCCCAGGATTCTTTTTCTTGAGTTGCTTGGTGTTGTTATTCGTTTGATTTCCGGGCGCCTGATCGCTCGGCGCTCGCTCTTTCGGCGCTTGATTTTTCAGCGCGCTTGACCGCCAGCCACTGGGCATCGATGCGTGCCGGACCGGCCTCTGCCACCGCCAAGCCCTCCCCGGCGAGGCGCCGTTCGACCTCGCGAAAGCGCCGCGAGAACTTGTCGCTGGCAGCGCGCAGCGCGGTTTCGGCGTCGATGCCACTGTGGCGCGCCAGATTGGTCGCGGCGAACAGCAGATCGCCGATCTCCTCGGCGAGGTGGGCCTGATCGGCGGCGGCGGCAGCAGTGCTGCGCGCCGTGGCCAGCGCCTCGCGCACTTCATCCAGCTCCTCGGCGACCTTGCCGAATACCGGCTCGATCGAGTCCCAGTCGAAGCCCTCCCGCGCCGCGCGGCGCTGCAGTTTCTGCGCGCGACTCAGCGCCGGCAGCGCCAGCGCCACGCCGTCGATGGCAGAAACGGCGGCGGCTTTGCCGGCGCGCTCCTCGGCCTTCAGTTGCTCCCAGTGGGCGCTCTGCTCGGCCTGGTCGGCGTAGACGGTGTCGGCGAAGACGTGCGGGTGGCGGCGCAGCATTTTCTCGTTGATGGCGCGCGCCACATCGTCAAAATCGAAGGCGCCGATCTCCTCTGCCATGCGTGCGTGGAACACCACTTGCAGCAGTAGATCGCCAAGCTCGTCACGCAGCTCGTCGAGATCGCCGCGGGCGATAGCGTCGGCGACCTCGTAGGCCTCTTCGATGGTGAAGGGCGCGACGCTGGCGAAATCCTGCTGCAGATCCCAGGGACAGCCACCCTGCGGGTCGCGCAGACGGGCCATGATCTGGCGCAGGCGGTGGATCTCGCTCACCGGCCTCAGTCGAGATCCATGCGCACGCCGAAATGCACGGCACCATCCAGCTCGACGGTCTCGCTGCTGTTCTCGAACTCGGCCTCCATCAAGCGGTAGCCGACGTAGGCGCGGGTGGTCGGCATCAGATCGACCTCCAGGCGCAGGCTGACTTCGAGGATGCTCTCGGCGTCGCCGAAGCTGGTGATCTGCGGTGCGTAGTAGCCCTCGACGCCGAAGCTCAGCGGCATGGTCGGGCTGGGTCGCAACAGCGATACGCCACCGCCGACGGCCACCCCGCTGAGGCTTTCATCGACCTCGCCCAGCTCGCCGAAGTAGGCTTTGACGCCGGCGGTGAAGGACAGCGCCGAAGTCGGCGTCGGCCGCGCGTTGACGCCCAGCCAGCGGCCGTGCACGACGAAGTCGTCGTCCTCATTGAAAAACAGGCCGATACCGGCGTTGGTGCCGCCGACGCCGAGACTGGCGCTGCGCAACAGCAACTCGAAGTTGGCCGATTGGTCGCCGAGGCTGATATCCAGCGTGGTCGCGCGCGCCGTGGTCGGCACCAATCCGATTGCTAACAGGCTGGCGGCGAGCAGGGCCGTTGCGAACTGCGTCTTGCGCATGGCGAAAACCTCGATAGTGGAATGGTGCGGCGCGCGGGACAAAATCTGCGCGCAGTGTAGAGGCCACAGCCTGCGCCAATCAAGCGACAGCTCCCATCGGCGCGTGTATCATGCTGCCGTTTTTGTCCAGTGGGTGCAGGCGATGAGCGGTTTTCAGGCCGCCACGGAGGGTGACGCGAGACAGTCCGCGCTGTGCACGTGGCTGCGCGGCGTCGGCTACCGGATAGACGACATCCGCCTGGCTTCCGGCGACGCCAGCTTCCGCCGCTACTTCCGCGTGCTCAGCGACGACACCAGCTACATCGCCATGGACGCGCCCCCCGAGCACGAGGACTGCTACCCCTTCGCCACGGTCGCCGACCTGCTCGCCAGCCGCGACATACACGTGCCGCTGGTGCTCGCCCACAACCTGAACGACGGCTTCCTGCTGCTCGATGATCTGGGCAGCCGCCACTACCTCGACGCCCTCGACGCGGACAACGCGCAGCGCCTCTACGGCGACGCCCTCGACTGCCTGTTCACCCTGCACAGCGAGGTCGACCACCACCTGCTGCCGCGCTACGACGACAAGCTGCTCTACGGCGAGATGCAGCTGTTCGTCGACTGGTATCTGCTGCGCCACTGCGGGATCAAGCTGGAGCGCGCCGACCGCGAGGTGCTGGCACAGACCTTCGAGCTGCTGGTCGACAACGCCCTGCAACAGCCACGGACGTTCGTGCACCGCGACTTCCACTCGCGCAATCTGATGGTCACCGAGCAGCGCAATCCCGGCGTGCTCGATTTTCAGGACGCGGTCTCCGGCCCGCTGACCTACGATCTGGTCTCGCTGCTGCGCGACTGCTACATCGGCTGGCCGCAGGGGCAGGTGGCCACCTGGGCCGCCGGCTATCACGCCCGGCTGGTCGACAGCGGACTGTGCGAAGCCGATCTGGAGACCTTCGCCCGCTGGTTCGATCTGATGGGCATGCAGCGCCACCTGAAAGCCATCGGCATCTTCACCCGCCTCAGCTACCGCGACGGCAAGCACGGCTACATGCGCGACATCCCGCGCACCTATCAGTACATCGCCGATCTCTACCCGCACTACCCGGAGCTCTCGCGCTTCGCCGAGCTGATGCAGCGCTGCGCCATCGGCGGCGGCGACCTGCCGTGAAGCCGGCGGTGGCGATGATCCTCGCCGCCGGCCGCGGCGAGCGCATGCGACCGCTCAGCGACCACACCCCGAAACCGCTGCTGGAGGTCGCCGGCGCACCGCTGATCGTCCACCACCTGCGCCGCCTGGCGGCGCTGGGCATCGCCGACGTACTGATCAACACCGCCTGGCTGGGCGAGCAGATCCGGCGCGCGCTGGGCGACGGCAGCGCCTTCGGCCTGCGCATTCACTACTCGGATGAAGGGGATCGCGCGCTGGAGACCGCCGGTGGCATCGCCCGTGCGCTGGCGCTGCTCGGCGATGGCGGTGGCGACCCGCTGCTGGTGATCAACGGCGATCTGTGGTGCGACTGCGAGCTGGCGCGACTGGCGCTGCGCGACGGCGATCTGACCGCGCTGCTACTGGTGGACAACCCCGAACACAACCCGCGCGGCGACTTTTTGCTGCGCCACGGCCGCGTCTGCAACCCGACGCCGGAAGCCACTGCACAGGGCGGCGAAGCGCTGACCTTCGCCGGCATCGGTCTCTACCGGCGCGCGCTGTTCGCCGATCTGCCGGCCGGCGCACAGCCGCTGGCGCCACTGCTGCGCAGCGCCGCAGACGCCGGTCGCGTCGCCGGCCTCAAGCACGCTGGCGACTGGTGCGACGTCGGCACCCCGGCGCGGCTCGCCGCGCTGCGCGCGCGGCTGGCGGGCGACTAGGCAAGCGCTGCAAAACTGCTGCGCTTACCCGGCCAGCGTTGGAAACAGGCTCAAAATGCTCATTTACCCTGCGTAAACTGCGCTTTTTCGCCTATTTCCGCCTTGGCCGGGCTGCGCTCGCTACGTTTTGCAGAGCCTCCCTGGCCGCGCCGCCGGCGCAGCGCCAGCAGGCCCAGCGCCAGCGGCAGCCACGGGCCGCTCGCACCGCCGCCACCACCGCCGCCGCCACCGCCGGTCTCGGCATCGAGCGCCACGGCCACGCCGAGCGGGTCGCGAATCCAGCGCTCGCGCTCATCGCCGTCCCATTCATCGCCATCGACCAGACCCAGCGTGATGCGCCGCGCCGCGGCGTCGAGCGGATCGCCGGGGAAGGTTCGCCATTCGCCGGCGGCATCGCTCTTACGCAGCAGCGCGGCGGCGGGGAAATCCATCGCCGCGGGGTATTCGATGGTCAGCGTCACCGCGGCGCCGACCGCACCGGCATCGACGCTGAAATCGAGCACGCCGAGCGGGAATTCGAAACCGTCGTCGGCGGCGGCCAGCGCGGCCGGCCCCAGCGGCAGCCCGGTGCCGGCGTCGTGGGCCAGCAGCGGCGCGCCGCCGGCGTGGATGCGCAGCGTCTGCCCGGCCAGCTCCGGCAGGCCCAGCGCCGTGGCGCTGGCGGCGTTGACCACGAAGGCCAGCTCGCCGGCGTCGGCCGCGGCGGCGCCCGGTTCGATGGCATCCAGCAGGCCGTCGCCATCGCTGTCCACCGGGCTGCGCGGATCGCCGACTTCGACGGCATCCGGCTGGCCGTCGCCGTCGCTGTCGTCGCTGCCGGGATCGAGGTGGTGGCTCGCCGCCTGCTGGTCGCCGAGGCCGTCGCCGTTGCTGTCGGCGAGATCCGCGGCGTTGACCGTCACCGGCAGATCCAGCACGGCGCTGGCGCCGGCGGCATCTTCCACCCGCAGCTGCAACTGGCCGCTGCCGGCGGCGATCGCGGTGAAGCGCAGCAGGCCGTCGTCGAAGCTCGCCACCTCGCCGAGGCCGTCATCGAGCGCGCTGCCGCTGGCGCTGAAGCGGTGGCTGTCGCCGAGATCCGGATCGCTCATCGCGAACCGCAGCTCGCGCGTCTGCCCGGCCGCCAGCACCAGCCCGTTGTTGCCGTTGCGCGCCAGCTGCGGGGCTTCGTTGTCGGCGCCGACGCTCACATCGACCCGCGCCAGCACCGCGTTGCTGGCGTCGCTGACTTCGACCTCGAAACTGGCGGTGTAATCGGCGCTGCGATTGGCCGGCTGATAGCGCCAGTTGCCGCTGCTATCCACCGTGGCAGTGCCGAAGCCGTCGCCCGGCTGGCTGGCGATGCGATAGCCGAGGCTGGCGCTGTCGATATCGCTGGCGACGATGCCGCCGGTGATCTGCGCATCGTCCTCGTCGCCGCTGCCGCTGGCATCGGCCACCTGCGGCGGGTCGTCGTCGGCGAGCACCGTGAAGGCCACCGTGGTGCTGGCGCTGTCGGCGCCGTCGCGCACCAGCAGATCGAAGCTGGCGCTGTAGTCGGCGCTGCGATTGTCGGGGCTGAACCGCCAGCCGCCGCTGAGCGAATCGACCTGTACGGCATCGTCGCCGAGCACGGCGTCGCCCGCGCGCACGCTGCCCGGCAGCAGCTCGAAGCTCGGTGCGCGGGCGCCGACGGCGGTGGCGCCACCGGCGATCTGCGGCGTGTCCTCGCTGCAGGTATCGGCGCAGTCCGGCGCGCTGCCGACCACCGCCAGCGGCGGCGCATCGATATCCGCGGCATCCGACAGCGCTTGCACCGCGGCGGCGTCGAGGGCGGTATCGAACAGCGCCACCTCGTCGATGTGTCCGGCGAAGTGCTCGGCGCCACTGGCGTCGCGGCCGAGGTACAAACGCGCGCCGCTGGCCAGGTCGGCGAAGCCGGTGGCCAGCGGCGCGGCGGCGACGCCATCCACGTAGAGGGTCAGCTGGCCGGCGTCGAAGACCAGCGCCAGATGGTGCCAGCCCTCTCCCGACAGCGCGCTGCGCACTTCCTGCACGCCGCTGCCATCGTCGGCGCGGCCGAGCAGCTCGCCGCTGGTGCGGTCGATGCCGAGGGAAAGAAAGTCGCTGCCGACGGCGATACCGCTGCCGCTGGAGCCCGGCTCGCTGTACAACCAGGCGCTGAGGGTGTGCGCGCTGCCACCGCCGAAATCGCCGCCCGGATTGCCGCGCTCGGCGGCGTCGATGGCGATGCGGTCGTCGATGCCGTCGAAGCGCGCCGCGCCGCCTTCGATATAGCTGCTGGCGCCCAGCGCCACGCCACCGGCCAGGTCGCCGTGGCGCTCCCAGCCGGAGGCGTCGTAGATGCGCGCGCCGGCGCGCTCGTCGAGCTGCCAGTAGCCGCTCGGGCGGCTGGCCAGGCTCTGTGAGTAGAGCCCCGTCCAGGGTTCGCGCTGGAAGGCGAAGGCGCGCCCGGTGCCGCTGCCGCCGACGGCCTCGTCGGCGCCGGCCAGCAGGCTGCGTCCGGACATGGCGAGGCCGTTGCCGGCGAAGTGTGCGGGCACATCACCCGGCGCCTGCAGCGGGTGGGGAAAGTCGGAACTCAGGTGCTGCAGCAGGCCGTGGGCGCCGAAGGCGTAGAGGTGCGCGGCGCCGATCTGCTGGAAAAAGGGCGCGTCGTCGTCCTGCAATTCACCGATCAACGCATGCCCGGCGGAGAGCACCACGGCGTTGCCGAACAGGCCGCGCTCGCTGCCGCCATCGGGCGGGTCGATCTGCTGCTGGCGCAGCCAGCTGCCGTCGCCCTGGCGGCGGTAGAGAAACGCCGCGCCGGCCTCGAAGGGGCTGTTGTCGGTCTCTACGCGGCGGGCGCCGACGAGCAGGTCATCGCCCTGCAGATCAATCGCGTAGCCGAAGTGATCGCCGGCGGCATCACCGTCCAGACTCGCCTCCAGCGACCAGTTGCCGGCGCCGTCGCGACGGTAGAGATAGACGCGGCCGCTGTGATAGCCACCATCGCCGTGGAAGCTGCCACCGAGGCCCAGATCGTGGTGATCGGCGCTGACCGCCGCGAGATTCCCGGACAGCGCCAGGGCAAAGCCGAAGTGGCTATCGATCAGGCCATCGCCGTCACCGTTGCCATCCACCGGTTTGAGCTGCGCTTCGGCGACCCAGCCGTTGCCGTCGTGGCGAAAGACGTGCACCAGTCCGTGGCCCTCGCTATCGCCGGCGACGCTGTCGGCCTCGCAGTTGGTGGGCGCGTGCGGGGCGACGTCGGGCGAGGCGATCTGGCCGACCAGCAGCAGGTCGCCGTCCAGCGCCAGGCTCCAGCCGAAGCACTCGCCGACCTCGCCGGCGCCGGCGGTGAGCGTGGCATCCAGCGTCCAGTTGCCGTCCGCGCCGCGCTGATAGACGTGTACCGCGCCGTCGAGGCTGCCGAAGCCCGCGTCGTTGCGCTGGCGATAGGCGGCGATCACCGCGCGATCGCCCTGCAGCGCGATGGCGCGGCCAAAGTTCTCGTCATCGGCCGGATTGTCGGGCGCCGGCGAGTGGATGGTCTGGCGGTGCGACCAGCCGCCGTCGGCATCCTGCCGGTAGACGTGGACGCGATTATTGGCGTGATCGGAAACCATCGCCGTGTCGCCGAACAGGGCGCCGCGAAAGCCGAAGTTGGCGGTCGGTTCCGTGCTCGCATCCGGCTGCGGCAGCTCGTCAAAGCCATCGATGGCCGCGGCGCTCAAGGCACCACAGGGTGCCCCCAGCAGCGCCGCCGCCAGCAACAGGGATGGCAGCCTGCGGCGGCAGTCGGCGCCTGCCGGCAGCAGTCGGGCAACGAGTGATCTGGCGGGATTTGCAGTGGCAGACATCGGGCGTTCCGGGTGCGCATCTGACGATAGCGTGGCGCTATCGCTGGGCGCATGCTGGCGATGGCAGCGAGCAGCCTTCACTCGGAGAAGCTGCGCACCAAGCGCGATAAAAAAACCGAAGCGCTCTGCGTGCGGGAACGCGCAAAACGCGGTGGCAAGCCGGCGGCGAGACCAAAAAAACCTCGCCGCTCTGCACATGTCGGCATGATCTCACGCGGGATTGAGCGGAAAAAAATACAGCGCCGAAAAAATCGTCGCCCGCGGCCGCTTTTGCGACCGCGGGCGGATGTCGACTCAGAAATCCCAGCGATAGCCGAGGCTGAAGTGGTACTCGGTGGTGTTCGATTCGATGCCGGCGGCGTCTTCGTCCTGGTGCCAGTCCGCGCCCAGCTCCAGTTCGAAGGCCAGCTGGCGGCGCAGGCGGTACTCGCTGCGCAGCAGTGGGGCGAAGGTCAGGCGCTGGCTGTCGTCGTCGCCGTTGCGCAGCGAGACGCGCAGCCGCGGATTGAACCGCCAGCCGTTATTGGCCGGATAGCGGCTGTTGAGATCGACGCTAAAGGTGTCGAAGGCATCGCCGTCGGCGTATTGCAGGCCGATGATGCCGATGTCGCCATCCTTGAGCATGTTGGAGCGGATCAGGCGCGCGTTGTAGTAGTACTCATCGTCGGTGCCGGGCAGCGGATCGACGCCACCGGAGGCGTCGGATTCCTGCAGATTGGAGATGGTGAAATCCACCGATACCTGCAGATCCTCGGCCAACGGCCGCGAGCCACCCAGCGAGAACAGTCGCGCACGCTGGGTGCGGCTGCGCGCCAGCTCGCGGATTTCCTCGATGTTCAGCAGCGCCGCCAGCTCGGCCAGGCTGTTCACCTGCTGGCCGATCAGCGCGTTGCGCAGCACCAGCGTCGGGGTGTTGCGGTAGTCGATGTTGAGATAGGCGGTGGTGTTGTCGTCGAAGGTCCAGTTGCCGAGCACCAGCAGGGTATTCAGCTCGTCGAACAGGATGTCGTAGTCAAGCGCGCTGAACAGCGAGCGGCTGTTGTCGAAGTAGCGCACTTCACCGCCCACGGCGCGCCGGTCGGTCTCGCCCTCGGTCTCCTGCTCGATGATGAACAGCGAGAAGTCCCAGTGCTCGTTGAACGTGCCGAGGTCGGCGCTGACGCCATAAAACTGCTGGTCATCGTTGATGAAGGTATCGCTGGAGCTCTGCACCGGGCGGCCGAGCACGACGTTGATGCGCACCTGCGGATCGAGCCGGTAACCGCCGAGAATGCCGTCGAAGCGACCCAGCGTGCCGCTGGTGTTGTGCCGCTGGCGGCCGCCGCGCAGCGAGATGCCACGCTGGCGATCCAGCCAATCGAAATACAGCTCGGAGATGCGGCCCTCGTCATCCCCGTCATCGAGGAAATCCTTGGCGTAGCCGCCGGTGAACTGGGCGCGCATATCGTAGTCGGCACCGCGATAGCGGGCGCCGGCGACCAGCTGGCTGTCCAGCTCGGAGAGCACCGTCTCATCGCCGGCCAGATCGCTGTCGACGCGCTGCTGGCGGTAGTACTGGCTGAGGCTACCGAAATACTCCCACTCGGCATCCCCGGCGCGGCGCTCGGCGGCACGCAGTGGCTCGCGCGGCGCGTCGGTGGCGGTTTCCAGTCCGGCGACGCGCTGGCGCACCCGGTCGCTGGCCTCGCCTTCGGGGTAGCGGGCGAGATACTGCCGGTACACCGCGTTGGCCTGCGCCAGCTGGCCGTTGCGCTCGCGGGCCACGCCGAGCAATTCCAGCGCCTCGCGGCTGTGGCCATGCTCGGCATCCTCGGTGAGCGCGGTGAGAAAGCGAATCGCGCGGCGGTGATCGCCGGCGGTCATCGACTCGCGCGCGCGCGCCAGCAGCTCGCTCTGGCGCGCGGTGGCCGCTGGCAAGGCGGCATCGGCGACCGTCGCGGTGACCGTCAGCGGGGCGCCATCGGCACCCAGCGCAGCGCCGGCGGAGGCACTGCGCTCGGAGCTGCGCACGCGATCGATCCAGACCTCGGGGAAGCGTTCGCGCAGCTCGTCGGCCACCCGCCGCGCCTGTTCGATGTCGTCGAAGAAACCCAGCCGCAGGCGGTGCATGCGGTTGCCGTCGATCAGCGCTTCGCTGGTGTACAGGCGATAGCCGTCGCGCTGCGGCAGCGGCGCGTACTCGGTGGCATCGATGGCATCGTCCGCGGAGAGCAGATTGACCACGTAGCGGCCCTGCGGAAACAGCAGCGCTGGCGCACCGGGCGTCGCGACCGCCGCCGGGGCGACGCGGATCACCTCGCGCGCAGCCGGCACCGCGGCCGCCGGCGCGCTGCCGGATCTGACCGCATCGGCCGCAGCCAGCACCGGCAGCACCAGGCGAAAGCCGCGGAAGTCCTTGTCGTCGAGCAACTGGTAGGCGCTCACCGGGCGAGCGAAGTGGAACACCAGCGTGGCCTGCTGGCCGCTGAGGTTGGCGGCGTTGTCATTGAAGTTGTCGATGCCCTCGTAAACCACCCGCTGCAGCGGCATTTCTTCGCTCGGCTCCCAGCTCAGCTCTTCGCGCTCGGCCAGCGCGGCGACATCCAGATCGGAGACGGCAACCGGCTGGATGATCACTTGCAGCAGGCGCTCGCTGTCATCCGAACTCAGCGACACGAAGCGCACCGGCAGGTTGAAGCGCAGATGGATACTGGCCTCGCCGGGGCTGTCATCCAGCTCCAGGCGGTCGAGCACGACGTTCTCCGCGGCACTGACGGTGCGCGCCGGCAGCAGCAGCGCGCTGGCCAGCGCGAGAATGGCGAGCAGCGCGGCCGGCCAGAGCCGAACCGTGGGCCAGACCGAACGACTGGCTGTGGAAATGGTTCTCATCACGTCACAGATCCCAGGTGTTGGTGTTATGGCAGAGGTCGCAGGAATCCGCCGTGGGGATATGGTCCGGCGTCTTGCCGGTCGCGATGACACCGTTGTGGCAGGTGATGCAGGTGCCGGGGGCGACGCGGCCGTGATCGAAGCGCGCACCACTCCAGGTATTGGTGCCGTGGCAGACATCACAGGATTGACTGGTCGGCAAATGGGTGGCCGGCTTACCACTGGCATTGCCACCGTTGTGGCAGGTGATGCAACTACCGGGCGCGACGCCGACGTGATCGAAGGTCGCCCCCGACCAGCTGGCGATGCTGTGGCAGGCGTCGCAGGACTGGCTGGTGACCAGATGATTGCCCGGCTTGCCGGTGGCGCGGCTGCCATCGTGGCAGGTGATGCAGGAACCCGGCACGACCGTGCGGTGATTGAAGCTGGAGAGACTCCAGGTCACGGTGCTGTGGCAGACGTCGCAGGACTCGTTGGTGACGACGTGGTTGGGCGACTTGCCGCCGGCGGTGGTGCCATTGTGGCAGCCCGCGCAGGTGCCCGGCGCGACCCCGGAGTGATCGAAACGCGCGCCGCTGAAGGTGCTGGTGCCGTGGCAGCTGTCGCACTGCGCATTGGTCGGCGGATGGTCGGCGGCCTTGCCGGTGGCAGTGCTGCCGTTGTGGCAGCTGGAGCAGGTGCCGAGCACGGCGCCGTGATCGACGCGACGCACGCCGGAAAAGCTCAGGGTCGAGTGGCACAGCTCGCAATCCTGCGTGGTCAACGGATGCTGCGCGCTCTTGCCGGCGGCGCTGCTGCCGTTGTGGCAGCTGGCGCAGCGCCCGGCGGTGCCGGAGTGGTCGAAAAACGCAGGCGTCCACGCGGCGTCGCGATGGCAGTCGCCGCACTGGTTGCTGGTGGCGATGTGTTCGGCGTCTTTGCCGCCACTCAGCGTGCCATTGTGGCAGGCGCCGCAGCTGTCCGGTGTGCCGGCGAAAATGCCGTTGACGTGGCAGCTCTCGCAATCGGCGCGCTTGTGCGCGCCGGTCAGCGGAAAGCCGGTAGAAAAATGGTCGAAATCTTCGTCCTGCAAAGTGACCGCATCGATTTCATCGGCGGCCAGCGCGGAACCCGCGAACAGACAGAAAATCAGCGCCAGCATCCATAGCGGCCACCAATTGATCGGTTCGGCGCGGCGGCTGCACCGGGCAGCTGTCAGCCTCTCAATGGTCATCGTACTACCTTAATTTTTTCAAAAGATTCATTGACATGGCATCGATCGCAGCGCCGCCCGAAACGGCCGCGGTGGACATCGTCAGCCTGGTGGCAGCGGTAGCATTCACCGCTGAGTTCGATCTCTTCCCCCGGCTCCAGCGCCCGCACGTGGCAGGCGTGGCAGTCGAGCCCGACGTGCCGACCGAGCAGCTCGAAATCGGTGTCGCGGTCGTGATCGAAGTGCCACAACAGCCAGTCATTGGGGTTGTGGCAGCGCGCGCAGTCTTCGCCGAGGCGCGCTTCGTGTATGTCATCGTCGGCGTGGCAGTCCTCGCAGCGGCTGTCCACATCACTGTAGCTGGCGCTGAGGTGGCAGGCCTCGCAGGGCGCCACCGCATGCTGACCGATCAGCGGAAAGCGGGTGATGTCGTGGTCGAAACGCACCTGTTCACCCCAACCCTCATCGCTGTGGCAGCTGGCGCAGTCCTCGCCCTGTGCGCCGCGGTGCACATCGTCGGCACGGTGGCAGGAGACGCAACTGGTGGACAGGTCCCCAGCGCTCTCCTGACCGCGGTGACAAGCGACGCATTGCAGATCTTCGTGTCTACCGCGGCGCGGGAAATCGGTGTCTCTTTCGTGATCGAAATCGACATTTACCCAGCCTTTTTCGGAGTGGCAGTCGGCGCATTTCTCGCCGTTGCGACCGCGGTGCACATCGTCTTCGCGGTGGCAGTCGATGCACTGCTCACCGAGGTCATCGTCGTACAGATGGCCAGTGTGGCAGCTGTCGCACTCGACCCGATCATGGCGGCCGCGCAGCGGCCAGTCGGTGTCGCTGTCGTGGTCGAACTCGGTCTCGTCCCAGGCTTCGACCAGGTGACAGGTTTCGCACTCGGCGCCGTAGCGGCCACCGTGGACATCGTTGATGCGATGGCAATCGACGCACTCGGTGGGCGTGTCTTCGTAGCGCTGCTCGGCGTGGCAGAGCTCACAGGTGACATCGGCGTGCGCGCCCTCCAGCGGCCAGTCGGTGTCCAGATCGTGATCGAATTCAGCGCGCTCCCAGCCTTCGGGCTTGTGGCAGTCGCCGCAGGCCTCGCCCAGCTCGCCGGCGTGTACGTCGTCACTTTCGTGGCAGCTGTGACAGGTATCCGGCGCCTCGTGCCACTTTTCATTCGGCCGGTGGCAGCTGCTGCAGGCGGCCAGCGCGTGGCGGCCCTCCAGTTCAAAATCGCTGTAGCGGTGGTCGAAGGTCTCCGGGTCAAAGGTCACCAGCGCCGCATCGCGACCGAGGTGATCGGCGTGGCAGAGCCTGCAGGGCGCCTTCGATGCCTGCGGATCGCGGCCGTGCAGGCCGGTGCCGTCGCGCAGATCGATCGCGATGTTCTCGTGATCGTGACAGCTCACGCACAGCTCTTTCTGGTCTTCTCTCTCCAGATCGCGGTAGTGGCACTGCCCGCAATCGTCCTCGAACTCGGCGTGATCGCTGGCCAGCGGCCCGGGCATCAGCATCCTGTCGAAGGTGTTGTCGGCGCGCAGCGCACCGCCGGGCACCAGCAAAGCCAGACAAATACCGACGAGCAGGACGGCGGCGGCGAGCAGCGAACGCCAGCCGCGATGGCGCAGGTGCGCCGGCATATCAGTAAACGTGGACCGCGTAGACGTGCACCCAGCCGGTGACCACCAGCATGATGAACAGCGGCAGATGCAGCAGGTGCCAGAGCGCGAACAGGCGCTCGAAGAAACGCAGATCCGCGGCCATGCGCACGGCGATCAGGTGCGAGGCAAGCGAGCGCCGCGCCAGGCGCCGCATGCGCCGGCGCTGATCGCGATCCCAGCCATTGCGCGGCGCACTGCTGCCGACCGCCTGCAGCAGCTGCCGGCGCAGGCCACGGTACACCGAGGGCGCACCGACACTCAGCCACAGACTTTGCGCGAAGCTGTGCAGCAGACCGCGCCCCGGAGCCAGTGCGGCAGCCTCGTAACGCGCCAGACGAGCAGCTACCTGGGGAGCCTCTTCAAGCAGCGCGCCGAGACGCTCGCGGGTCCGATCGGACTCCATGCGCAGCTCCTCAAGCGTCATCCGACGGCCGTCCAGACGGCGGTGCACGCGGCCGTAGAGATAACGACCCACCAGCCCGGATCCGGCCACCAGCAGCATGCTGACCAGCGCCACGGTGCTATTCATCGAGCCGGTGCCGAAGTTGCTGTGAAACAGCACCAGCACCGGGCCGACGATGCCGAAAACCATGTGCACGCGAAACCAGATCGGCACGCTGCCGAGGCGGCGCATCGGCGCCCAGCGCTTGCGCAGCGGGTACAGCAGCAGCGCCAGCATCAGGCTGCCGCCGATGATCCCAAGCCAGTAACCAACGCCCTCCTCGGCGGTGATCAGCCCTTCCTCGCGCAGCTGCCAGCCGGCGTACAGGGCGATCAGCACCACAATCGTGAACAACCAGGTCAGGATTCGCCACAGCGTCGCGCGCAGCCGAGCGCCATCCAGCCACCGCTCTTGCCGACCTGTCATGCGCGGTTCCTGCATCGCTTCACTGACCATTGCCTTACCTCCTCGCTAGGCTGGATCGAAATTTCACTGCCGACCGGTGCGCCATCAACCGACATCGTCAGGCGCGAAACATTAGCCAAGCAGGCCCCGGAAAAACGTGACCCTATCCCTCTTCTTAGATTGGCCAGACCAAGCCGTGCAATACCAAGTGGTAAGGGCTGAGCGGCGGAATTTCGGCACCCTTTCACCTACACACGACTCTCATCTGCACAGGATTCGACAAACGAGTGAACGACATCCCAATGGACGCGACACAATTGATGAGCGCAGTGCCCCCCGCAGCCTGGTTTTACGCCACACCAATGCTGCTCATCTGGGCTGTTTACGCGCTGAGAAAGTGGTACAAACACGCGCGCAATCGCGCGGTCTATGCGGAGAACGCCGAGGCCGGCCTGACCGAGCCGCCATCGCTGCATCCGCTGATTGATCCGGCCAAGTGCCTGGGCTGTGGCAGCTGCGTCACCGCCTGCCCGGAGGAAGCCCACCACCAGGTGCTCGGGCTGGTCGACGGCAAGGCGCGGCTGATCGAGCCGAGCAACTGCATCGGCCACGGTGCCTGCGCCACCGCCTGCCCGTTCGACGCCATCACACTGGTTTTCGGCAGCGAGCGACGCGGCGTCGACATCCCGGTGCTGGATCACTTCCAGACCAATGTTCCCGGCGTGTTCATCGCCGGTGAACTGGGCGGCATGGGGCTGATCCGCAACGCCATTGAGCAGGGTGCCCAGGCGATCGAGCGGATCGCCGCGCTGGATGGCATCGGCGACCCGCAGCAGCAGCTGGATCTGGTCATCATCGGCGCCGGCCCCGCCGGCTTCGCCGCCGCGCTGGCCGCGCAACAGGCCGGCCTGCGCAGCGTCACCCTGGAGCAGGAATCCCTCGGCGGCGCGGTCTTCCAGTACCCGCGCGGCAAGCTGGTGATGACCGCACCGGTGCAGCTGCCGGGCTTCGGCAAGGTGCAGTTTCGCGAGACCAGCAAAGAGGAGCTGCTGGAGTTCTGGCAGGGCATCGAGGCCGACAGCGGCGTGAAAATCAACTACTGCGAGCGCGTCGAAGCGGTGCTGCCGCAGGCCGATGGCAGCGTCGAAGTGCGCAGCAACAAAGCCCGCTACCACAGCCGTGCGGTACTGCTGGCCATCGGCCGGCGCGGCACCCCGCGCAAGCTCGGCGTACCCGGCGAAGAGCTGCCCAAGGTGGTCTACCGGCTGGTCGACGCCGAGCAGTATCGCGGCAAGCGGGTGCTGGTGGTCGGTGGCGGCGACTCGGCACTCGAAGCCGCGGCGAGCATCGCCGAGCAGCCCGACAGCCGGGTCATTTTGAGCTATCGCGGCGAGGCCTTCAGCCGCGCGAAAAAGAAGAATCGACTGCGCGTCCAGGCGGCCGCCGAAAGTGGTGAGCTGGACCTGCTGATGTCTTCGCAAGTGCGCGAAATCCGCAGCGACAGCGTCTACATCGACACCGACCAAGGGCTGCGCAAAGCACGCAACGATGCGGTGATCGTCTGCGCCGGCGGCGTCATGCCCGATGGCTTCCTGCGCGAGATCGGCATCCAGGTGGAGACCAAACATGGCAGCCGTTGAGTCCCCCCGGCGCGCCGCGGCCGCGCTGCTGCTGGCCGCGCTGCTACTGGCACCGCCGGGCGGCCTCGCCGCGGATGCCGATGCGCTGGTCAAAGAGGCCCGCAGCGCGGTGCGCATGCGCGACTTCGAACGCGCCGCCGAGCTCTACCGGGAGGCCGCCGAAAGCGGCGACGCACAGGCGCAGTACCAGCTCGGCAGCCTCTACCGCTCCGGTCGCGGCGTGCCCAAAGATCACGCCAGCGCGGTGCACTGGCTGCAACTGGCGGCCAGACAGGGGCACGCCGAAGCCCAGTACAACCTCGGCAACATGTACGCCCAGGGCTGGGGGGTGGAGACCGACTACGCCGCCGCCAGCCACTGGTACGCCAGCGCCAGCGCCCAGGGTCACCGCAAGGCCGAACGCAAGCTGGCCCAGCTCGATCAGGCGCCGAGCGCCGCGGCTGGCGACCTCGGCACCCGGCTGCGCAATGCCGCGCACGGCGGCCGGCCCGCCGAAGTCGAGCGCCTGTTGCAAGCCGGCGCGCCGGTGACAGCGCTCGACGAACACGGTCGCAGCGCGCTGCTGGAGGCCGCCGGCCTCGGTCACGCCGAAGTCATCCGCCTGCTGACCGCCGCCGGCGCCGATGTCGAGCACGCCGACGCACGCGGCGAAACGCCGCTGCAGGCCGCCGCCAGCGGCGGCCACGCGCAGGCGATCAGCGCGCTGCTGGCGGCCGGTGCGGCCGTCGATCGCGCCGACGGCGCCGGCAACAGCGCGCTGCTGCTGGCCACCGCTCGCGGCCACCGCGACAGCGTCCGCGCACTACTCAAGGGCGGCGCCAATCCCAATCACCACAACAAGATCGGCGACGGCGCGCTGGAACTCGCCGAGCGCCGCGAGCAGGAAAAACTGGTGGCGATGCTGAGCCGCGCCGGCGCGCGACCCTCGCCGCGCGCCCTGCAGGCGCAGGCCGAGCCCAGCGCCGACGACCCGGCGCTGCTCGAAGACGGCGATGCCGGCTACGCCGACTGGCCGCCGCTGAACGTCGCCACCTGGCGCGGCAAAACGGCGCTGGTCGACAGCCTGCTGGCGCAGGCCAAAGAGCGGGGCGACACCGCCGCCGTGCTGCGCGCCACTGATCCGGAGGGCTACAGCGCACTGGGCCGCGCCGCGCGGCGCGGCGATGTGGCGCTGATCGAGCGCCTGCTGGCTGCCGGTGCGGCGGTCGACGGCGCCGCCAGGGCCGGCGCACGGCCGTTGCTGGCCGCGGCCAGCGGCGGCCACGACGACGCCATCACCGCGCTGCTGGCGGCCGGCGCCGACGCCGCCGCCAGCGACGACATCGGCCGCACTGCGCTGCTGCTGGCCAGCGAACGCGGCGACAGCCGCTCGGTGCAGGCGCTGCTCAACGCCAGCAATTCGCCGCTGTCACAGGCCGATCGCGAGGGCCGCACGCCGCTGCACGTGGCGCTCAAGGGCGGTCACGAGCACATCGCCCGGCGCCTGATCGCGACCGGTGCAGAGGTCGATACGCTGGACAGGGAAGGCCGCTCGCCGCTGTGGCTGGCGGTGCACGACAATCGCCGCGGGCTGGTCAACGAGCTGATCAAACGCGGCGCCAGCCTGCGCCGCCGCGATGCCGTCGGGCGCACGCCGCTGGCGCTGGCCGCCGAGCGCGGTCACGCCGGGCCGCTGGCCGCGCTGCTGACCGCCGGCGCCGCGGTTGACGCCACGACTCGCGCCGGCAATACGCCGATGATGCTCGCCGCCGGGCAAAATCGTGCCCGCCTGGTGGAGGTGCTGCTGACTGCCGGCGCCGACATCGACGCGCGCAACCACGTCGGTGCCACCGCGCTGATGCTGGCGGCGCAGGCCGGCGCTGCACAGGCCGTCGAGCGGCTGCTGGAGCGCGGTGCCGACGCCAGCCTGCGCGACCCGCAGCGCCAGCGCGCGGAGGATTTCGCCGAGCGCGCCGGCCACCAGCAACTGGCCAGAGCGCTGCGCGAGCGCGCCGCCGGCCACAGCGATTGGGAAAAAGTACTGCGCAAGCTGCTGGAATAAGCGCCGGCGGCGACGCGACCACTGACTCGCCCGCCACCTGTGGCGGGCGGGTCAGTCCGTCAATCCCCCGGCTGCGGGAGGTGGCCGCGCAGACCGAGCGGGTCGTCCGGGTCGATGCCATCCATGAACGGCAGGCGCCGGTCGCGATGGGTGAGCTGGTAGACCAGCCCCAGCCAGTTGCCGAACACGGTGCGCCCGGAATCGCCCCAGGTGTTGTCGGCGCAGCGCAGCAGTGACTGCTCGGGGAATTCGTCGAGCAGTTGCGGCTGGCGGCGGCGCTCGGCGCGCTCGCGAAAATCGGCGATCAGCGGTTTGGCCGCGTTGCTGAAGTAGTTGGCCGGCTGCGGCGGAAAGTCATCCAGCTCGCCGGACAGATAGCGCGAGACCTCGCGCTTGTACTCCTTCAGCAGGCTGTTGCGGTCGTATTCCGGGTGCCCCTGGAAGTAGACGAAGCGCAGCAGATCCGGGCTCACCGCGAGGTGCACGCCGACCTCGGCGCTGGCCGCCAGCACATCCATGCCGACCGCCTCCATCTGCTCGCGCTCGATGGCGTTCCAGCGCGAATGGGGCACGTCGAAGCGCGTGTTGAGGCAGGCCACCAGCGGGTGGCTGCGATCGGCGACGCGGTGCGAAAACACCCCCCAGCGCTTGCTCGGCTGCGGCACCCGCTGCAGGCCGTGAAAGTGCAGCAGGGTGGCGTGGGTGGCGAGGCAGGCGCACAGGGTCGAGGTGACGTGCTCGCGCGCCCAGTCGAGCACCTCGGTCAGCGGCTGCCAGAAATCCTCGGCGGTGATATCCGCGCTGCGCGGGTTGGCGCCGGTGATGATCAGCCCATCGAGGCCCTGCTCGCGGATCTGCTCGAAGCTCTCGTAGTGGGCGGCGATATGCGCCCGCGCCGCCTCGCCGCGCGCCTGCTGCGGCAGGGCGAAGGGGTGCACGTAGAGCTGGGTGATGCGATTGCTGGAGCCGAGCAGGCGCATGAACTGGCGCTCGGTGGGCGCCAGCGCGGCATCCGGCATCATGTTCAGCAGGCCGAAGTGCAGATCGCGGATGTCCTGGTGGCGGGCGCGTTCGAGACTGAGCACCTCCTGCCCCTCGGCGGCCAGCCGGGCGAAGGTGGGCAGTGTGGAGTGGGCGACCAGCGGCATCTCAGCGCCGCTCCCCGGCGCGCGACCGCGGCGCCGCCTGCAGCGCGGCGCAGATCAGCTCGATGAAATCCTCCTCGCCCTCGACTCGCGCCAGCTGGCGGGCGTCGATGCTCACCCCCCAGCGATCGGCGATGCGCTGATAGCGCGGCAGGCGGTGCGCCACCAGCCGCGGGAACACCCAGCGCACGAACTCGGGCGGGTCGATCTGCGCGGCGCTGTCGAGGCCGCGCTCGGCGAGAAAGTCGGCGAGGCTGTGGTCGAGGAATTGCGGCTGGTAGTAGAGCGGCTTGGGGTGGCTCTGCGCGCGCGCCAGCAGCGCTTCGACCATCTCATCCGGGGCGCGCAGGTAGACGATCAGGGTGTCCTCGGCGAGCTGCTCGAACAGCGCCTCGTCGTCCAGCTCGCAGAGCGAGCCGCCGGCGTCGTTGAGGAAATGCCGGTAGGCGTAGATGTCCTCGGCCTTGTGGATGAATTCGCGCACGTCGTACATGGCGTTGATTTCGGCGCGCAGGTGCAGCGCCTGGCGGCGCTTGAATTCGCCGACCGACAGGCCGCCGGCCTCCGGCTTGCCGAGCATGCCGAGAAAATCGGACATCGGCGCGAGGTTGTCGACGGTGATGTTGTGGTGGATGTAGATCGAGTCGGTGCGCAGCAGCTCGGCCAGCGCCGGCACGCGCATGGCCTGCTTTTTCAGGCCGTCGTTGATCGCCTCGCTGAGGTAGCGGGTGCCGATGCGATAGTCGCCGGAATAGTGAAACCAGCGCTCGCGCGGCAGCCCCGCCGCCAGCGTGGTCTTGCCCACGCCGGACATGCCCAGCAGGGTGATGCGCTTGTGTGCCCAGCCGCGAAATTCGGCGGCGCTGATGCGATTGGGCGGCTTGCCTGCCATCTGTATTTCGTCGCGGTGGAGGTGGGTGTGGCAGCCCGCGGGCGCCGGCCGGGGCAGCACGTTAGCCCGCCGCCGGCGCCGCTGCAAGCGGGCGCTCAGTGCTGATCGTCGTGGTCGTCGTGGTCGTGCCCGCCACGCTCATGGCGATCATCGCGGCTGGAGTTGCCCTCGCGACGCTGCTGGAAACGCGGGTTCGGCCAGGGCGATTGCAGACCGTCGATGTGCTCGTGCAGCGCCGGATCGATGGAGCTCCACATGGGGTCGAGAATCAGATCGATGCCCTCGCGGCGCGCCAGTTTGGCGGCGGGGATGAAGTCGCGGTCACCGGCGACCAGCACGATCTGATCGGCGAGGCGCTTGAAGGCCAGCGCGGCGATGTCCAGGCCGATGCGCATCTCCAGCCCCTTCTGGCGCAGATCCAGACGCACGTCGTCGGCCTCCATGTCGGCCACCGGCAGACGGCCGTCGATGACGTCCTGGGTCAACTCGGGGCGGATGATCCAGTCGTAGCTGCCGCCCATGTGGCCGAAGCGCAGCGCCACCTTGCGCAGGGTCTTCAGCTTGTCGTGCAGGGCGCGGCGAAAAACCGCCTCATCGGTATCGGCAAAATCGACGATCTCGCCGGTAACCGGGTTTTCGAAGCGCCCGTGGATCGGCGGGCAGTCGTAGAAATGGATGCGGTACAGCTCGCGCAGCTGGCGCCCGTTGCGATCGCAGAGGTGCTTGATGAGCATCTGGTGCATGTTGCGCGCCACCTGCTCGGGGCGGCGATCTTCGGGATCGCGATAGATGGCGCGATAGCGCTTGATGAAAAAGCCACCGTCCACAAGGATGGCTGTTGCCATGTCGTCTCTCCGGGAATAAAGGGGATGTAAATAGAAAAGGCGCTGCGGGCGATATTCCGCAGCACCAGCCGACGGATGATAAGCGCTGCGCCGGCGCGACAAAAGCTGCCGTTCGCCGGGCGGCGCAGATCGCCCCCCGGCGGCCACGCCACGCACGCCCGCCTAGAGGGAATCCCGCAGGAGGTGATCGCGCAGCGCCGCGATGTCGAGCAGCACGATCTGGCTGTCGTGAACCTCGATCAGGCCGCGCTGCGCCAGCCGGCCGAGAATCCGCGACAGGGTCTCCGGCTTGATCGACAGTCGCGAGGCGATGACGTGCTTGGGCATGCCCAGACGCAGCTCGCTGCGCTGTTCGCCGCTCGGCGCCTGGTCGAGCAGGTAGGCCACCAGCCGGTAGGTGGCGCTGTGCAGTGTCATGCGGTCGATCTCTTCGAGCTGGAAGTGCAACTGCCGACTCATCCGCCCGAGTAGCGAGAAACAGCCCTCCGTGGAGTCGCGCAGGCAGTCGAGGTAGCCCGCCGCGGCAAAGCCCAGCAGCTCGCAGGCGCCCACCGCCTGGGCGTTGACCGGGAAGCCGACGTCGCCGAGAAACATCGCCGCCTCGGCGAAGGTCCGCCCCGGCGAAATGATGTCGATGACCTTCTCGTTGCCCTCGGCCGAGAGCCGCGTCAGCTTGATCCGCCCGGCGCTGAGGTAGAAGAACTCGCGCACCGGGTCACCGTGGGCGAAGAGTCGCTGGCCGTCGCCGAGGCGGATCTCGCGGGCACCGGCGCAAAGGCGCTCGAAGTCGCCGTCAGCGAGCCCCTCAAAAAGCATGCTGTCGCGCACGCGGGCGCGGAAATCGCGGTTGCCGAGCATCGCCGTGCTCCTCACTGGTGTGCGGCCATCATAGGAAGCGGCGCGGATGGCGTCCACGCGCGCGGCGAATCGGGCGCGGCGAGTCGGGCGCGGATGGCGGTTTGATCGATGTCAAGGCCGCGCCGCCAGAGCGCCGCGCAAGATTGTGATGAAACCCACAATCAAGCGCCCACAGGCGCTGGAGGAGATCGTCGTGAAACGCTGCTACGCCACCCTGGCAAAGGGCTTGTTGAGCGCAGCCATCGCAGTCGCACTGGCCGGAACCGGCGCGGCGGCGGAGGAGGCCGCGCACCCCGATTCGGAAGCCGAAATAAGCTACGAGGGCGCCCCCTCGGGCATCGACCCGTCCACCACCCGCGACATGGTCAGCACCGAAGGCCCGCCGATGAGCAAGGCCGAGTTCGAGCAGTCGAAGACCATCTTCTTCGAGCGCTGCGCCGGCTGCCACGGCGTGCTGCGCAAGGGCGCCACCGGCAAGCCGTTGACCGCCGAGCTGATGCGCGAAAAGGGCATGCCCTACATCAAGGCCTTCATCACCTACGGCTCGCCCGCCGGCATGCCCAACTGGGGCAGCTCCGGAGAGATGACCGAGGCTGAGGTCGACATGATGGCGCGCTACCTGCAGCACGAGCCGCCACTGCCGCCCGAATGGGGCATGGCCGAGATGCGGGGCACCTGGGAGGTGGTGGTGCCGCCGGAGGATCGCCCGACCAAAAAGATGAACGACGTCAACATCGAGAACATCTTCTCGGTGACCCTGCGCGACGCCGGCCAGGTGGCGCTGATCGATGGCGACACCAAGGAGATCGTCAACATCGTCGAGACCGGCTACGCAGTGCACATCTCGCGCCTGTCGGCCTCCGGTCGCTACCTGTTCGTGATCGGCCGCGACGCGCTGGTCAACCAGATCGACCTGTGGATGGAAAAGCCGGACACGGTGGCCAAGATCAAGGTCGGCCTGGAAGCGCGCTCGGTGGAAACCTCCAAGTTCAAGGGCTTCGAGGACAAGTACGCCATCGCCGGTTCCTACTGGCCGCCGCAGTACGTGATCATGGACGGCGACACCCTGGAGCCGCTGCAGATCGTCTCCACCCGCGGGATGACCGTCGACACCCAGGAATACCACCCGGAGCCGCGCGTGGCGGCGATCGTCGCCAGCCACGAGCACCCGGAGTTCATCGTCAACGTCAAGGAGACCGGCAAGATCCTGCTGGTCAACTACGAGGACATCGACAACCTCAAGGTGACCACCATCCCGGCCGCGCGCTTCTTGCATGACGGCGGCTGGGATTCGACCCAGCGCTACTTCCTCACCGCCGCCAACAAGTCGGACAAGATCGCCGTGATCGACGCCCGCGATCAGGAGCTGGAAGCGCTGATCGACGTCGACAAGATCCCCCATCCGGGACGCGGCGCCAACCTGATCGATCCCGAGCACGGCCCGGTGTGGGTGACCTCGGCGCTCGGCAACGAAAAGGTCACCGCGATCGGCACCGATCCGGAAGGCCACCCGGACAATGCCTGGAAGGTGGTGCGCGTACTCAAGGGCCAGGGCGGCGGCTCGCTGTTCGTCAAGTCGCACCCCAACTCGCAGAACCTCTGGGTGGACACGCCGCTGAACCCGGTCGAGGCGATCAGCCAGTCGGTTGCCGTCTTCGACGTCGGCAATCTCGACGGCGGCTACGAGGTGCTGCCGATCGCCGAGTGGGCCAAGCTGGGCGAAGGCCCCAAGCGCGTCGTCCAGCCGGAGTACAACAAGGCCGGTGACGAGGTCTGGTTCTCGGTGTGGAACGGCAAGACCCAGCGCTCCGCGCTGGTGGTGGTCGACGACAAGACCCGCAAGCTGAAGAAGGTCATCGATGACCAGCGCCTGGTGACCCCGACCGGCAAATTCAACGTCTACAACACGGTGCACGACGTCTACTGACCCGCGCCACAGCACGGCGGCGGCGGCCCGTGGCGGGCCCCCCCCCCCCCCCCCCCCGCCCGCCCCCACCCTCCACACCCGACAATCACAACAGTGCGAGGTGGCAGCCATGACCCCTGAACCCTGCATCTCTCTCGTCGGCGCCGGCCCCGGCGACCCCGACCTGCTGACCGTCAAGGCCCTGCGCCTGATCCAGTCGGCCGACGTCGTGGTCTACGACCGCCTGGTCTCCGACGCGATCATCGACCTGATTCCCGCCGGCGTGACGCGCCTGTTCGTCGGCAAGCAACCCGGCTGCCACGCGCTGCCGCAGGAGCAGATCAACCAGCTGCTGCTCAAGCTGGCGCGCGCCGGCCACCGCGTGGTGCGCCTGAAAGGCGGCGACCCCTTTATCTTCGGCCGTGGCGGCGAGGAGGCCCTGCTGCTGGCCGAGCACGGCGTGCGCTTCGAGATCGTCCCCGGCATCACCGCGGCGGCGGCCTGCTCGGCCTACGCCGGCATCCCGCTGACCCACCGCGGTCTGGCCCACGGCGTGCAGCTGGTCACCGGCCACTGCCGCCGCGACGAGCCGCTGGATCTGGACTGGCGCGCGCTGGCCGCGCCGGATCTGACCCTGTGCCTGTACATGGCCGTGGCCCACCTCGAACAGATCGCCCGCGAGCTGATCGCCGCCGGCCGCGCCGCCCGCACCCCGGTAGCGGTCATCGCGCGCGGCACCACCGGCAGCCAACGGCGCCTGCTGACCCGCCTCGACGCGCTCGCCGCGAGCGTGCGCGAGGCCGGCATCGGCGCGCCGGCGATGGTGGTCATCGGCGAAGTGGTCACACTCGCCGAGCGTCTCGACTGGTTCGACCCGGCCGCCGCCGCCGACGCCGCCAGCGAACACATCACCAGCGAAAACAGCGCCAGCGACGCGATGCGACCGGCCGCGGCGAACTCGCCGGGCGGCGAGCGGCAACTGCGGGAGTCCGGGCATGCGCCGCTGTGACGGTCGGCGCGCATTGCGGTCGGCCACTGCGGCACTGCTGCTCGCCGCCGCAGCACTTTTGCAGGGCGCGCTGGCGGCCGGCGCGACGGATCGACACAGGCCGTCCGCCGAACGCCAGCGCGAGCTTTTTCACCTGCTCAAACAGGACTGCGGCTCCTGCCACGGGATGCTGATGAAGGGCGGCCTCGGCCCGGCGCTGAGCGCCGCGCGGCTGGCGCCGTACAGCGACCAGCAGCTCGCCGCGACCATCCGCCACGGCCGCCCCGGCACGCCGATGCCGCCCTTCGGCCCGCTGCTCAGCGAGGCCGACATCGACTGGCTGGTGGCCACCCTGCGCAGCGGGAGGGCCGAGCGATGAAACGTCTGGGACTCATCGCCAGCCTGCTCGCAACCAGTCTGCTGGCCGGCTGCGCGACGCCGGCGCTGCGCGGCAGCGGCGATCTGGGCGTGGTCATCGAACGCGCCAGCGGCAGCCTGCAGATCATCGAGCACAGCGGCAACCGCAGCCTGGCGACCATCGACGGCCTCGGCGACCTGTCGCACGCATCCGCGGTCTACTCGCGCGACGCGCGCTACGCCTTCGTCTTCGGCCGCGACGGCGGGCTGAGCAAGATCGACCTGCTCGAAGCGCGCATCGTCAGGCGCGTGGTGCAGGCCGGCAACGCCATCGGCGGCGCCATCTCGCAGGATGGCAAACTGGTCGCCGTGTCCAACTACCAGCCCGGCGGGGTGCGCGTGTTCGACGCCGAATCGCTCGAACTGGTCGCGGATATCCCGGCCATCGGTGCAAACGGTGAGCGCTCGAAGACCGTCGGCCTGGTCGACGCGCCGGGGCAGCGCTTCGTGTTCAGCCTGTACGACGCCGGCGAGATCTGGGTCGCGGATTTTTCCGCCGGCGACGAGCCGCAGATCAGCAAATTCCGCGAGGTCGGCAAACTACCCTACGACGCGCTGATCACCGCCGACGGCCGCCACTACCTGGCCGGCCTGTTCGGCGAGGACGGCCTGGCGATGCTCGATCTCTGGCACCCGGAAAAGGGCGTGACCCGCGTGCTGCCGGATTACGGCCGCGGCGCGGAAAAGCTGCCGGTGTACAAGATGCCGCATCTGGAGGGCTGGGCGATCGCCGGCGACTACGCCTTCCTGCCTGCGGTCGGCGCCCATCAGGTGCTGGTGGTCGATCGGCGCGACTGGCGCGAGGTCGGGCGCATCGCCGTGCACGGCCAGCCGATCTTCATCATGGCGCGCCCGGACGGCCGCCAGCTGTGGGTCAACTTCGCCTTTCCGCGCAACGACACCCTGCAGGTGATCGACGCCGAAGCGCTGGCCGTCGCCGCGACGCTCAAGCCCGGCAGGGCGGCGCTGCACATGGAGTTCACCCCGCGCGGCGAGGCGGTCTGGGTGTCGCTGCGCGACGACGACATGGTGCGCGTCTACGACACGGCGACGCTGCAGGCGCTGGGCGAGCTGCCGGCGGCCAGCCCCTCGGGGATCTTCTTCACCAGCCGCGCGCACCGCATCGGGCTGTAGCGACGGAGTCACCCGCGATGGACGTCAACGCCCTCGAAACACGGCTGCTGGACGGCTTTCAGCACGACTTTCCGCTCTGCGAGCGGCCCTTCGCCGCGCTCGCCGCGGCCTGCGACAGCAGCGAGACGGCGGTGCTCGACGCGCTGCGCCGGCTGAGTTTGCGCGGCGCGATCAGCCGCGTCGGCCCGGTGTTCGGCGTCAACCGCATCGGCGCCAGCACGCTGGCGGCGATGGCGCTGCCGGCGGCCGAGCTGGAGCGCGTCGCCGCCATCGTCAGCGGCTTCGACGAGGTCAACCACAACTACGCCCGCGAACACCGCTTCAATCTGTGGTTCGTGGTCAACGCCGCCGACCACCGCGCGCTGCTCGCGGCGCTGGCGCGCATCGCGGCGCGCAGCGGCTATCCGCTGATGGATCTGCCGATGCTGCGCGCCCACCACATCGACCTCGGCTTCCGACTCGACGAGCGCGCGGGCGCCAGCGGCGCGCCATCCGCGGCGCCGCAGTGGCGGCCGCGGTGCGGCGCACCGTCGCCGGTACTGGTCGAGGCGCTGATCGGCGCGATACAGGAGGGCCTGGCGCTGCAGCCGCGACCCTACGCCTGTGTGGCGCGGCAGATCGGCTGCGCCGAGGGCGAGGTGCTCGACGCCATCGCCGCGCTGCGCGCCGACGGCCGCATCCGCCGCTTCGGCGTGGTGGTGCGGCACCGCGAGCTGGGCTGGCGGGCCAATGCGATGGTGGTCTGGGACGTGCCGGAGGCGCGCGTCGACCAGCTCGGCGAGCGCCTCGGCCACAGCGCCCCGGTGACGCTGTGCTACCAGCGCCCGCGGCGCCCGCCGGACTGGCCGTACAACCTGTTCAGCATGGTTCACGGCCGCGACCGCGAGGCGGTGCGCGCGCAGGTCGAGCAGCTGGCGGCGCGGGCCGGCGCCGCGGACATCCGCCGCGAGCTGCTGTTCTCCAGCCGTTGCTTCAAGCAGCGCGGGGCGCGCTACCGTGGCTGAGGCGAACACCGCGCAGGCGCCGCTGGACGAGCTCGACCGGCGCATCATCAACCAGTTGCAGCGCGGCTTCCCGATCTGCAGCCGCCCCTACGCCGTCGCCGCCGCCGCGCTCGGCTGCAGTGAAGACGAGCTGCTGGCGCGCCTGCGCGGCCTGCTCGACGACGGCCTGCTGTCGCGCTTCGGCCCGCTGTACAACGCGGAAAAGCTCGGCGGCGCGCTGTCGCTGTGCGCCATCGCGGTGCCCGAGGCGCGCTTCGACGCGGTCGCCGAACGGGTCAACGCGCACCCCGAAGTAGCCCACAACTACCGCCGCGAGCACCGGCTGAACATGTGGTTCGTGCTGGCCACCGATTCGCTGGCCGCGCAGCGCGCGACGCTGGAAACCATCGAAGCCGAGACCGGGCTGGCGGTGCACAACATGCCCAAGCAGGCCGAGTTTTTCGTCGGCCTGCATTTCGAGGTCTGAGGATGAGCGAGCCGCGACACGACGAACTCGACCGGCGCATCGTGCTGGCCACCCAAGCCGGCCTGCCGCTGGTCGCCGAGCCCTACGCGCAGCTCGCCGCCGGGCTGGGCATCGGCGAAGCCGAGCTGCTCGACCGCCTGCGCGCGATGCTGGCCGACGGACGCATCCGCCGCATCGGCGCGGTGCCCAATCACTACCGGCTGGGCTATCGCAGCAATGGCATGACGGTGTGGGATGTGCCGGACGGACGGGTGATGCAACTCGGCGAACAGATCGGCGCGCTGCCCTTCGTCAGCCACTGCTACCGGCGCCCGCGGCATCCGCCGGACTGGCCCTACAACCTGTTCGCCATGGTCCACGGCCGCTCGCGTGACGAGACCGACGCCAAGGCCGCCCGGGTCGCCGAGGAGATCGCCGCGCTGCTCGGCGAGCCCTGCCGCGACTGGCGGGTGCTGTACTCCAGCGCGATCCTGAAAAAGACCGGTCTGCGCCTCGCCGGCTGATGCCGCGCCGCGGCTTGCCCTAAATCAATGCCTCGCCCGCGGCGGCGCGGCGAACATCGCAGCACAGTTGCCAATCGCAGCACAGTTGCCAGTGGAGACCGCTATGTTCCGAATCAGCCAATTCATGCGCGAGCTGGTCGCACCGCCGGTGGCGCCGCCGGCGCAGGGCTACCCGCGCCGCGAGCCGCCCGGCCCGGTGGTGATCTGGAATCTGCTGCGGCGCTGCAACCTGACCTGCAAGCACTGCTACGCGGTCTCCGCGGACATCGACTTCCCCGGCGAGCTGAGCACCGCTCAGGTGTACGCCACGATGGACGATCTGCGCGATTTCGGCGTGCCGGTGCTGATCCTCTCCGGCGGCGAGCCGCTGCTGCGCGCCGACATCCTCGACATCTCGCGGCGCGCCGTGGCCAAGGGCTTTTACACCGCGCTGTCGAGCAACGGCACGCTGATCGACGAGCGCAACATCGACGAACTGGCCGGCATCGGCTACGACTACCTCGGCATCAGCATCGACGGCCTGCGCGCCACCCACGACGAATTCCGCCGCAGGCAGGGTGCGTTTGATGAATCGATGCACGCCGTGCGCCTGTGCCGCGACGCCGGCATCAAGGTCGGTCTGCGCTTCACGCTGACCCGGGACAACGCCGACGAGCTGCCCGCTCTGCTGCAGCTGATGCGCGACGAGGGCGTCGACAAGTTCTACCTCTCGCACCTCAACTACGGCGGCCGCGGCAATCGCCACCGCAAGAGCGATGTGCTGCACCGGATCACCCGGCAGGCGATGGACCAGCTGTTCGAGGCCGCGCTGGCCGACGCCGCGGCGGGCGTCGAGCGCGAGTACGTCACCGGCAACAACGACGCCGACGGCGTCTATCTGCTGCGCTGGGCCGAGCGGCGCTTTCCCGCGCATCTGCCGCAGCTGCGCGCGCGGCTGCAACAGTGGGGCGGCAACGCCTCGGGCATCAACGTCGCCAACATCGACAACCTCGGCAACGTCCACCCGGACACCTTCTGGTGGAACTACAACCTCGGCAACGTCAAGCAGCGGCCGTTTTCGGCGATCTGGCGGGATCTCTCCGACCCGCTGCTGGCCGGCCTGAAACAGCGCCCGCGGCAACTGCGCGGCCGCTGCCGGGTCTGCGCCGAGCGCGCCATCTGCGGCGGCAACACCCGCGTGCGCGCCTTTCAGACCAGCGGCGACCCCTGGTGGCAGGACCCGGCCTGCTACCTCGACGACGCGGAGATCGGCATCGCCCCCGACGACTACGCCGACGACCGCCCACAGCCGGTGGCGCTGAAGCTGCGCGAAATCCGCGTCGCCAGCTGAGCCGATGACGACGATGAAGCGCACGCTCGCCAGCCTGCTGGCCGCCGCCACGCTGATCGCAGCCAGCACCGCCGGCGCGGCCCGCGCCGCGGCCGACGGCGAAGCCCTCTTCCGGCAGCACTGCGCCGCCTGCCACGGCGCGCAGCGCCTCGGCGGCATGGGCCCGGCGCTGCTGCCGGGAAACCTCAAGCGGCTGCGCAAGCCGCGCGCCGCGCGGGCCATCGCCAAGGGCCTGCCGGCGACGCAGATGCCGGCCTTCGGCGAGGCGCTGGCTGCGGCCGAGATCGCCGCGCTGGTCGAGTACATCTACAGTCCGCCGGCGCAGGCGCCGAGCTGGACGGCGGACGACATCCGCGCCTCGCGGCTGCTGCAGCGGCCGGATCTGGTCGAGGGCGACGCGAGCAGCGCCGAGCCGGTCTACGACGCCGATCCGCTGAACCTGTTTCTGGTGGTCGAATCCGGCGACCACCACGTCAGCCTGCTCGATGGCGACAGGCTGGAGCCGATCCACCGCTTCAAGTCGCGCTACGCGCTGCACGGCGGGCCGAAGTACAGCTCGGACGGGCGCTTTGTGTATTTCGCCTCGCGCGATGGCTGGATCAGCAAGTTCGACATGTACCGGCTGGCGGTGGTCGCCGAGGTGCGCGCCGGCATCAACACGCGCAACGCGGCGGTGTCCAGCGACGACCGCTACGTGATGGTCGGCAACTACCTGCCGCACACGCTGGTGCTGCTCGACGCGCGCGACCTGTCGCTGTTGAAGGTGATCGAGGTCGGCGACGGGCTGGGGGCGACCTCGCGCGTCTCGGCGGTCTACGACGCGCGCCCGCGGCAGAGCTTCATCGCCGCGCTGAAGGACATCAAAGAGGTCTGGGAGATCCCCTACAGCGACGATCCGCCGGCCATCTACAACGGCTATGTGCACGACTACCGCGGCAGCGATCAGCCCGGCGGCGTGACCGAGGGGCTGGCCGAGCAGGGCCGCTTCCCGGTGCGCCGCATCCGCCTCGACGACTACCTCGACGACTTCTTTTTCGACCAGTCCTACGAGCACGTCATCGGCGCCTCGCGCGGCGGCGAGGCCAGCGGGCAGGTGGTCAACCTGATCGTCGGGCGCAAGATCGCCGACCTCGACCTGCCGGGCATGCCGCATCTCGGCTCGGGGATCAGCTGGCCGTGGCGCGACACCACCGTGCTCGCCACGCCCAATCTGAAAGACGGCGAGATCAGCTTTATCGACATGCGGACCTGGCGGACCATCAAGCGCATAGACACCCTCGGCCCGGGCTTTTTCATGCGCAGCCACGAGCACTCGAAATACGCCTGGGTGGACGTGTTCTTCGGCCCGGACAAGGACGCGGTGCATGTCATCGACAAGCGCACGCTGGAGATCGTGAAAACCCTGCGACCGGCGCCGGGCAAGACCTCCGGCCACGTCGAGTTCACCCGCGACGGCAAATACGCGCTGCTGTCGATCTGGGAGGAGGACGGCGCGCTGGTGGTCTACGACGGCGACACGCTGGAGGAGGTCAAGCGCCTGCCCATGAGCCGCCCGGTGGGCAAGTACAACGTCTGGAACAAGATCACCCGCTCGGCCGGCACCAGCCACTGAGCGGCCCGCCGGGACGGCCCGGCGCAACAGAGCCGGGGGTTGCGCCCCGGCTTTTGCTGTGCGCTGCGCGGCGACATGCCCGACCGCTGGTTTGACTTTGATCAATGAGGCGCCGCCACCCCGCCCCGTCTAATGGCAGTCGGGTCAACAACCACCACACAGGTGCGCCATGAGCGAAGTCTTCACCAAAGGGATGGCGAGAAACATCTATTACGGGGGATCGGTGTTCTTCATCCTCCTGTTTCTCGTCCTGACCTTCGACACCAGCCGCGAACTCCCCGAGCGCGACAACCGCGGCGCCATCGATGAAACGGTGGCCCTCGGCAAGCGCGTGTGGGAGGAGAACAACTGCGTCGGCTGCCACTCCCTGATGGGTGAGGGCGCCTATTTCGCACCGGAGCTGGCCAATGTCTACGACCGCTTCGGCAAGTCCACCGAGGCGATCAAGGGCTTCATCGCCAGCCGCCCGGTGGACGGCATCCCCGGCCGCCGCAGCATGCCGCAGTTCAATCTGAGCGAGGAGGAGCTGGAGGCCATCGCCCAGTTCCTCAAGTACGCCAGTGAGATCGACGACGCCGACTGGCCGCCGAACATTCAGGGTTGAGGGCGAGGAGAGAATCATGCAATACCAATCGCAAGCGGTCGCCAAGCCGTATTTCATCGCCGCCATCGGGCTGTTCGTCGCCCAGGTGCTGTTCGGGCTGATCCTCGGCCTGCAGTACGTGGTCGGCGACTTCCTGTTCCCGGAGATCCCGTTCAACGTCGCGCGCATGGTGCACACCAACCTGCTGATCGTCTGGCTGCTGTTCGGCTTCATGGGTGCGACCTATTTTCTGGTGCCGGAGGAATCCGAGCGCGAGCTGTTCAGTCCCAGGCTGGCAATGGCGCTGTTCTGGATCTTCCTCATCGCCGGCGCGCTGACCGTGCTCGGCTACCTGCTGGTGCCCTACGCGGGGCTTGCCAGGATGACCGGCAACGAGCTGCTGCCAACCATGGGTCGCGAGTTCCTCGAACAGCCGACCATCACCAAGGTGGGTATCGTCATCGTCGCGCTGGGCTTTCTGTTCAACGTCGGCATGACCATCCTCGCCGGGCGCAAGACGGTGGTGAACCTGGTGCTGCTGACCGGGCTGGTCGGCCTCGCCGTGCTGTTCCTGTTCAGCTTCTACAACCCGGATAACCTCGTCCTCGACAAATTTTTCTGGTGGTGGGTGGTGCACCTGTGGGTCGAGGGCGTGTGGGAGCTGATCCTCGGCTCGATCCTCGCCTTCGTGCTGATCAAGACCACCGGCGTCGACCGCGAGGTGGTGGAGAAATGGCTGTACGTGATCATCGCCATGGCGCTGATCACCGGCATCATCGGCACCGGCCACCACTACTACTGGATCGGCACGCCGGAGTACTGGCAGTGGCTGGGCTCGATCTTCTCCGCGCTGGAGCCGATCCCGTTCTTCATGATGACCATCTTCGCCTTCAACATGGTCAACCAGCGCAAGCGCGAGCACCCCAACAAGGCCGCCGTGCTGTGGGCCCTGGGCACCGGGGTGATGGCCTTCCTCGGCGCCGGCGTGTGGGGCTTCATGCACACCCTGTCGCCGATCAACTACTACACCCACGGCACGCAGATCACCGCCGCCCACGGCCACATGGCCTTCTACGGCGCCTACGCGATGATCGTGATGTGCATCATCAGCTACGCCATGCCGATCCTGCGCGGCGAGGTGGCCGCCAACCGCCGCGCCCAGGTGCTGGAGATGTGGTCCTTCTGGCTGATGACCGTGTCGATGGTGTTCATCACCCTGTTCCTCACCGGCGCCGGCATCCTGCAGGTCTGGCTGCAGCGCTACTCCGAGGCACCGCAGGCCTTCATGGTCGTGCAGGACAAGATCGCCATGTTCTACTGGATGCGCGAGCTGTCCGGGGTGGTCTTCCTGATCGGACTGGTCTGCTACGTGATCTCCTTCTTCGTCAAGGCTGGCGAAGAGCCGGTCGCGGCCGCCGAGCCGAACGCGGCCTGAGGCCGCAGCCGATGACACCGGTGCGGGCGGGGAGTAGCGCGAGGCTCTCCGCCGCACCGGGCGCATCCCCACCACCAGCGGAGACCAGCACATGAGTGCCAGCATCGAGAAACTCGGCGTGCCGCAACAGCCCCCCTACTACGCCCCGCAGGGCGACGAGGTGGCGCTCTTCGAGCACGCCCACGGCAATCGCCTGCCGGTGCTGCTCAAAGGCCCCACCGGCTGCGGCAAGACGCGCTTCGTCGAGCACATGGCGGCGCGCCTCGGCCGGCCGCTGTACACCGTCGCCTGCCACGACGATCTGACCGCCGCCGATCTGGTCGGCCGGCATCTGATCGGCGACGCCGGCACCTACTGGCAGGACGGCCCGCTGACCCGCGCGGTGCGCGAGGGCGCGATCTGCTACCTCGACGAGGTGGTCGAAGCGCGCAAGGACACCACCGTGGTGCTGCACCCGCTGTCCGACGACCGCCGCCTGCTGCCCATCGACCGCACCGGCGAGCGCCTGCGCGCGCCGCCGGAATTCATGCTGGTGGTGTCCTACAACCCCGGCTACCAGAACCTGCTCAAGGGCATGAAGCCGTCGACGCGGCAGCGCTTCGTGGCGTTGCGCTTCGACTACCCGGAGGCCGGCATCGAGGCCGGCATCGTCGCCGCCGAGGCCGGCGTGGATGACGCACTGGCGCAGCGGCTGGTGGCGCTGGCCGGCTCGCTGCGCGCGCTGGAGGACCACGACCTCGAAGAGTCCGCCTCGACCCGCCTGCTGGTCTACGCGGCGACCCTGATGCGCTCCGGCGTGGCAGCGCGCGCCGCCTGCCGCGCGGCGCTGGCCGAGCCGCTCTCCGACGACGCCGAGACCGTCGCCGCGCTATTGGAGGTGATCGATGCGCACTTCGCCTGAACGCGCCGCACGGGATGTCGCCGTGTGGGCCGAATCGCTGTACCTGGCCAACCTGCTGATCGCCCCTGGCCTGGCCTTCCTCGCCCTGCTGTGGCTGGCGCGACAAGCCGCCGCGCAGGCGCCGCTGGCGCGCGGCCACTGCCGCCAGACCATCGCCGCCAGCCTGCTCGCCGGGCTGCTGCTGGGACTCGCCAGCGGCCTGATCCTGCTCCTCGGCGGCTTCGACCAGCCGGCCACCTGGGTGGTGCTGATCCTCTACTTCACCTGCTGCCACTCGGCGCTGATCCTGCTCGGCGTACTCGGCCTGGTGAAGGCGCTGGCCGGGCAGCCCTTCCGCTACCCGCTGATCGGCGCGCTGGTCGAACGCGTGACCGCGCGTGGCGAGGCGCCATCGGGACGGGCCTGATGGATCGCCGCCAGCGCCAGCGCCTGCTCCTGCGCACGGGCTTTTTCGCCCTGTTCCTGCTGGCGCCGCCGCTGGACATCTTCCGTTTCGACCTGACGCTCAACCACTTCGTGCTCTTCGGCCAGCCGTGGACGCTGGGCCTGGCGGCCTTCCAGCGCGGCGAGATCGACGCCGCGCAGGCCGCGGCCAATATCATCCTGCGCGGCTTTTTGCCGCTGGCCCTGCTGGCCGCGCTGATCATCGGCGTTGCCTGGCGCTGGGGGCGGCTGTACTGCGGCTGGCTGTGCCCGCACTTCTCGGTGGTCGAGCTGCTCAACGCGGCGCTGTCGCGCGCCTGCGGCAAGCACAGCATCTGGGATCGCCAGCGCCGCCCCGGCTTTCGCAGCACGCCGCTGTGGTGGCTGATCTGGGTGGTCACGGCGCTGGGCATGGCCTTCCTCTGGGCCGCCAGCCTGCTCAGCTACCTGCTGCCGCCGGCGGAGGTCTGGGGCAATCTGCTCAGCCTGCAGAGCACCCCGCGGCAGCTGGCCTTCATCGGCGTGGCGACGCTGGTATTCAGCGTCGATTTCCTCTTCGCCCGCCACCTGTTCTGCCGCTTCGGCTGTGCGCTGGGCGTGTTCCAGAGCCTCGCCTGGATGGCCAATCGCAAGGCGCAGGTGGTGCACTTCGAGCGCCGCCAGGCCAGCGCCTGCCTCGACTGCGACAACGCCTGCGACCACGCCTGCCCGATGCGCCTGAAGCCGCGCAGCCTGAAGCGGCGGATGTTCAACTGCACCCAGTGCCTGCAGTGCGTCTCCGCCTGCGCGGCCGACTGCGCGCCGCGCGGTGTCGCCGCACCGCTGCACTGGACCGCCGGGCAGCCGGCGCTGGACAAATCCGACCGCCGCGCCGCGCGCGCCGCGCCACCGCCCGTGCGCCCCACTGAACAACCCATCGACATCAGCGCGCTGCGCCGCCGCACGCAAAACGGCGCGGTACCGCGGAGGCGCTAGCGTGGAGGAGTACGTCGGCCAGCTCTGGCACCGCCTGATCAGCCGCGCCGCGCAGCGCGAATACCCGCAGGCGGCGGTCGAACTGGAGGCGGTGCGCGACGCCGTCGGCCTGCTGTTCCGCGCCCTCGGCGGTGCGGGCGGGCTGCGCGTCGAGACCGCCACCGCCAGCGCACACCACGCGCGGCGCAGCTGGCTGGCGCGCATCGCCGGCAGTGGCGACACGGTCGAACTGGCCTGGCGCGACACCGAGACGCTGCGCCTGCCGCGCCGCCTGGCGGTGTTTCCCGAGCGCGCGCTGAACCGCGAACTGTATCTCTGGCTGGCGGCACTGGCGGCGGTTGCCGAAGACGACGACGACGGCGGCTGGCTGTGCCGCAGCCAGCGACAGAGTCGTCGCGCGCTGGCGCGCTACCCCGGCCTGCGCCCGCGCTATCGGCGGCTCGGCGACGCGCTGCTGGCACTGCGCCCCGATCCCGACACCCTGCCCGCCGACGAGGCCGCGGCCGAGCGCAGGATCCGCGCGGCGCTGCTCGACCCCGACGCCGATACCGCCGAACTGCCAGCGGCGAGACGCGCCCCGCAACCGGTGCCGCTGTGGCTGCACCCGGCGCCGCCGCTGCCGCCAGCGCCGCAGGCGGCCGGCGAAAACGGCGGCGACGATGGCGGCGAGCGCCCGGCCCAGCGCCGCCAGCGGGAGGATGACCGCCGCCGCCGCGCCGAGCGCGTCGACATGCCCGACGGCCGCGACGGCCTGCTCGCCTTCCGCCTGGAGAGCCTGTTCAGCTGGGCCGAGTACGCCAAGGTCGACCGCACCGCCGACGACGGCGACGACGAGGACGCGCGGCGCACCGCCGACGATCTCGAAGTGATGAGCGTGGCGCGCGACCAGCAGCCGGCGGCCTCGCGGCTGCGCTTCGACCTCGATCTGCCCGGCGAGGCCCACGACGACATCCACCTCGGCGACGGCATCCCGCTGCCGGAGTGGGATTTCAAGCGCGGCGCGCTGCTGCCCGATCACTGCCGCCTGCAGCCGCTGCTGGCGCGCGACGCCGCGCCGCGCGAGCTGCCGCCGCGGCTGCGCGGCCAGGCGCGGCGGCTGCGCGCCCAGTTCGAATCGCTGAAGCCGACCCGGCAGTGGTTCCGCGGCCAGCCGGACGGCGCCGAGGTGGACGTCGACGCCTGGATTCTGCGCCGCGCCGAGCGCGCCCGCGGCGCGGTGCCGGCCGAGGCCGGGCTGTTCCGCGAGCTGCGCAACGCGCAGCGCGATCTCGCCTGTCTGCTGCTCGCCGACCTGTCGCTGTCCACCGACAGCTACGTCAACGACGAGCAGCGGGTCATCGACGTGATCCGCGACAGCCTGTTCCTGTTCGCCGAGGCGCTGGCCGCCACCGGCGACCGCTTCGCGCTCGCCGGCTTCTCTTCGCGGCGCCGCGAACACGTCCGCTACCACGCGCTGAAGGGCTTCGACGAGCACTACGACGCGGCGGTGCGCGGGCGCATCGCCGCCATCCGCCCCGGCTACTACACGCGCATGGGCGCGGCCATCCGCCACGCCAGCGCGCAGCTGGCCGCGGCGCCGGCGACCCAGCGCATCCTGCTGCTGCTCACCGACGGCAAGCCCAACGACCTCGACCAGTACGAGGGCCGCTACGGCATCGAGGACAGCCGCCGCGCCATCCGCGAGGCCCGCGAGCGCGGCCTCGAACCCTTCTGCGTGACCATCGACGAACGCGCCCGCGACTACCTGCCCTACCTGTTCGGCAGCAATGGCTACGCGCTGCTGCGCGACGCCGGCGAGCTGCCCGCCAAACTGCCGCAACTGTACTGGCGGCTGACCCGCTGAAGCACCACTCGCGGCCCGCGCCGCAGACACCGAGCACCGCGCGAGCGGCTTGAACCGCGGCGCATTGCGGCGGCGATGGCGCCGCCGCTCATCCCGGCTTTGCCGCCGCAGGTCGCGCCGGGCGCAAGCCGCGGCGCGCGCCGGCCGCTAGGCCCGTCATCGACGCGACGGGAACTGCGGGGCAAAAAGCGATGCGCACAGCGAGAGTTCGACGGCAGGGCGGCTTCGGCCTGATCGAGGCACTGGTGGCGATGGCGGTGCTGTCCATCGGCCTGATCGGCCTGGCGCGCCTGCAGACCCACGGCCTGCGCGCCGCCTACACCGCCACCCAGCGCACCGTGGCGGTGGCCAAGGCGGCGGAGATCGTCGAGCGCATGCGCGCCAATCCAATCGGCGTGCTGGATGCCAGCGGCGCCAGCAGCTACGACATCCGCGCCGGCAGCAGCTTCTCCGAACACGGCTGCGACGATCGCCCCGGCGCGGCGGCCAAAGCCTGCACCCCGGCGCAGCTCGCCGAGCACGACTACAGCCGCTGGCTCAGCTCGCTGCAGCGCGACATGCCCGGCACCTCCCCCAGCGGCGATATCGCCGTGCGCACCGACACCACGCCGCCGACGGTCACCGTGACCATCGGCTGGAGCGAGCGCTCCGGCGCCAAAAGCTACGCCACGAGCCTGCAGCTATGAACCCACAAGGTACACGCGCCGGCCGCACGCCGGCGACGAGCGCACCGCAGCATCAGCGCGGCCTGTCGATGATCGAACTGCTGATCTCGCTGGTGATCGGCCTGATCGTGGTCGGCGGCATGCTGCAGGTGTTCATCAGCAGCAAGGGCAGCCAGGAGATGAACGCCGGCCAGGTGGAGCTGATCGAAAACGCGCGCTTCTCTCTGCACACCCTGCGCCGCGACGTGCAGATGGCCGGTGGCTGGGGGCGACTGACCCGCGCCCAGCTGATCGAGGGGCGGCGCGGATCGAGCGGCGAACTGGCCTCGATCAGCGGCGACTGCGGCCCCGGCTGGTACGTGGATATCGAACGCCGGCTGTTCGCCGCCGACGACAGCAATCCCTACGCCGGCAGCTGTCTGGGCAGTTCCGCCGAATACCGCCCCGGCACCGATGTGCTGGTGCTGCGCTACGCCCAGGCCACCGAAATCGCCGATGCCAATCTGCAGCCCGGCACCACTTATCTGCGCAGCTCGCCGGTGCACGGTGCGCTGTTCGATGGCGGCGACCCGCTGCCGGCGGTGTTCGACGGCGCCAATTACCCGCTGCAGGCGGTGGTCTACTACATCGCCGACTTCAGCGAGCGCGCCGGCGATGGCATCCCCTCGCTGCGCCGCAAGCTGCTGGTCGGCGGGCCGCAGCTGGAGGATGAGCTGGTGGCCGCCGGGGTCGAGGATTTTCAGGTCCAGTTCGGCATCGATCTGTGCCAGCCGCGCTGCGATGAGGTGGTCGATCTGTACGTCGATGCCAGCAATCCGGTGATCGACTGGAACGACCCGGACATGCTCGATCGGGTGCTCGCCGTGCGCACCTTTTTGCTGGTGCGCAGCGGCGACCGCCTCGGCGAATCCACCCACACCTTCACCCTGGGCAGCAAGTCCGTCACCACCGCCGACGATGGCTACCGGCGAATGCTGCTCTCCAGCGTGATCTTCCTGCGCAACAAGGGCTACCGATAGGGGATAGCGATGACCACTCACCGAATCATCCAGCGCGCGGCCAGCGCGCACCGCCAGGGCGGCGCGGCGCTGGTCGTCGGGCTGTTGCTGCTGCTGGTGCTGACCCTGCTCGGCGTCTCCAGCCTGAGCGGCTCGACCCAGCAGATGCGCATCGCCAGCAATGCGCAGAACAAGAACCAGGCGTTTCAGTTCGCCGAATCGGTGATCGACGTGACCATCGGCAACATGGATTTCACCAATATCCAGACCCGCCAGGGCTTCGACGACGCCGCCCATCCGCAGTATCCGGGCTCCACCGCGCAGGTCGATTTTCTCACCCGCAGCTCGGCGGCGGGCTGTCCGGGCAACAGCTTCCAGTTCTCCTGCGTGCACTTCGAGATCGCCGCCAGCGGCGTGCATCAGCCGTCCGGCGCGCGCGCGCGGCACGTGCAGGGTCTGCACCGCATCGCCCCCAATCCCTGACCGAGGAGGCTCCCATGTCCCACTGCAAAACGCTCGCCGCCGCCCTGCTGTTGCTCGTCGCCTCGCCGGCCGCGGCGGTGCTGATTCCGGTCTCCGAAGCCATCGAAGCACTGACGCTGATCGTCGACGTGCGCGCCGATGGCCGCGGACAGGTCTCCGGTCGCGAGTGCGACGACTGCCCGCTGCGCCGCTTCCGGGTGTCGCCGCAGACGCGCTACAGCGCCGACGGCCAGCCGGTGGGGGTCGCCGAGCTGCGCGCCCGCAACGGCCAGCCGGCGACCATTATCTACAACCTCGAATCCGGGCTGGCGACGCGAGTCCTGTGGTGAAAAATCCGATGAACGATATGCAAGCGCGAGCACATCAGCAATCCGCCCGCCGCAGTGGCCGCCGCAGTGGCCATCGATTGGCCAGCGCCGCCCTCGGCGCAACCCTCAGCGCTCTGGCACTGGCGCCGCTGCAGGCCGATGACACGGAGATCTACGTTGGCGGCAACAATGGCCTGAGCGGTGTCAAATCGAACCTGCTGTTCATTCTCGACACCTCCGGGAGCATGGCCAGCAGGGTGGTCACCCAGGAACCCTACGATCCGGCGACCACCTACCGCGGCTGCTTCAGCAGCAACCGCATCTACTGGACCACCGGCGCGCCAATGCGATCCTGCTACACCTCGCGCTGGTTCGAGACCAGCTACAACAGCTGCCAGGCGGCCAGCGATGCGCTGGCCAACACCGGCTTCTTCCAGGGTCGCGCGGCGCGCTACCACAATGGTTCCTGGCGCCGCCTGAGTGGCAGCACCAACGGCCGTCGGCGCCAGGTGGAGTGCCGGGCGGATGCCGGGGTGCACGGCCGCGATGCCGCTGATCCGATGCGCTGGGCGCAAAACGGCGGCCGTGGCGGCAGTGGCTGGAGTGACGATGAGGGCAGTCAGGTGAACTGGAACAACACCGGGCTCAACTACACGCTGTACTCCGGCAACTACATGAACTACATGAAAAATCCGCCGACGCAATCCCGCACCCGGCTGGAGATCGTGCAGGATGTGCTGGCGGATCTGGTGGATAGTACCAGCGAGGTGAACATCGGCCTGATGCGCTTCGACCGCTATGGCGGCGGCGGCATGGTCACCAATGCCATGGAGGATATCTCCAGCAATCGCGAGGGGATCAAGACCGAGGCCCGCAGCTACTACCCCGCCGGCGTCACGCCGCTTTCCGAATCCCTCTACGAGGCCGCGCTCTACTACCGCGGCGCAGCGGTCGACTACGGCAACAGTTCGAACCCAAAGCGCAGCGTCGCCGATTCGCGCAAGCCGGGCAGACCGAGCGAATACCTGAGCCCCATCGAGTACCAGTGCCAAAAGAGCAACATCGTCCTGCTCAGCGACGGCAACCCGGTCTCGGACACCGGAGCCAATCGCAAGATTCCCGCGCTGCCCGGCTTCTCCGCGGCACTCGGCAGTCGCTGCGCCAACGACCACAGCCGCAGAGGTCAAGACGGTATGTGCCTCGACGAACTCGCCGAATACCTGGCCACCGTGGATCAGGCGCCGCACATCAGCGGCAAGCAGTTCGTCACCACCCACACGGTGGGCTTTGCCATCGACCACCCGCTGCTGAAGGATACCGCGCGCCGCGGTGGCGGCGGCTACTACACCGCCGACGATTCGCTGCAGCTGGCCAATGCCTTTTCGCAGATTGTCAACGAGATCCTCGCCCAGGATTCGACCTTCGCCGCGCCGGCAGTCGCGGTCAACGCCTTCAACCGCACGACCCATCGCGACTCGCTGTACTTCACCCTGTTCAAACCGGACGGCCGCCCGCAGTGGCCCGGCAACCTGAAGAAATACCGCCTCGGCTTTACCACAAACCCGCAGAGCGGCGAGCGCACGGCGGTGCTCGAAGACAAGAACGGCAACCCCGCGGTCGACCCGGAAACCGGCTTCTTCCGGGACTCCTCGTTCAGCTTCTGGCATCCGGGCGGCAGCTCCGCGGATGGCCCGAACGTCGACAAGGGCGGCGTCGCCGCGCGCCTGGCGCTGCCGCGCAAGGTTTTCACCGTCACCGGCGACAGCCTGCGCAACGTCAGCCTCAGCAATAGCGCGCACGCCCTGCACGAGGACAATGCGCAGCTCACCGCGCAGCTGCTCGGCATCGCCGAGGGCGCCACCCAACCCAGCCGCGAGCAGCTGCTGCAATGGGCCCGCGGCGTGGACATCGACGGCGAATACGGCCCCGTGGGCGGCACGCGACAGGAACTGGGTGATCCGCTGCACGGCCAGGCCGTGGTGGTGCAGTACGGTGGCAGCGACGACAACCCGGATCTGGCGGTCTTCTTCAGCACCAACGACGGCTATCTGCACGCCGTCGACGAGAACAGCGGCGAGGAACTGTTCGCCTTCGTGCCGCCCGAGCTGCTGCCCAACCTCATCGATCTGTACAACAACGACCCCGGCACGCCGCGCCCCTACGGCCTCGACGGCACGCTGGTGCCCTGGGTCAACGACATCGACGAGGACGGCACCATCGAAGCCGGCGACCACGTCTACCTGTACGGCGGCATGCGCCGCGGCGGGCACAGCTACTACGCCTACGACGTGACCAGTCGCAGCCAGCCGAAGCTGCTGTGGAGAATCAGCAACGATCCGGACGGCGACGGCACCCCGGACGGCGACTTCGCCGAACTGGGGCAAACCTGGTCGACGCCGGTGCTGGGCAAGATCAGCCTCAACGGCAACGATCGCAAAGTGCTGATTTTCGGCGGTGGCTACGACCCGGATCAGGACGCCAACATGCTGCCGACCGACGACATCATGGGTCGCGCGGTGTACATCGTCGACGCCCGCAGCGGCCAGCGCCTGTGGTGGGCCGGGCCGAGCGGCTCCGGCGCCGATCTGGCGCTGACGGCGATGACCAACAGCATTCCATCTGCGGTCAACGCCATCGATATCGACGGCGACGGCTACATCGACCGCCTCTACGTCGGCGACACCCGCGCCCAGATCTGGCGCTTCGACATCCGCAAGGACAACGTCGGCGCCAGCGATCTGGTGGTCGGTGGCCGGCCCTGGGCGCTGGGTGAAAACAGCGAAGCCGGCAATCGCCGCTTCTACTACCCGCCGGACGTGGCACTGAGCGGCGGCTTCCCCGGCGTCGGCCCGCACCTGACGCTGGTCATCGGCAGCGGCTATCGCGCCCACCCGCTCAACGAGACGATCCACGACCGCATCTACGTACTGCGCGACGACGACATCTTCAGCCTGCCGGTGAACTACACGGCGCGCGGCGAGGCGGACCTGTTCAACGCCACCGACAACGCCATCGGCGAAGGCAGCCAGGCTCAGCGCGAAGCGGCGATGGAAGACCTGATCGGCGCCAACGGCTGGTATATCAGCCTCGATGACAGCGGCGTGCCGGTGGGCGAGAAGGTACTGGCGACGCCGCTGGTGATCAACGACACCGCGGTCGTCTCGACCTTCACGCCACAGGCCGCAAACCCCAACGCCGCACTCGACTCCTGCGCGCCGCGCATCGGCAGCGGCCGGGTCTACTATCTGAATCTGGCCGACGGGCAGCCGGTGCAGAACTTCGATGGCATCGGCGATGACGCCCGCCTGACCGCCGAGGATCGTCGCGTCGAGCTGCAGCGCACGGGCATTCCGCCGTCGCCCAGCCTGATCATCGGCGCCGAGGAAACCACCCTGCTGGCCGGACCGGAGATCATCCCCAACCCGCTGGTGCAAGAGGCGATCAAAACCTACTGGCACGATCGCTGATCC
>CBFCYW010000018.1:0-41628 GCA_965602395.1 uncultured Chromatiales bacterium
TTGCAGCACCGGGGGTCAGCGATCGGGGTCGTAGCCGCTGTACGCGATGCCCGCCATGCGCGCGATATCGTGGTGCCAGCTGGCCAGATCCTGCGGGCTGAACTGGTTGATGTGACTGTGCCCGCAGGCGCGCGCCATCACTTGAATCAGCTCGCGCGAGGCGGCGAGAAAATTCGCCAGCCGCTGCGCGCCCGCATCCACCTGCAGCCGCGCGCGCAGCTCCGGCTTTTGCGTCGCGATCCCCGCCGGGCAGTTGTTGGTGTTGCACATCCGCGCGCCGATACAGCCGATGGACTGCATCGCACTGTTCGCCACGGCGATCCCGTCGGCACCCAGCGCCAGCGCCTTGATGAAATCGCTGGGCACGCGCAGACCGCCGGTGATGATCAGGGCGACGCGGCCACTGTGCCCGTGCCTGTCCAGATAGTGCCGGGCGCGCGCCAGCGCGGGGATGGTCGGCACGCTGATGTGATCGCGGAACAGCGCCGGCGCCGCGCCGGTGCCACCGCCGCGGCCGTCGAGGATGATGTAGTCGGCACTGGCTTTGAGGGCGAATTCGATATCCCGCTCGATGTGGTTGGCGCTGAGCTTGAAACCCACCGGAATACCGCCGCTGAGCTCGCGCACGCGGTCGGCGAAGCGCTTGAAATCCTGCGCGGTGTGCAGATCGCTGAAGGTGGGCGGGGAGATCGCATCGGTGCCCGCTTCGATGCCACGCACACTGGCGATCTTGCCGATATTCTTGGCGCCGGGCAGATGCCCGCCGGTGCCGGTCTTGGCGCCCTGGCCGCCCTTGAAATGGAAGGCCTGAACCCGCTTCAGCAACTCCTCGCGATAGCCGAAGCGGGCGCTGGCCAGTTCGTAGAAATAGCGGCTGTTGGCCTGCTGCTCCTCCGGCAGCATGCCGCCCTCCCCGGAGCAGATGCCGGTGCCGGCCAGCTCCGCGCCGCGCGCCATCGCCACCTTGGCCTCCTCGGAGAGCGCCCCGAAGCTCATGTCGGACACCAGCAGCGGTATTTCCAGGCGCAGCGGTTTCCCGCACTCCGGGCCGATGATCAGTTCGGTGCCGACGGCGACATCCTCCGCCAGCGGCTTGCGGTCAAGCTGCGCGGTGATGATCTGGATATCGTCCCAGCGCGGCAGATCGGCCCCGGGCACACCCATCGCGGCCATGGGCCCGTGATGCCCGACCTTGCTCAGGCCATCGCGCGCCAGCTGATGAATCAGCTCCACATGCGGCTCTTCGCGGCTGGCTCTGGCCGCGGGCACCTGGCCCTGCTCGGCGCTGATCCCCGGCCCCTCCTGCCCCACCTGATCGTCGCCGAATCGCTGATGGGTGCCATCGCAATAGGGCGCGCTGGCGCTGTGCTTGCAGCGACACAGCCAGGCATCGCCACCGCTTTCGGCCACAAAGCTTTGCGGCGTGAAATCGCTGCCCGCGTGGGAGCCATCGCAAAAGGGTTGATTCCGCGAGCGACCGCAGGCGCAGAAGTAGTACTCCTGCCCCTCGGTCAACTCGACCTTGACCGGCTTGTTGTCAGCGATCACTGGCTTGCTCATGGTGCGTCCTCGATATGGGGTTGGCGATCGGTGCCGACGTGGCCCGGAGCAAGATACCGCTGCCGATCGTCTCCGGCCACAGTGACCGGCGATGTCGGACCGGACAGCCGCGATTCATCCCCCGTTGACGCCGCCGAAGCCCTCCAGAAAACGCCGCAGATTCAAGCCCAGCTCATCGCACAGATACCCTCCCTCCTGCACCAGCACGCCGGGCAGGCGCAGGCCGGCGAGCTTTTCACCGATGCGCGCGAAGCCGTCCGTCGAAATGCCCAGCCCGCCAAACGGATCGCCCTCGTAGCCATCCAGCCCCAGCGCCACCACCAGCGCATCCGGGGCGAAGGCCTCGACGCGCTGCAGCGCCTTGTCCAGCACCGGCAGGTAATCGGCGTCGGCGCTGCCGCGCGGCAGCGGCAGATTGAGGTTGTAGCCGAGGCCGCGGCCCTCGCCGCGTTCGTCGGCGTGGCCCCAGAAGAAGGGGTAGAAGCGCACCGGATCGGCGTGCAGCGAGACGGTGAGCACGTCGTCGCGGGCGTAGAAGATACTCTGCGTGCCGTTGCCGTGGTGCAGATCGACATCGACGATGGCCACCCGCGCGCCATCGCCGCGCAGCCGTTGCGCGGCCAGCGCACTGTTGTTGACGAAGCAGAAGCCGCCGGCCAGATCGCGGGTGGCGTGGTGGCCGGGCGGGCGGCACAGAGCGTAGGCGGCCGCGTCGCCGGCGAGCACCAGCTCGGCCGCTTCGGCGGCGCTGTGCGCGCTGCGGCGGATCGACTCCCAACTGTGCTCGCCGATCGGGCAGGCGGTGTCGGCCTGATGGTAGCCGGCCTGGCCGGCCACCGAATCCGGATAGCGGCAGTCGCGACGCTCCGGGTGGATGTTGGGGATGACCTCCGCCGAGGCGCCGGGGATGCGCCGCCAGCGGCGGTGGGCATGGGCGAGAAAATCCAGATATTCCGGGCTGTGCACCGCGGCGATGGGGCCGAGACCGTGGTCGGCGGGGGCGCAGCGCTCCAGCCCCGCGGCCAGCGCCGCGTCGAGCAGCCGGCTGGCGCGCGCGGGCTGCTCGGGGCTGGGCTGCGGCGCACCGTTGACCAGAAACATCTGCGGATCGTGGCGCAGCTGCGCCTCGTCAAAAACCACTTTCATGACCGCCCTCCCCGGCTCAGAAAGCCACCGCGTCGGCGCCCTTGAGACCCAGCCGGCGGCGCGCCTCGGCCGGGTCGGCGATGTCGCGCGACAGGTTTTCCGCCAACTGTCGCACCAGCCGCACCTGATCGGCATTGCACTCGGCGAGGCGGCCGGGGCCGATGCTCAGGCTGTCCTCCAGGCCGACGCGCACGTTGCCGCCCAGCGCCAGCGCCATCGCCGCCAGCGGCATCTGATGGCGGCCGGCGCCGAGCACGGAGAATTCGTAGTCGCTGCCGAACAGCCGGTCGGCGGTCTCTTTCATGAAAACCAGATTCTCGCGATCGGCGCCGATGCCGCCGAGAATGCCGAGCACGAACTGGATGAAGTACGGCGGGCGGATCAGACCGCGCTCGACGAAATGCCTGAGGGTGTAGAGGTGGCCGACGTCGTAGCACTCGAACTCGAAGCGCACGCCCTGCTCGGCACCCAGGCGCTGCAGCGCGGTTTCGATGTCGGCAAAGGTATTCTTGAAGATGAAATCGCGGGTCGATTCGAGAAACGGCCGCTCCCAGTCGTGCTCAAACTCGCTGATCCGCTCCAGCGCCGGAAACAGGCCGAAATTCATCGAACCCATGTTCAGCGAGCACATCTCCGGCGAGTGCGCCAGCGCCGCCTGCATGCGCTGCTCGACGGTCATCGTCGCGCCGCCGCCGGTGGTGATGTTGACCACCGCATCGCAGGCCGCGCCGATCTGCGGCAGAAACCGGCCGAACACCGCCGGGTCCGGACTCGGCCGGCCGTCGAGCGGATCGCGCGCGTGCAGGTGCAGGATCGCCGCGCCGGCGGCGGCGGCATCGATGGCCTGCTCGGCGATCTGCTGCGGCGTCACCGGCAGGTGCGGACTCATGCTCGGCGTGTGCACCGAGCCGGTCACCGCACAGGTGATGATCGCCGCGCGCCGCTGCGAAGTATTCATCGCCCGGCCCCCCCGCTCGCCTGTGGCTGCGCAGCGCTGACCGGCAGCCCGGCGCGCGCGGCGAAAGCGTCCAGCGCGGCGCAGAGTTTGTCGAGCAGCTCGCCGAGTTCGTCGTCGCTGATGATCAGCGGCGGACAGACCATGAAATGATCGCCGACGCGGCCGCCGCGGGTGCGCCGAGAATAGATGATCAGGCCGCGCGAATAGGCTTCGTCGACCAGTTCGGCGTGGGCGTTCAGCGCCGCCGGCAGCGGCGCCATGCTGGCGCGATCGGCGACCAGCTCGAAGGCCAGCAGCAGGCCGCGGCCGCGCACGTCGCCGATAAACGGGTAGCGCGCCATCAATGCGGCCAGCGCGGCCTTGAGCTTGTCGCCCTGACTGGCGGCGCGCTCGATCAGCCCCTGGCGCTCGATCTCGTCGAACACCGCAAGCCCGGCGGCGCAGGCCAGCGGGTTGCCGGCGTAGGTGTAGCCGTGGATGAAACCGCCGGCGGCCAGCACCGGCTCGACCAGTCGCTGGTCGGCGACCATCGCGCCGAGCGGCGCGTAGCCGGCGGCGAAGCCCTTGGACAGGGCGACGATATCCGGCCGCGCCGCCGGCCAGTGGTCGCCGCCGAGAAATTGCCCGGTGCGCCCGGCGCCGGTCATCACCTCGTCGAAGATCAGCAGCAGGCCGAACTCGTCGCAGATCTCGCGGATGCGCGGCAGGTAGCTGTCCGGTGGCACCAGCGCGCCGGTGGCGGCGCCGCCGATCGGCTCGCAGATGAAAGCCAGCACCGTCTCCGGACCCTCGCGCAGGATCTGCTCGCGCAGCAGCTCGGCGTAGCGCAGGCCGCGCTCGTCATCGCTCAAGTTGTCGCGGTCGAGGTAGCAGGTCGGCGCGGCGATCTTCGGCATCTCGCGCATCATCGGCGCGAACGGCGCGCTCATCTGCGCCATGCCGGTCAGCGCCAGCGCGCCGAGGGTGGCGCCGTGATAGCTGGGAAAGCGCGAGATCACCTTCCAGCGCTGCCCCTCGCCCACCGCCAGCGCCCACTGGCGGGCCAGTTTGATGCAGCTCTCCACCGCCTCCGAGCCGCCGGAGACGAAAAACACCCGATCCAGACCGGCCGGCATGCGCTGCGCGGTGCGCGCGGCGAGCTGCTCGGCGGGCTCGTTCTCAAAGTGCAGGCGATAGCCGAAGGTGGCCTTTTCCATCTGCCGGCGCATGGCCGCCAGCACCCGCGAGTTGGCGTGGCCGATGTTGGCCACCATCGCGCCGCTGGAGCCATCGAGATAGGCCTTGCCGTGTACGTCGTAGAGGTAGACACCCTCGCCGCGGTCGAGCATCGGCCGCCGCTGGCGGGTCTGGTAAAACAGGTTGGAGGGCGCGCGATTGTCACTCACGACGACGCCTCCGCGTGCGCGGCGGCCGGCAGCAGCACGCAGTCGCGGGCGCGGATGCGCACGCTGACCTCGCTGCCCTCGGCCACCGGGCGCTCGTCGATCGGGTTGAGCGCCTGCAGCTTGTGCTCGCCGACGTCGAGGAAGTAGCGGGCCGCCTGGCCCTGGTAATCGACCGCGGTGACCCGGCCGCGCAGGCTGACGGTGCCGTCGCCGGCCGCCGCGTCGAGCGATTCGTCGACGGCCAGCTTCTCGGCACGGATCGACAGCTTGACCGCCGCGCCGCGCTGCGGCCGCGGCCCATCGCTGGCGCCGTCGCCTCCGCCGAACGCCGCCGGCAGCGCACCGAGGCCGGGCACTTCGACGGTGGCGCTGTCGCCGTCGATCGCGGCGACGCGCGCATCGAGAATGTTGGAGTTGCCGAGAAAGGCGGCGACGAACTCCGAGGCCGGGCGGTTGTACACCGCCTGCGGCGAGCCGACCTGCTCGACCCGCCCGGCGCTCATCACCACGATGCGATCGGACATGGCCAGCGCTTCGGACTGGTCGTGGGTGACGAACACGGTGGTGATACCGAGGCTGTGCTGGATGCGCTTGAGTTCGACGCGCATGTCCTCGCGCAGGTTGGCGTCCAGCGCCGAGAGCGGCTCGTCGAGCAGCAGCACGTCGGGCTGGATGACGATGGCGCGGGCCAGCGCGATGCGCTGCTGCTGGCCGCCGGAGAGCTGGCCGGGCATGCGCTCGGCGGTGTGCGCCAGCTGCACCAGCTCCAGCGCCTCGCGCACCCGGCGCTGCATCTCGTCGCCGGAGACCTTGCGGTATTTGAGGCCGAAGGCGACGTTTTCCTGCACCGTTTTATGCGGGAACAGGGCGTAGTTCTGGAAGACGATGCCGAGATTGCGCTTGTTGATCGGCAGCTCGTTGACGCGCCTGCCCTTGATGCGGATCTCGCCCTCGCTGGCCGAGGTCAGCCCGGCGATCATCCGCAAAGTGGTGGTTTTGCCGCAGCCGGAGGGGCCGAGCAGGGTCAGGAAAGTACCCTCTTCGACGCCCAGATCGGTGGGTTGCACGGCGGTGAAATCGCCGTAGTGCTTGGCCACGCCGATCAGCTCGACGGCGTTGCCGGCTTGCTCGCTCAAGGTCGTCTCCCGGGAATTGGATTCGGGTTTTCAGGGCTGTGCGCAGTGCGCCACGGCGGCGCGTGGGGCGGCGCTGGCCGCGGTGGCGCGCGGGGCGGCGCTGGGCCGCCCCGCGCGGGCCATCAGTAGCCCTTCTGCACGCGGCCGAAGGTCTTCGCCCATTCGGCTTCGTTGCCGTTCCAGTACGGCGGGTCGAAGAAGTTCAGCCCGCTCAGGGTGCCGCTCGGGTCGAAGGCCGGCAGCGCCTTGACCTTGTCGCTGAGGGCGACCTTGGTCGGGTCCAGCGCCGGCGGGTAGTTCTGGCCCTCGGCCACGGCGATGGCCACCTCCGGTTCGAGCATGAAGTTGAGCAGCTCTTCACAGGCTTCCATCGGGCTGCCCTTGATGACGAACAGGCACTCCTGCCAGCCGAGGCCGCCGGGCGGGTCGTAGTAGCCGATGTCGTGGCCCTGATCCTGCAGCGCCTTGATGCGCCCGGACCAGCCCTCGGTGACGTAGATTTCCTCCTCGGCGAGCAGGCTCATCAGCTCGGCGCCGGAGCCCCAGTACTTCAGCGCCAGATCGCGGTGCTGGCGGATGGCATCCCAGACCGCATCCATGTCTTCGATGCCGTTCGGATCCTGCCCGGTCTGCAAGGCGGCGTACCAGACGCGCGTCTTCCACTCGCCCCAGCCGCCGATCTTGCCCTTGTAGGCCGGGTCGATGAGCAGTTTGGCGCCCTTCTCGCGCATCTCATCGTCGGAGATGTGCTTGCGGTTGTAAGCCAGGCCGGTGGTGCCGTAGTCGTAGGGCACCGCGGACAGGCCGCCATCGGTGATGTTGCGGAATACATCCTGCAGCGCGGCGATGACATTGGTGAGATTGGGGATGTTGGACTCGGTCAGCTTGCTGGTAAAACCGAGGCCGTGGTAGCGCACATAGTCGAACACACCGGACAGGTGGGCGATGTTGTACTCGCCGGCCTGGCTGGCCTTGATCCGCGAGATGTACTCGTCGGCGCCGCCGAAGGTGCCATCGACCACATTGATGCCGGTCTTCGCCGTGTAGGGCTCGAAGGCATGCTTGCGGAAAGCCTCCGAAACCACCCCGCCCCAGCCGTCGAAGCGCACCTGCTCCGGTTTGGCGGCCATGGCTTCACGGCTGAGCATGGCGAAGGGTCCGCCGGCCAGCCCGGCGACGATGCCCGAGGCACCGAGCAGGCGCAGAAAGCTGCGGCGATCCATGTCGCCGTTGCGGTAGCGCTCCAGAAGGCGCTCGTAGCGCTTGGTGTTGTCCATCGTATCGTTCCTCCAGATTCAGTGATTGGGTTGCTTGGGTGGCCCTTTTCTTGTCCGTACCCGCGGGCGCCACGCCGATCCCGCGAGCCTGTGCTTTCAAGCGCCGCGCTGGCGCCGCCCGAGGCGTCGCGCCAGCGCCACACCACTCAGCGGCAGGGCTACGGTGACGATCACCATCACCGTGCCCAAAGCGTTGATCTCCGGTGAAATCGAATTGCGCAGCATGGCGAAGATCTGCGTCGGCACCGTCTCCACTCCGCCGGGTTTCCAGAACAGCGTGCCGGTGATGTCGTCGAAGGAAATCGTAAAGGCGAACAGACCACCGGCCAGCACCGCCGGCAGAATCAGCGGCAGGGTGATCTGAAAAAAGGTCTGCAGCGGATTGGCACCGAGGCTCAGCGCCGCCTCTTCGTAATCGCGGCGCACGCCGACCAGCCGCGCCTGCACCACCAGCACCACGAACGGCAGGGTGAAGATCACGTGCCCGGCGAGCAGCAGCGGAAAGCTCTTGGGCACGCCGATGGCGCCGAGGAACAGCAGCAGGGCGACCGCCAGCACCACCTCCGGCACCAGAATCGGCGCGATCAGCGCGGTGGCGATGAGGTTTTTGCCGGGAAAATCGTAGCGCACCATGGCCAGCGCACCGAGTACGCCGAAGGTGGTCGAGATCAGCGCTGTCAAGCCACCGAGCAGCAGCGAGGTGCGGAAGGCGCGCACGATGGCGTCGTTCTCCCACAGGGCGACGAACCAGCGCAGGCTGACGCCCTCCATCGGGAACGAGCCGAACTGGCTGGAATTGAACGACAGCAGGATCACCACCGCCACCGGGGCGAACATGAACAGGTAGACGAGGATCGTGCCGAGGCGGATCAGCCGCCAGCCGGAGAACGGATTCATCCGAAGCTCCGCGCGATCTGGCCCATGCCGACGAAGTGGTTGTACACCGCCACCAGCATGCCCAGCAGAATCAGCAGCACCAGCGACAGCGCCGAACCCAGCGGCCAGTTGAGCTGGGTGATGATCGCCTCGAACACCAGATTGGCGAACATCGCGTCGGTCGGCCCGCCGAGCACCAGCGGGGTGATGTAGGTGCCGGCGGCGAGCACGAAACACAGCAGCGAGCCGGCCGCCAGCCCGGGCAGCGACAACGGCAGCGTCACCTCGCGGAACGCCTGCCACTCGCTGCTGCCCAGCGAGCGCGCGGCCTCGACCAGATTGTCGTCGATGCCATCGAGACTGACGAAGATATTCAGGATCATGAACGGCAGCAGGAAGTGCACCAGGCCGACGATCACCGTCCACTGGTTGTACAGCAGCTGCAGCGGCGCATCGATCAGCCCCAGCGATTCGAGGCCGACATTGACCACGCCGCTGGCGCCGAGGATGTTGATCCACGACATGGTGCGGATGATGTAGCTGATCCAGAACGGCAGCATCAGCAGCAGGAACAGCAGCGCCTTGTGGCGAAAGCGGGTGCGGGCGATGAAATACGCCGGCACGTAGCCAACCAGCGCGCAGATCACCGTGGTCGCGGCAGCGATCCACAAGGTGAAGCCGAGGATATCGCGGTAGAAGGCGTCGCCGAGCACTTCGGACCAGTTGTCGAGGTGGAAGCCGGCGATGTCGGCGCCGGTGGCGGTTCTGAGCCAGAAGGAATAGACGACGATGAAGCAGACCGGCACCACCAGCAGCAGCAGGATCGCGGTCAGCGCCGGCGACAGCAGGCCCCATGGCCGCCAGAGGTTCTCCCGCGCTTGCATCGCTGCCTCCCCCATGCCCGCTCGTTGCTGTTATCGCGCCACTGGCTGCGCCGTCTGGCGGGTCGGGATCAGCATCCGGCAGGCCTCGACATTTTTCAAATAGATAATGGGAATCTAACCCATAGTTTGAAAGAATGACCAGCATGAGCGACAACGCACTCGAAGACGGCGAGCGCATCGCCCGCCAGCTGGACTGGAACCTGCTGCGCACCTTCGCCACCATCGTCCACGAAGGCGGCATCACCGCCGCCGCGCGGCGCCTCAAACTGCAACAGCCGACGGTGAGCAACGCCCTGCGCAGGCTCGAAGAGCGCCTTGGGCAACGCCTCATCGATCGCGGCCCCGGCCATTTTCGCGTCACCGACGCCGGCCAGACCCTGTACCGCGAAGCGGTGGAAATCCACGGCTCGATCGCGCGCATCGCCGTCGCGGTGCGCGACACCGAAGACCGCATCCGCGGCCACATCACCATGGGCCTGGCCAGCCACGTGGTGTTTCCGCCACTGGATGAGACCCTGCGCGAATTCAGCGCGCAGCACCCACAGGTCAGCTTCAACCTCAACGTGGCGACCAGCGCCGAGGTCGCCGAATGGGTGTTCGAAAAGCGCGCCAGCTTCGGCATCTGCCTGGTTCACCAGCAGAATCCGCGGCTCGACTACCGGCTGCTGTTCCGCGAGCACTTCGCCTTCTTCTGCGGCCCGCAGCACCGCCTGTTCGGTCGCCACGGCCTGACGCTGGAGGATCTCGACGGCGAACCCTCGGTTTCCTTCGGCACCGATCGCTTGCAGGACGCGCTGCGCCCGGTGGCCATTCTGCGCACCCGCGTGCACCTCGACGACACCATCCGCGCCACCTCGCCACACCTGGAAGAAGTGCGCCGGCTGATCGCCGCCGGGGTCGGCATCGGCCCGCTGCCGATCCACGTGGTCGCGCGCGACGTTGCCGACGGCCTGCTCTGGCAGCTGCCGCCCTACGACAAGCCGCCGGCCATCGACATCTACCTGATCACCAACCCGGCGGCGCGGCTGACGCGCGCCGAGCACACCTTTATCGAGCAGTTGCTGGTGCGCGTCGAGGCGCTGCCGCTGGCGGCGCGAACCTATCCAGCGCCGCAGGCAAGCGACTGACGGGCAACAAAAAGCCCGGCCGGGCAAGGCCGCGGCCGGGCTCTGCGGACAGCTCGGCGGCTCAGTGGAACAGGCTGGCGTTCAACCACAGGTGGGTGAAGATGCTCGCCGCGTAGCCCAGCGCGATCACCGGCGCCCACTTGAGATGGCCGATGAAGGTGTACCTGCCGCGCGCCGCGCCCATCAGCGCCACGCCGGCGGCCGAGCCGATCGACAGCAGCGAGCCGCCGACGCCTGCGGTCAGCGTCACCAGCAGCCACTGGCCGTGGGACATGTCGGGCATCATCGTCAGCACCGCGAACATCACCGGGATGTTATCGACGATCGCCGACAGCACGCCGACGGCCACATTCGCCGCGGTCGGCCCCCACTGGGTGTACATGACCTCCGAGAGCAGGCCGAGATAGCCGATGAAACCCAGCCCGCCGACGCACAGCACCACGCCGTAAAAGAACAGCAGCGTGTCCCACTCGGCGCGCGAAACCCTCTGAAAGACATCGAAGGGCACCACGCCACCGAGGCGTTCCAGTGCCTCCGGGTCGGTGGCGCGCTGGCGCTTCTTTTTTTCCACCGAGCGGCGCAGCGTCCTGCGCAGGAAAAAGCCGAAGAACTGCAGCAGGCCGAGGCCGGTCATCATGCCGATCACCGGCGGCAGATGCAGGAAGTTATGCGCGCAGACGGCGAGAAAAATGGTGAATAAAAACAGCCCGACGATGCGCCGCGCACCGCGCTTGAGTTCGTGGAAATCGTCTTCGATCATCGGCGCCCCCCTGGGAACAAAGGGGAACATGATCAGCGCCGGCACCAGATAATTGACCGCCGAGGGCACGAAAAGGGCGAAGAACTCGGTGAAATCGACCACGCCTTTCTGCCAGACCATCAGCGTGGTGATATCGCCAAAGGGACTGAAAGCGCCACCGGCATTGGCGGCGACGACAATATTCACGCAGGCCAGATTGATGAAGCGCGCGTCATTGCCACCGACCGCCATCACCACCGCGCACATCAGCAGCGCGGTAGTCAGGTTATCTGCGATCGGCGAAATAAAGAAAGACAGAATACCGGTCATCCAGAACAGCTGACGCAGGGAGAAACCCCGTCGAATCAACCACGAGCGCAAGCCATCAAACAGGCGACGCTCCTCCATCGCGTTGATAAAAGTCATCGCCACCAGCAGAAACAGCAGCAGTTCGGCGTATTCGAGCAGATTGTGGCGCACCGCCACTTCCGCCGCGTGCGGCAATCCATTGGCGGCGTAAACGCCGGCCACCAGCGACCAGATCAGCCCCGCGGCGACCAGCACCGGCTTGGACTTGCGCAGGTGGATGTACTCCTCGGCCATCACCAGCGCGTAGGCGATGACGAAGATAAAAATTGCGCTGAAGCCGACCCAGTGGCCGGTCAGGTCGAGACGCTCGGCCTCGGCGCCGACCGCACCGGCCGCAACAGCCATCCCCGGCGCACCCAGGGTGGCGAGCGCGACCAGAGCGAGCAATGCCGACAAGCCGGCGCCCGCGCGCCTTCCTGCACTAAAGTGCTGCATGTGCGAAAACTCCCAAATATTGCAACTGAATCCGGGGCGCTGCGGCGTGGTGATCGCGACCGGAGCGCATCGCAGCCCGGCGAAAGCAGCCGCACCGTGTGGCGGCAGGTTCGCTGGGTAGAGCGCATCGACGGCGGCGGCGGACGCAGCGAGGCAGGCGCGCGGCCCGACAGGCGGGCGACGCGCTTAGCGGGGCGATTCTACTACGGAAAATGCTGCAATGCGGAATACCCGCCCGCAGATCCCTTCAGCATCGCCGTGGCGGCGGCTCAGTGCGGCCTCGCTGAGCCGGGCGCGCGGCGCCGGCCTCGCCACTGCGCCAGCGCCGCCAACACCGAAGCAGGCAGCGAACGGCCGACTGATCACAGCCAGCTAACGGCCATTTCATGAACATTTCGCAAGAAAGTGGCGAAAATTTGTTCGCCGCCAAGCGCTGACCAGCACAACGATTCCGACCGATTTCCCGAGCGCATCAAATTCCGCCGCGACACAGAGACTTAGTTGCGACTGGCACCGCGCCAAACCAGCGCAACACCCGCTCAAGACTCCGCGAGTTGTCCACCGAAGTTGAACAAACTTGGAAATACTCACCAATAAAGTGTTGTTTTAGGTGGGCATTTAATTTATACAGAACGCTAGCAATCGAGCACCTCGGCATCGCCCGCACGGCGGGAATGCCTCTAAAGGGATCGCTCGCAACAGGCAAACGCCGCATTTTTGACCACATCGGGAATGCTGCACGAACACTACTCAAAGGGTACGCGTCGATGACTCGCACACCGAATGCCGCACACCTTAAGCAACGCGCTAGCCGAGCCCGCAAAGCGGCCCACGGCCAGCGGTGCTTCCGCCCCTCTATCGCGCTGCGGCCACTGAGCGCGGCGCTGCTCGTCGCCGGTCTGGGCAGCGCGCCGGGGCTGCTGGCGGCGCCCACGCCGCACGTCTCGCTGATCAACGCCGCGGGCGACAATACCTCGGCGGTGAGCAACACCCCGACGCAGCTCGACGTGCTGGCCAACGATGCCGGCGTCGACAAGGCGCCCGGCAAGCTCAAGCTGATCGATCCGACCACTGGCGATGCGGTCGACAGCATCACCACCGCCGAGAGCGGTTTGGTCAAGGTGGTCACCGTCAACGGCAAGGATTTCCTCGAATACACCCCGGATCCGGCGCGCAGCGAATACAGCGACAGCTTCCAGTATCGCGTGGTGGAGAGTGATTGGCGTGGCGCACCCAGCGTCAGCGCGCAAGTGCTCGATGGCGGCGCTCCAGCCACGGTAACCGACGATGGCGCAGCAGAGGCCATCTCCGAAGCGCCAAGCCTCACCGGCCAGTGGCTGTACACCGGCAATAGCCAGGTACGCTACCGGGCGCGGCAGGCAACCATCAACGCCACCTTCGAAGTCTGCAGCGCAGGCGACACCAATCAGGCATCGATCAGCACATCGGTAACTTGGGGGGTGCAGAAGCTCGGCGGCCAGCCCAACGGCTACGAAGCATCGATCACCCACAACGTGAACAGCCAGCTGTTTAGCCCGCTTGCAGCCACGGGCAGCGCGCGTGTTGACGACCTCACCGGGCTCAGCGAGCACGACTTGCAGCTCAACCTGTCAGCGCTCACCCCGGCGCAGTACAACGCACTGCAGCTCGCTCTGTTCGTCGAGCAGTTCGACACGGTGAGTGGCTCGAATAACTGGGATTCGTTGAAGGTAACCGGCAGCGTCGTCAGCGACACCAGCAACTGCACCCTCGACACCGACGACGTCACCGTCAACATGGTGGTCGACACCGACAGCGATGACGACGGCGAACCCAACGTCACCGATCTCGATGACGACAACGACGGCATCCCGGATGTCGACGAAGGCGGCGACACGCTGGACAGCGACGGCGACGGGGTACCCAACCGCCTCGATCTGGACAGCGACAACGACGGCCTGTTCGACATCGACGAAGCCGGTCTGGGCAGCCACGACGCCAACGGCGACGGCACCCTCGCCGGCGCCGAATTCACCGATGACGACAGCAACGGCTTCGACGACATCATCGACGCACTCAACATCGTGCCGCCGGACAGCGATCAGGATCAGGTCGCCGACTTCCTCGACCTGGACAGCGACAACGACGGCCTCGGCGATGTGCTCGAAAGCGGCGGCACCGACGCCAATTTCGATGGCATTCAGGACGATGCCGCCAGCCCGCGCGGCACCCGAGCACCGTTGACGCCAGTGGATATCGACAACGACGGCCTGCCGAACCACATCGACCTCGACCGCGACAACGACGGCATCCCCGATCTGCACGAAGCCGGCGGCAAGGATCGCTTCGATTCGGCCAACGGCAACGGTGTCATCGACCGGATGGAAAACGCCAACGGCAACACCCTGCTGGACGCGGTGGAAACATCGGCGGCCGGCGCCAGCGGCAACGATGCCGACGGCGACGGCGTAGACGACAACTTCGACGCCAACACCAACCCGCCGGACGGCACCACCACCTTCGACGGCGACGGCGACGGACAATTGCGCGTCGACGACGGCGTCAATGATCCGGACAGCGGCCTGCCCTTCACCGACGGCGACAGCGGCGACCCGGACGACGACAGCAACGGCTACGACGACCGCTTCCCGGTGGGCCGGATAGTCCTTCCGGACAACCCGGTGGACGACAACGATGGCTCAAGCAACCCCAATGATCCGAACGGCAACGTCGCCACCGGCCTCAAAGGCGCCGGCAGTGGCGGTCCGCTGCTGCTCGGTGCGCTGGCGCTGATCGCCGCACTGCGGCGGCGCGGCGGCGGCAACTGATCGCGTAACAGAAATAAGCACCGCCGCGACCGGAGCGTCGCGGCGAAGCAGTGAGATCAAGGTCATGACCGGATCGATCGACATGAAAATGAAAAAGACAGTGTTATCACTCTCGCTCGCCAGCCTGCTGGCATCGACAGTGGTGGCGGCGGAAGACGAAGAAGCCAAGCCATTTCGCTGGTACATCGGTGGCGGTGGCGGCGTCGGCAAGATGGAGCCCGACCCCGAGAACGGCGCACCGGGCCTGGAGAGCAGCAGCGACATCGGCATCAAGCTGTACGGTGGCGTCGATCTGCACGACAAGTTCAGCGTCGAAGGCTACTACGCCAACCTCGGCGAAGCCGGCATCGCCGGCAGCGACGACATCAGCTATCAGGTCTACGGCGTCAGCGGGCTGTGGTACTTCCACAACCTCAAGGGCGGGCGCGCGCGCGATCGCCGCGAGGGCATCAACCTGTTCGGCTCCGCCGGCATCGGCGCGCTGGACACCAGCTCCAACACGCCCACCGACCAGAAGAACGACTACCACCTGCACTACGGCGGCGGCGTAGAGGTCTTCTGGAAAGATGGCATGTCGCTGCGCGGCGAAGTCACCACCTACGACGAAGACGCCCACCTCTACTCGGTAAGTCTGGTGAAGCGCTTCGGCGAGCTGCCCGATGACAGCGCCAAACGCGATGCCGATTCCGGCGCCGGTGCCGGCGGGGGCGTGAACACGGCGCTGATCGTGCCCGCACCGGTGCCCGACGACGCCGACCGCACCGATACCGACCGCGATGGCGTCTGGGACATCGACGACCAGTGCCCGAACACCCCGCTCGGCTCCACCGTGGACACCGCCGGCTGCCACTTCGGCGGCGTGCTCGCCGGGGTCAACTTCGAGTTCAACTCGGCGACCCTCACCCATCAGGCGCGCATCGTCCTCGACGGCGTGGCCCAGGAAATGGAGAAGTACCCGAAAGTGCGCGTCGAAGTGCAGGCGCACACCGACAGCATCGGCTCCTCCAACTACAACCTCAACCTGTCGCAGCGCCGCGCGCTGTCGGTGGTCGATTACCTGGCGATGCGCAACATCGATCGCCGGCGCCTGATCGCCAAGGGCTACGGCTCCAGCCGGCCGATCTCCAGCAACTACACCGATGAAGGGCGGCGGCGCAATCGGCGCGTCGAATTCGTCGTCCTCGGCAAGTAGCGCGACGGCCCGGCCCAACCGCAGGGACGGAATACGGGGCGCGTGCGGCGACAAGCCGCGCGCGCCCCGTTATAGTGTCAGCCCAGCTGAAAAAGCTCCCGACTCCGCCACAGCCAGCCCGAAGCCCACCGTGAGCCGCGATACCGACCGCGACCCGAAACGCAAACCGCAGCGCGAACCGGCAGCCGCCGGGCGTCGCGACGTAGCCGACAGGCAAGCCGGCGAGCTGCGCCGCGACGACCCCATCGATGCCTTCCTGCAAGCCGCCGAACGCCGGCCGCCGCCGGCGCGCCGCAGCACCGGCAGCGCCGCCGGGCGACTGATCTTCGCCATGGACGCCACCGCCAGCCGCGCGCCGACCTGGGATCGCGCCTGCCAGTTGCAGGGCGACATGTTCACCCGCTGCGAAGCGCTCGGCGGGCTCGACGTGCAACTGGTCTACTACCGCGGCCACGGCGAGTGCCGCGCCTCGCGCTGGCACAGCGAGCCGGCATCCCTGCTGCGCGCGATGACCGCGGTGCAGTGCCGCGCCGGCGCCACGCAGATCGGCCGCGTGCTGCGCCACACCGTGGCAGAGGCACGCGCCGGCGGCGAGGCCGCGCCGGTCGCGGCACTGGTGTTCGTCGGCGACTGCTGCGAGGAATCCCCCGAATCACTGGCCGCGGCGGCCGGCGAGCTGCGCCTGCTCGGCGTGCCGGCGTTCGTCTTTCAGGAGGGCGCAGACCCGCTGGCCAGCCGCAGCTTCGCACAGATCGCGCGCCTCAGCGGCGGCGCCCACTGCCAGTTCGATGCCGGCAGCGCCGCGCAGCTCGGTGCGCTGCTCAACGCCGCCGCGGTGTACGCCAGCGGCGGCGCCGCGGCGCTCGACGACTACGCCCGCCTGCAAAGCGACGCACGGGTGCGCGCCCTGTTGGCACAGCTCGACTGATGTCGCGCCTGGTTCTGCTCATCGCCGCCGCGCTGATCGGCTACATCCTCTGGCACTATCTGCGCGCGAAGGTGAAAAAAGAGGGCCGCCAGGCCTACTGGAAAGCCGGGCTGGTGGCACTGGCGGCGCTGCTGCTGCTGCTCGCCGCCAGCGGCCGGCTGCACGCACTGACGGCGCTCGGCGGCGCGCTGATCGCACTGGCCGCGCGGCTGGCGCCGCTGGCGCGCTACTGGCCGCTGTTCCGCCAGCTCTACGTGCGCTATCGCACCGCCAACCCCAGCCCCGGACAGCGCTCGCAGGTGCGCACCGCCTGGCTGCACATGACGCTGGACCACGAAACTGGCGAGATGGACGGCGAAGTGCTCGCCGGCCCGCTCACCGGGCGCCGCCTGTCCAGCCTCGATCAGACCGAGTTCGGCACCCTGTGCGCCGCCTGTCGCCAGCGCGATAGCGAATCCCTGCGCCTGCTGCTGGCCTGGGTGCGCCGCGCGCACCCCGAGTGGGCCGCCGAAGATGCGGACAGCGGCAGCGATGAGGGCGGTGCCGGCGATGCCGGTAGCGTCGGCGGCCGAGAGATGGACGCCGCCGAAGCGCGCGAGATCCTCGGCCTCGACGCCAGCGCGCGCCGCGAAGAGGTGATCGCCGCCCACCGCCGGCTGATGGCGCGGCTGCACCCGGACAAGGGCGGCAGCGACTATCTGGCCAGCAAAATCAACCAGGCGCGCGACCTGCTGCTGCGCGAGCTGTCCTGAGCGGGGCCGCGCCCCGCCGCCTCCCGGAGACAACATGCAAGAATCCTTCGAGCCACCGCGTCGCCTGTCCGCCTTTCCGCCGGCGGTGACGGCGCTGCTCGCCGCCAATGCCCTGGTCTTTGGCCTGCAGCTGATGGGCTACGGTGTGCTCGAAGTGCGCTTCGCCCTCTGGCCGCTGGGCGGTGATGGGCTGGTGCGCACCACCCAGGGGATTCTGCGGGTGCCGGATTTCGAACTCTGGCAGCTGCTCAGCTACAGCTTCCTGCACGGCAACCTGACCCACCTGCTGTTCAACATGTTCGCGCTGTGGATGTTCGGCGCGCAGCTGGAGAACTTCTGGGGCAGCAAGCGCTTCGGCATCTACTATTTCGTCTGCGTGATCGGCGCCGCGCTGGTGCAGCTGGCGGTGGCCACCGAGGCCGCATCGCGCGGCGATGTGTACCCGACCATCGGCGCCTCCGGCGGGGTATTCGGCATCCTGCTCGGCTTCGGCATGCGCTTTCCCAACCAGCGCATCGTGCTGCTGATCCCACCGATCCCGATGAAAGCCAAGTACTTTGTGATCCTCTACGGCCTGCTGGAACTGGTTCTTGGCACCGCCGGCCCCGGCGATGGCGTGGCTCACTTCGCGCATCTCGGCGGCATGCTCACCGGGCTGCTGCTGATCCTCTACTGGCGCGGCAAACTGCCGATCAAGCCGCGCCACAGGATCGGCTGGTAACGCTGCCGGGCACCTTCGCTCAGCCCGCCGGGCGGCTTTCTCGGCTCAGCGCCAGCAGCAGCGCCGACAGCGCGATCCAGCCCAGCATCACCGCAAAGCCGGCGCGGTAGGCGGCAAAGTCGTAGTGGCGCAGGCCATCGACCAGCGCCCCGCCCCAGTGCCGATCGAGCATCCAGCCGACCAGCGGCTGCAGCAGCATCGGCCCGCTCATCACGCCCATGTTGATCACTCCCGCGGCGGCTCCGGCGTGCGCTGCGGGCAGTGATTCGCGGGCGTAGGCGAAGCCGATGACGATGCAGCCGGAACAGAAACCGGCCACCAGCAACAGCACCACCAGCAACCACTGCGGCCAATCCGCCAGCTGGGTAATCAGCGCCCAGCAGATCATCGCCACCACGCAGGCCAGCAGATAGGGCGCGCGGCGCCGCTGCAGGCGATCGGAGAGCGCGCCGAAGATCGGCCCGCCCAGCGCCCAGCAGATCAGCACCGCCGAGCACAGCGCCGCCGCGCTGGTCGCCGACATGGCGTACTGCTGGATCAGAAACGGCGGCCCCCACAGCCCGGCGAAGGTGGTCACGCAGCCGACCACGCCGCCCGGCGCGATGGCCAGCAACCAGCTGTTGCGATAGCGGAACACGCCGCCCAGGCCGGCCAATGCGCTGACACTGCCATCGCCATCGCCATCGGCCGCGGCAGGCTTCGGCGAATAACTGGCGTAACCGCGCTCGCTGGGGTCGTCGCGCAGCCACAGCCAGATGGCCAGCGCCACAGCCAGCGTGAGCACGCCGCTGGCGAGCATCACCGCGCGCCAGCCGAAGGCATCGATACCGAGCCGCAGCGGCACCCCGGCGCCGACCGCGCCGAGCACGCCGACAAACAGCGCCACCCCGGCGGACAGCGCGTAATGCCGCGGTGAAAACCAGTGGCCGGAAAATTTCAGCATGCTGACGAAGGCCACCGCCACCGCACCGCCGATCAACAATCGGCCAAGGCCGGCCAGCCACAGCGTCGGCGCCAGCGCGAACAGCAGGCTGCCGACGGCGGCGCAGACGGCCCCGGCGGTGAGCAGGCGCCGCGGCCCGTAGCGATCGGCGAGCAGCCCGGTGGGGATCTGCATCGCCACGTAGCTGTAAAAATAAAAGGCGGAAAGATTGCCCAGCGCAGCGGCGTCGAGGGCGAAGTCGCGACTCAGCTCCGGACCCAGCACACCGGGTGCAACGCGGTGAAAAAAACCAATCAGATATAACGCCGCCCCCAGTGACCAGAGCGCCCAGGCCAGGCGTAGCGGCGGGTATTCAGCGATTGGCGGAGCATGCTTCACAGGGGTGTCCCGATCTTGTGGAGTGCGCTTTATATCGCATTGCAACATGCGATGCTCGCGTCAGTCGGGCGCCGCCGCGCGGCTTGTGCCAGCGCCGCGCAGAGTCTTAAGCTGTTGACTACAATCGGCCGGGAGAATGACCAATGAGCACACATATTCTCGATCAGGCGATCATCGCCAGCCTGCAACCGCTGTTCGAAGAGGCCGAGGAGAAGAGCCTGTGGTTCTACCACGACTCCCCCGACGGCGGCGAACTGTGGTGCTCGCCGGAATACCTGCGCAGCGAACAGGACGAAGGCCGGCTGGTGATGTCGCCGGAGCACTGGGAACTGCGCGATCCGGTCGGCTACATGAAGAAGCTGCTCAGCGACGCCCAGGCACTGGTCGACCAGTACAACGATCTCGCCCGGCGGCTCGGCTACCACGAGACGGTGGCCCTGGAATCCCACTCCGCGCACCCGGCCGACCGCCACTGACGATCCGCCGCGGCGCACGCCAGGCGCAGCGGGCACAGCGACGCGCCAGAGCCGCGGCGACGGCGACGGCGACGGCGAAAAAGACATCACACAGTGTGACGCAGCACACGCAGGGGGTGCTTGCGCCGCCGAGGCGGCGTCAATATTCTGTCGTCAAGGGTGGACGTCCGGCGATGACCTGTCCCCGGCACCCGCCACGGAGATAGCGATGGCCACGCACCCGGATGGTGTTTTCGACAGCAGCGATTCGCTGAGCCTGTTCCCCAGCCCGGTCTGGAAGCTGCGCCTCGAAGAATCCCGGCGGATCGCGCTGGGCGAGGCCGCACGCGAGCGCATCTCGCGCCAGCTGGCCTCCGAGCACAGCCTGTCGCAGGGCCAGCGCTGGCAGTCCAGCGCCGATCTGCAACACGACCCGGCACTACAGGCGATCCGCGAGCCGATCTTCGCCGCAGCGCAGCGCGCCACTGCGCAATTGCACATCGCCCGCAGCCGCCTGGAGCTGACCGGCTGCTGGGCCGCGGTGCATGCGCGCGGCGCCGAGCTGCCGCCGACCAGCCACGCCAACAACTACTTCGCCGGGCTCTACTGGGTGCAGGCGCCGCCCGGCGCCAACGCGGTGCGCTTTCACGATCCGCGCCCGCAGGCGGCCATGCTGCGCCCGCCGCTGACCCGCAGCAGCCGCGAAAACGCCCTGCTCACGGCGCTGCGCTGCGAACCCGGCAGCCTGTTGCTGTTCCCCGCCTGGCTGGCCTATTCGATGCCCGCCAACGAAAGCTTCGAAACCCGTGTGCTGCTCGGCTTCACGCTGATGTTCGAGGATTTTGTCACCGGCATCGGCGGCACCTCTATCCACAGCGGCAGCATGCCCGGCTGACAGCCGCGGCGGCCGCGCGCTAGCCTCAGTCGATGATCCGGGCGTAGAGGTCGTACTCGTCGGCGTCCTCGACCCGGACGCGGATGATCTGCCCCGGCTCGACGGCCGTGGCGCCAGCGACAAAGACGCGACCGTCGATCTCCGGCGCGTCCGCGTGCGAGCGGCAGATCGCGCCCTCCTGCTCCGGCACATCGACGATCACTTCGATTTCGCGGCCGACCTTCGCCGCCAGCCGCGCACTGCTGATCTGCTGCTGCACCGCCATCAAGCGCTGCCAGCGGTCCTCCTTCACGGCTTCGGGGATCTGATCCGGCAGCGCGTTGGCCGCAGCGCCCTCGACCGGCGAATACTTGAAGCAGCCGACGCGATCGAGCCGGGCGACGCGCAGGAAATCCAGCAACTCCTCAAATTCCGCCTCGGTCTCGCCGGGGAAGCCGACGATGAAAGTGCTGCGGATGGTCAATTCCGGGCAGATCTGGCGCCAGCGCAGCAGCCGCTGCAGGGTTTTCTCCGCCGCCGCCGGGCGCTTCATCAGCTTGAGGATGCGCGGGCTGGCGTGCTGAAACGGCACGTCGAGATAGGGCAGGATCTTGCCCTCGGCCATCAGCGGGATCACGTCATCGACGTGCGGATAGGGGTAGACGTAGTGCAGTCGCACCCAGATGCCCAGCGATGACAGCGCGGCACACAGCTCGGCAAAGCGCGACTTCACCGGCCTGCCGCCCCAGAAATCGGTGCGATATTTGATATCGACGCCGTAGGCGCTGGTGTCCTGCGACACCACCAGCAACTCCTTCACGCCGGCCGCGGCCAGCCGTTCGGCCTCGCCGAGCACCTCGCCGGCCGGACGCGAGACCAGATCGCCGCGCATCGAGGGGATGATGCAGAAGGTGCATCTGTGATTACAGCCCTCGGAAATCTTCAGATAAGCGTAGTGGCGCGGGGTCAGCTTGACACCCTGCGGCGGCACGATGTCGATCAGAGGATCGTGTTCGACCGGCTGCGGCAGGTGCTGGTGAACCTGGCCGACCACCTGCTCGTAGGCCTGCGGGCCGGTGACCGCGAGCACGTTCGGGTGTACTTCGCGGATCTCATCCTCCTTCACGCCGAGGCAGCCGGTGACGATCACTTTGCCGTTTTCCACCAGCGCCTCGCCGATCGCCTGCAGCGATTCCTCCACCGCCGCGTCGATAAAGCCGCAGGTGTTAACCACTACCAGCTCGGCCTCGTCGTAGCTCGGCACCACGCGGTAGCCCTCGGTGCGCAGCTGGGTGAGGATGCGTTCGGAATCGACCAGGTTTTTCGGGCAGCCGAGGCTGACGAAGCCGATGGTCGGGGGCGTGCTGCGGGAATCGGACATGCTGGACTCGCGGGCTGAGCGGCAGGCGAAGGGGGCGCTACTCTACTGCAGCCCGCCGCTGGCTGCACGCCGCGTCGGACAGCGCCCCGGCAGGCGGACTCCCGGCGATGGGCTGCTATGATGTGCGGTCGCTCACCCTGAAGTATCGCCCGTGAACATCCCCCGCCCAAAGCTGCGCACCGCGCGCAGCCCCGAGCTGGTGCTGATTCTGCTCAGCATTGGCGTGCCGCTGTCCTTCGCCACCTGGCAGGCGCTGCTCAACAACTTCGCTATCGAAGCGGCGGCCTTCACCGGTCGCGAGATCGGCATTCTGCAGAGCCTGCGCGAGGTGCCGGGTTTTCTCGCTTTCAGCGTGGTGTTTCTGCTGCTGCTGATCCGCGAGCAAAGCCTGGCGGTGCTGTCGCTGGCGCTGCTCGGGCTGGGCACCGCGCTGACCGGCCTGCTGCCCAGCGTCTGGGGACTGTATTTCACCACCGTGCTGATGTCGGTGGGCTTTCACTATCTGGAGACGGTCAAGCAGTCGCTGACCCTGCAATGGGTGGCCAAGGAACGCACGCCGCAGGTGATGGGCAGGCTGCTGGCGGTGGGTTCGGCCAGCTCGCTGGCGGTGTTCGGCGGCATCTGGCTGTTTCTGGATCTGTTCGAGCTGGCTTTCAAATGGGTCTATCTGCTCGGCGGCGGCTTGAGCGTGGCGCTCGCCGCCCTGCTCTGGCTGGGCTTCCCGCAATACCCGAGCGAGGTCGAACAACATCGCCACATGGTTTTGCGCCGGCGCTACTGGCTGTATTACGCACTGGTGTTCATGTCCGGCGCGCGACGGCAGATTTTCATCGTCTTCGCCGGCTTTCTGATGGTCGAGAAGTTCGGCTATTCGGCGGCGGATATCACCCTGCTGTTCCTCGCCAACTGCGCGCTGAACATATTCCTCGCGCCGAAGATCGGCGCGCTGATCGCGCGCTTTGGCGAGCGCCGCGCGCTGACCTGCGAATACATCGGCCTGATCGGCGTGTTCACCGCCTACGCCTTCGTCGACAACGCCGAGATCGCCGCCGGGCTGTATATCGTCGACCACATGTTCTTCGCCCTGGCCATCGCCATCAAAACCTATTTTCAGAAGATCGCCGACCCGGCGGATATAGCCGCCACCGCCGGGGTGGCCTTTACTATCAATCACATCGCCGCGGTCGTGCTGCCAGCGGCTTTCGGCCTGCTGTGGCTGATCTCCCCGGCGGCTGTCTTTCTCGCCGGCAGCGGCATGGCGCTGATCTCGCTGCTATTGTCGCGGCTGGTGCCGCGCGATCCGCGCGATGGGCAGGAAGTTCAGTGGCCGGGAGCGGCGCCTGCGGTCTTGCCGCGCGGTGAGCAGGCTCGATAGCGGCCCGATAACGGCGCTGCTCACAGGCCGGGATGCACAAGTGAACCACTTCACATTTCTTAACGGTACCGTCACTAAAGCCACAGTGATAATTTCTGGTAGCGTGTCAAAAAAATCCGTCAAGGAGCGCGCAAACATGTACAACCGCTACATTTCGTCCCGGCACAGCGACCAAACCGCTAACCCCGGCGGCCACACGATCCGTCGATCGGAGCGCCGCCGCAAGCCGGGCCATAGTGCCCTGCTCACCGCCTGTCTGGGCGCTGCGCTGGCACTGGCCGTCCCCGCGGTCGAAGCAGGCTGGAATCCGCTCGCCGCCGACACCCCCACCTCCTCCGGACCGACCTCTGAAATCGGCGCCACCATCGCCGCCTTCCACGAGCGCGACCCGGGCATCAAGGTGTTCTTCGATAATGCCCACGGCTACGCGGTATTCCCCAGCGTCGGCAAGCTCGGCGTCGGCATCGGCGGCGCCTACGGCGAGGGCGAGGTCTACGCCGAGGGCCGCCACCTCGGCAGTGCCAAGCTGACGCAGCTCACCGTTGGCCTGCAGCTCGGCGCCCAGGCCTACAGCGAGATCGTTTTCTTCCGCGATGCCCGGAGCCTGCAACGCTTCACCGACGGCGGCGTCGAACTGTCCGCCCAGGCATCGGCGGTGGCGCTGGACAAGGGCGCCTCGGCGAGTGCCAACTACTCGGACGGCATGGCGGTATTCACCCTGGCCCGCGGCGGCGCCATGTACGAGGCCTCGGTGGGCGGTCAGAAGTTCTTCTTCACCCCGCACGGCAAGTAGCGCGAATCGGCCGCAGCGCAGCTGTCAGCAACGGGCACAAAAAAACGCCGGGGCGACGTGATAGTCGCCCCGGCGTTTTTGCGTCTGCGGCGCTGTTGCGCCTCGCGCCCTGCCGTCAGAAGCTGGTGCCGACGCCGATCATCACCGCCCAGGGGTTGATGTCCACGTCCACCGTGCGGATGGTGCCGTTGGTATCCAGCTCGGCTTCGGTGTCGATCTGCATGTACCAGGCCGAGGCGTTGAAGAACCAGTCGTCACCCGCGTCCATATCGACGCCGGCCATCACTGCCAGACCGGCCGAGTCTTCCAGATTGATCTTGGTCGGGCCACCCAGTGCGGCTTCCAGTTCGTCGTCCGCATCCTCATCGAAGAAGGTGGTGTAATTCAGACCGGCGCCGATGTAGGGGCGCACACTGGCATTGGGCTGGAAATAGTACTGCCCGACCAGCGTCGGCGGCAGATGCTTGGTGCTGCCGACGGCGACGCCATCGATGCTGCCGGTGCCGGTGATGTCGTGCTGAAACGGCAATGCGCCGAGCAGCTCGATACCGACATTGGGGGTGGCCATATAAGCGAAGGTGAAACCGACGGAGGTGGCGTCGTCGACGGACACGCCGGAGTCGGCAATACCGGTGACTTCACCGCTTTCTTCGTCGGGCATCACCGAGGCAATGCCGACGCGCATCAGCCAGTCACCCTGTTCCAGCGCCTGGGCCGGTGCAGCCATCATCGTGGCCACCACTGCGGCCAGCGCCGCCGTACTCTTCAAACGGAATACCATCATCATTCTCCTGCCTATTCTCGGGTTACCTGACAAATCGTTGTGCAGCGCGGTAGGCGCAGCTTTTCGACGAGTAATGTTACAAAGCGATGATATCGCTGAATTGATCTGTGTCAGCGACCTGCGGCCTTCGGAGCAGAAAAAACATCTGATTTTGCGACGCAATAAACAGCGCGGAGAAACTCCGGGCCGTCGATCATTACCGGGTGTTCAGTTTTTCGCGAAAACCGTCCGCTTCGGCCCTCATCAAACCGCGGCAGACCGCATCAAATTGCCTGTACCCGCACCGCGCAGAATTTAAATTCCGGGATTTTCCCGAATGGATCCAGCGCTTCATTGGTGAGCAGATTGGCCGCCGCCTCGCGATAGCAGAAGGGAATGAACACCTCGCCGCGCTGCATCGCCGTATCCGCGCGGGCGAAGGCCACCAGTTCACCGCGCCGCGACTGCACGCGGATCTCGTCGCCGGCGGCGACGCCCATCCCGGCCAGATCCTGCGGGTGGACGGTGACCACCGGCACCGGCTCGACGGCATCCAGCACCTGCGTGCGGCGGGTCATCGAGCCGGTGTGCCAGTGCTCCAGCTGACGACCGGTGATCAACACCCAGGGGTAGTCGTCGTCGGGCTGTTCGTCCGGTGGGATGCGCCCGGCCGGCACCAGTCGCGCGCGGCCGTCGGCGGTGGGAAAGTCGTCGATGAAGACCACGCCGTGGCCGGGCTCGTCCTCGCTGGCGCAGGGGTAGGTGACCGAATCCTCGCGATTCAGCCGCGCCCAGGTGATGCCGGTGATCGATGGCATCGCACCGCGCATCTCCTCGTAGACCTCGCCGGCATCGGCATAGTCCCAGTCCAGTCCGAGGCGCTGCGCCATCTGCTGGATGATCCACAGATCGCGCTTCGCCTCGCCGGGCGGCTCGACCGCCGGCCGGCCGAGCTGCACGCGCCGATCGGTGTTGCTGACCGTGCCGGACTTCTCCGCCCAGCCCGAGGCCGGCAGCACCACGTCGGCGTAGGCGCAGGTCTCGGTGAGGAAGATATCCTGCACCACCAGGTGCTGCAGCGCCGCCAGCGCCTGGCGGGTGTGGTTCAGATTCGGGTCGGACATCGCCGGGTTCTCGCCCATGATGTACATGCCGCGGATCTGGCCATCGAGCACCGCATGCATGATCTCGACCACCGTCAGCCCCGGCTTGTCGTCGAGCCTGGCACCCCAGTACTGTTCGAAGCGCGCGTGCGCCTCGGGGTTGTCGACGCGCTGGTAGTCCGGGAACACCATCGGGATCAGCCCGGCGTCGCTTGCGCCCTGCACGTTGTTCTGCCCGCGCAGCGGGTGCAGCCCGGTGCCGGGACGGCCGATCTGGCCGGTGATCATCGCCAGCGCGATCAGGCAGCGCACGTTGTCGGTGCCGTGAATATGCTGCGACACACCCATGCCCCAGAAGATCATCGAGCCCTTCGAGCCGGCGTAGAGGCGCGCCACCTCGCGCACGGTCTGCGCCTCGATGCCGGTGATCTGCTCGACCGACTCCGGGGTGATGCCGGCGACGTTGGCCGCAATGGCCTGGTAATCGCGGGTGCGATTGGCGACGAAGTCCTCGTCGACCAGCCCCTCCTCGATGATCACCTGCAGCATCGCGTTGAGCAGCGAGACATCCGCGCCCGGCTTGAACTGCAGCACGTAGTCGGCGTGGCGGGCGATGTCGGTGCGCCGCGGGTCCATCAGCACCAGCTTTTTGCCGCGGCGGGTTTCGTTTTTCATGAAGGTGGCGGCCACCGGGTGGTTGGTGGTCGGGTTGGAGCCGATCACCACGATCACCTCGGCGTTGGCCACGTCCTCCACCTGATTGGACACCGCGCCGGAGCCGAGCCCCTCCAGCAGCGCGGCCACGGACGAGGCGTGGCACAGGCGGGTGCAGTGGTCGACATTGTTGGTGCCGAAGCCGGCGCGCACCAGTTTCTGGAACAGATAGGCCTCTTCGTTGCTGCCCTTGGCCGAGCCGAAGCCGGCCAGCGATTGCGGCCCGAGCCGGTCGCGGAAGCCGCGCAGCGCGGCGGCGGACAGGTCCAGCGCCTCCTCCCAGCTGGCCTCGCGGAACATCTTCAGCGGCGCGGCCGGATCGAAGTGCTCGTTGAGCCCCTTCGGCACGCCCTCCCTGCGGATCAGCGGCCGGGTCAGCCGCTGCGGGTGGGCGACGTAATCGAAGCCGTAGCGACCCTTCACGCACAGCCGGCCGTGGTTGGCCGGGCCGTCGCGGCCCTCGACGCGGATGATCTTTTCATCCCGCACGTGGTAGGTCAGCAGGCAGCCGACGCCGCAGTAGGGGCAGACCGAATCCACTTTGCGGTCGGCTTCCACTTGCATCGCGCCGCTGGCGTCGGCCAGCGCGCCGGTCGGGCAGGCGGCGACGCACTCGCCGCAGGCCACGCAGCTGGATTTGCCCATCGGATCGGCGATATCGAAGACGATCTCGCTGTGCGCGCCGCGGCCGGCCAGGCCGATCACGTCGTTGGCCTGCTCCTCGCGACAGGCGCGCAGGCAGCGGGTGCACTGGATGCAGGCGTCGAGATTGACCGCGATCGCCGGGTGCGACCGATCCGCCGCCGGCTGCTGGCGGGCGGCGAAGCGCGGCTCGCCGACATCCAGCCTGTCGGCCCAGCCGGTCAGCTCGTTGTCGACCCTGTAGGACTTGTCCGGCATGTCGGCGAGCAGCAGCTCGAGCACCATCTTTTGCGACTTGCGCGCGCGCTGGTTGGCCGAGTGCACCACCATGCCGGCAGCCGGCTCGCGGCAGCAGGACGGCGCCAGTGCACGCTCGCCCTCGATCTCCACCACACAGGCGCGGCAGTTGCCGTCGGCGCGCAGCCCCGGCGTGTAGCACAGGTGCGGGATCTCGGCCGACCCGGTGCGCTGCGCGGCCTGCAAAATGGTCTCGCCAGGCAGGGCTTCGATCTCGCGGCCGTCGAGGGTGAAGCTGATCGGGTTGAGAAATTCTTGCGGGTTGGCAGCCATTACTCGCTCTCCCCTGCCGCATCCGCGGGCAGGCCCAGTTCATGGGGGAAGTATTTGATCACGCACTGCATCGGGTTCGGCGCCGCCTGGCCGAGGCCGCAGATGGAGGCGTCGACCATCACCGTGGCCAGATCCTGCAGCAGCTCGATATCCCAGTGCTCGGCGGCCATCAGCCCGGCAGCCTTTTCGGTGCCGACCCGGCAGGGGGTGCACTGGCCGCAGGATTCGTGGGCGAAAAAGCGCATCGCGTTGAGCGCCGCGTCTTTGGCCGAATCCTGATCCGACAGCACGATCACCGCCGCCGAACCGATGAAGCAGCCGTGTTCCTGCAGGGTGTCGAAGTCCAGCGGCAGATCGGCGAGGCGCGCCGGCAGGATGCCGCCGGAGGCGCCGCCGGGAAAATAGCCGTACAGCTGGTGGCCGTCCTGCATGCCGCCGCAGTATTCGTCGATCAGCTCGCGAACGCTGATACCGGCCGGCGCCAGATGCACGCCGGGATTGTTCACCCGCCCGGAGACCGAGAAACTGCGCAGCCCCTGACGGCCGTTGCGGCCGTGGCCGGCGAACCAGTCGGCGCCCTTTTCGACGATATCGCGCACCCAGTAGAGGGTTTCGCAGTTGTGCTCCAGCGTCGGCCGGCCGAACAGGCCGACCTGCGCCACGTAGGGCGGGCGCAGCCGCGGCATGCCGCGCTTGCCTTCGATGGACTCGATCATCGCCGACTCCTCGCCGCAGATGTAGGCGCCGGCACCGCGGCGCAGCTCGATCTGCGGCAGTGCGAACTCACCCGCCGCACGCAGATCGGCGAGCGCCTGATCGAGCACCGCGCGCACCGCCGGGTACTCGTCGCGCAGGTAGACGTAGCAGCGCTCGATGCCGATCACCTTGGCGGCGATCAGCATGCCCTCGATGAAGCGGTGCGGATCGGTGCCGAGGTAGTGGCGATCCTTGAAGGTGCCCGGCTCGCCCTCATCGACGTTGACCGCCATCAGCCGCGGCGCCGGCTGCTCGCGCAGGATGCGCCACTTGCGCCCGGCCGGAAAGCCGGCACCGCCGAGGCCGCGCAGCCTGGAATTCTCCAGCTCGGCGATGATCGATTCGCCATCGCGCGCGCCGCTGAGCAGATCGCGCAACAGCGAGTAACCGCCGCCGGCGAGGTAGTCGGCGTAGCCGACGGTATCCGCCGGCAGCGGCTCGCTGGTGTCGCCGGCATCGACCGCCGCGGTGACCGCTTCGACACTGGCTGCATCGATGGTTTTCTGACCGACCACGGCCACCGGCGCCTGGTCGCAGCGGCCCACGCAGGGCACGCGCTGCACGCGCAGGCGGTCGCCGAGGCCGGCTTCCAGCGCGGCGATCAGCGGGTTGGCGCCCTGCATCTCGCAGCTGACCGAGTCACAGACCCGCACGGTCAGCGCCGGCGGCGCGCGCTCGCCCTCTTTCACCACGTCAAAGTGGTGGTAGAAGCTGGCGACTTCGTAGACTTCCGCCGGCGCCAGCTTCATCTCGTGGGCCAGCGCGACGAGGTGCTCGGCGGCCAGATGGCCGTAGCGATCCTGCAGGCGGTGCAGGTGTTCGATGAGCTGGTCGCGATCGCGCGGCGCATCGCCGAGCAGCTCGCGCAGTTGCATCAGCGCGTTGAGCTCGACGACGCGGCCCTTGGGCTTGCCGCGCTTGGCCTTGCGGCGGTTGTCCACCGGCTGTGTGTCGATGGCCTGGCTGTCGGAACCGGCTTCGGCAGTCATGGGTATCCCCGGGTGTTTTGGCTGGATTTTCTGCGCCATCCGCCGCGTTGGCGGCGCTGCATGCGGGCATGATAACGCCCGCCACGAGCGGCGATGCGGCGAAAGCGACATGGGCAAGTTTTGTCGCGACCCGCCGCTACGGGCGGCGCGCTCCGGCGGGCGCTGGCTTCTGCTATTCTGCGCCGGCGCCCACCCACCTTCGCGACAACCGAGGCGGCCACCGCGATGATCCTGACCCTGCACCACCAGCACTTCGGCCTGCCCGACGACGGCAGCGGTACGCCGCTGGTGATCCTCCACGGCCTGTTCGGCAGCCTGGAGAACTGGGGCAGCCAGGCGCGCCAGCTGGGCGCGGCACATCCGGTGTACGCACTGGATCTGCGCAACCACGGCCGCTCGCCGCACAGCGAGCGGATGGATTACCCGCTGATGGCTCGCGACGTGCTGCACACGCTGGATCAGCTGGGTCTGGAACGGGTGCTGCTGATGGGCCATTCGATGGGTGGCAAGGCGGCCATGCAGCTGGCGCTGGACGCGCCGCAGCGGGTGGCAAAACTGCTCGTGGTGGACATCGCGCCGCGCAGCTACCCGCGCCAGCACGACGACATCTTCAACGCCCTGCGCGAGCTGGATCTGGCCGCGCTGGCCTCGCGCCAGGCGGCGGACGCGGCGATCGTCGAGCGCGTCCCGGACCCGTCGATCCGCTCCTTTCTGCTGAAGAATCTGCAGCGCAACGCGAGCGGCGGTTTCCGCTGGAAAATGAACCTCGACGCACTCTACTGCGAGTACGAAAACATCGCCCTGCAACCGCACGGCGATACGCCCTACCGCGGGCCGACGCTGTTCATCAAGGGCGGCCTGTCGGACTACATCCAGCGCGGCGACCGCGAGGCGATCCTGCGCCTGTTCCCCACCGCCGGTTACAAGATCATCCACGGCGCCGGCCACTGGCCACACGTGGAAAAGCCCGGCCCGTTCAGCAAGATCGCGCTGGATTTTCTCGCCGCCGACTGACCCCGGCCACCGGCGGATCGCCCGCCAATAGCGCCGCGCGGCGCGGCCTTTATTGATCTGAATCTACTCCGCGCGGATTCCGCGACGAGCCGCCACCTCGCTGTGATACGCCCCCCAGTTCCCTGTCAATCAACACCCCGGGTGGATTGTGCGCAGGCGGCAAGACGCAGAAGAATCGCTCCCCACACGGCGCCCGGGCGATGCCGCTGACGCGCCGCCGCACCGCACAATACCGAGGACAGAATCATGACCGAGATGCTGATGGAAAAAGTCACCGGCCCGCAGGCCTGGCGGGCTGCCGACTTCAAAGACGACAACTCCTGGCTGCACCAGCTGAGCGCCGAGGACATCAAGGAGATCGAGCACGCCCTCGATCAGGTCAACGGCAAGGGCCTGCACTACAAGGATGTCAGCGCAGATGACTTCGACCTGCCGACGCTGGGGCCGAAGATCGCCCGCATCGTCGACGACGAGCTGGAGAACGGCCGCGGCTTCGGCGTGCTCAGCGGCCTGCCGCTGGACCGTTACAGCTTCGAAGACACGCAGATGATCTACCACAGCATCATCGGCTGCCATCTCGGCAAGACCCTGCCGCAGGACATCCGCGGCACCAAGATCGAACAGATCACCGATCGCGGCCTGTCCTACAAAAAGATCGACGTGCGCGGCTACATGACCCAGTCCGAGCTGACCCCGCACACCGACTCCGGCGATCTGGTGGTGCTGCTGTGCGTGCGCCCGGCCAAATCCGGTGGCCTCAACTATCTGACCAGCGGCGCGACCATCTACAACGAGATCGTCGAAAAGCACCCCGAATACCTGGAGCCGCTGTACCAGGGCTTCCACTACAACCTGCGCGGCAACGGCCCCGAGGGTGAGTTCGAAAACATCACCAAGCACCGCGTGCCGGTGTTCTGCTGGCACGAGGGCAGGCTCTCGGTGCGCTTCAACCAGAAGGCCATTCTCACCGCTGAGCAGCTGCCGGGGGTGCCGCCGCTGACCCAGCTTGAAAAGGATGCGATCAACAAGGTCGCCGAGCTGGCGATGCGCGAGGACAATGTGTTCACCGCCATGCTGCAGCGCGGCGACATCGTGATGGTCAACAACTGGGATGTGATGCACAACCGCCAGGCTTTCGTCGACTACGAAGACCCCAACCTCAAGCGTCGCCTGCTGCGCCTGTGGGTGAATATCCCCAACGTGCGCTCGCTGCCCTGGGAAATCGCCGACCACTACAACACCGGCCACCGCGAAGGCACCGACACCCGCGAATCCAATCAGGCTGCCTGAGGGTCCCACGCAGCGCATTGTCACCATCACCGCCGCCGCAGGATGCAACGCGGCCGCGGCTCCGGCGGATACCTTTGGGTTCTGTGCCGCCGGGGTCTCGTGGCGGCGGGCTTCACCGCCCGCCGCCGCCGCGGGGGGCCGGGACGCTCCCCTCCGGCTTCTCTTGGCAAATCCCCGCCTGCAGCGCACCGCCGGGCGCAACCCCACCCCCCCGGATGCACAAATTTGATCCAGACCAAGTCAGCGGCTGCCGCTACCGGCTAGGCTGTGGCCACCATTTTTGCAGGAGCCGCCCAATGACCCGACAGCGTCTCGACGAAATGCTCGCCAGCGAAGGCATCGGCGTCTGCATGCGCGATGCCGAGCAGCGTGTGCTATCGCAGAATGAGCACTGCCGCGAGGTCTGCGGCGAACGCGGCGGCACAGTCTGCGACAACGGCTGCATCCGCCTGTGCGAAGACGACACGGCGCGCGCCGATGACAGCGAGGGCAGCCGTCTGTACGCCGACAGCGAGATCTTCGGCCGCGCCTGCGACGTCACCGTGATCCAGAGCGGCGACACGCGCATGACCCTGTTGCAGCCACTGGAGGCACGCCACCGGCGCGCGCTGTCGGCCTTCATCGACGCCGGCCTCAGCGCGCGCGAGATGGCGGTGATCGAGCTGGTGGTACAGGGCCTGAGCAACAGCCAGATCTGCGAGCGCCTGAACATCGCCCGCGCCACCCTGCGCACCCACCTCAACCGCGCCTATCGCAAAGCCCGCGAGCACGGCGTCGAGCCGCTGGATCTGCCGCCCAGCCGGCAGGCCGAGTTGCGCGACTGAGCGCAGCGCGAGACAACGCAAAAAGCCCCGCCACAAAGCGGGGCTTTTTTATTGCTCGATCCACAGTGGATCTCAGCTTGTGGGGCGCCATCGATCCGCGCCGCCGGGGAGGAGGCCGCGCGGCGCGAATCGACGGCGCAATCGAACGCCCTACTTCACGCGGCCTTCGCGCCAGGCCTGCAGCAACTGGTCGTAGTCGACCGTCTCACCCTGCGGCTTTTCGTTGGCCAGCCTGGCCTTCGGCGCGCCCGGCTGGCTCAGCCAGTACTCGGCATCGCGCTCCTCATTGAGCTTCGGCCCGCATTCACCCTGCACCTTGGCACGCTCCAGGCGCTGAAGAACGCGATCCTGCTGGCGGGCCAGATTGTCCATCGCCTCCTGCGGGGTGCGCTCGCCGGTGACCGCCTCGGCCACGTTGGCCCACCACAGCTGGGCGAGCTTCGGGTAGTCCGGCACATTGGTGCCGGTCGGGCTCCAGGCGACGCGCGCCGGGCTGCGGTAGAACTCGACCAGGCCGCCGAGCTTCGGCGCGGCGTCGGTCATCGCCTGGCTCTGCAGGTCGGACTCACGAATCGGCGTCAGACCGACCAGCGTCTTCTTCAGCGAGGTGGTCTTGGCGACCACGAACTGGGCGTACAGCCAGGCGGCCTGACGACGCTTGACCGGGGTGCTCTTGAGCAGCGTCCAGGAACCGGCATCCTGATAGCCGAGCTTCATGCCCTCTTCCCAGTAGGGGCCGTGGGGCGACGGCGCCATGCGCCATTTCGGCGAGCCGTCTTCGTTCATCACCGGCAGGCCGGGCTCGGTCATGCTGGCGGTGAAGGCGGTGTACCAGAAGATCTGCTGGGCGATCTGGCCCTGCGCCGGCACCGGGCCGGCCTCGCCGAAGGTCATGCCGGCGGCTTCCGGTGGCGCGTACTTCTTCAGCCAGTCGGCGTACTTGGTCAGCGAGTAGACCGCCGCCGGGCCGTTGGTGGCGCCGCCGCGGGTCACACTGGAGCCCACCGGGCGGCAGCCGTCGACGCGGATGCCCCACTCATCCACCGGCAGGCCGTTCGGCTGGCCTTTGTCGCCGGCACCGGCCATCGACAGCCAGGCATCGGTGAAGCGCCAGCCCAGCGACGGGTCCTTCTTGCCGTAGTCCATGTGACCCCAGATCCGCTCACCGTCGATTTCCTTGACGTGTTCGGAGAAAAACTCGGCGATATCTTCATAGGCCGACCAGTTGACCGGCACGCCGAGGTCGTAACCGTAGATGTCCTTAAACTGCTTGCGCAGGTCTTCGCGCTTGAACAGGTCGTAGCGGAACCAGTACAGGTTGGCGAACTGCTGGTCGGGCAGCTGGTAGATCTTGCCGTCCGGGCCGGTGGTGAACTGGATGCCGATGAAATCATCGATATCGAGCATCGGGTTGGTGACGGACTTGCCATCGCCGGCCATCCAGTCGGACAACGGCACGACTTTCTGATAGCGGAAGTGGGTGCCGATCAGATCGGAATCATTGATGTAGGCATCGTAGATGTTCTCGTCCGACTGCATCTGCGTCTGCAGCTTTTCGATCACATCGCCCTCGCCGATCAGGTCGTGGGTGACGTTGATGCCGGTGATCTCGGTAAAGGCCTTGGCCAGCACCTTCGACTCGTACTCATGGGTGGCGATGGTTTCCGAGACGACGCGGATATCCATGCCCTTGAAGGGCGCGGCGGCCTCGATGAACCACGCCATCTCCTTCATCTGCTCGTCGCGGGAAAGCGTCGACGGCTGGAACTCGCTGTCGACCCACTGTTCGGCCTCGGCCATACCGGCACTGGCCTGCATGGGCATGCCGGCGACGCCGATGGCGGTGGCCATGGCGAGGCTGAGCGGCAGGCGCTTCAAGCTCTGCAAATTGCGTTTCATGTCATCCTCCAACGGGATTCTTCAGTGTGGTTTTTGGCTGCTTTTCGCCCCGGGATCGGTCTCCCGACGCGGCGGCTACAGCAACTACCGCTCGACTCGATGCCGCCTCAGCCCCAGCGGAACAGGCTGGCGATCCACAGCGCACACAGCGCGGTGGCCACCCACAGTGGCCAGTCGCTCAGCCCGACCCAGGCCAGGTGCACATAGGCGCTGCTCAACAGGCCGATGAACAGGCGGTCGCCGCGGGTGGTCGCGATCGGCAGAAAGCCCTTGCGCTCGCGCGTCGGGTAGACCACCTGAGCGATGGTCATGCCCACCAGAATCAGCGCGATGGTGGCGAAAAACATCGCCGTGACAGGGGTCCAGTACATCCACTGCATGCTGGCGATCTCCTACACGCGGCCCATGGCGAAGCCCTTGGCGACGTGCTTGCGCACGAACCAGATCACCAGGGCTCCGGGAATGATGGTCAGCACGCCGGCGGCGGCGAGCACGCCCCAGTCGACGCCCGAGGCGCCCACCGTGCGGGTCATGATCGCCGCGATCGGCTTGGCGTCGACGGTGGTCAGGGTGCGCGCCATCAGCAGCTCGACCCAGCTGAACATGAAGCAGAAAAATGCCGCCACGCCGATGCCGGCCTTGATCAGCGGCAGGAAGATGCGCAGGAAAAAACGCGGAAAGCTGTAGCCGTCGAGATAGGCCGTTTCGTCGATTTCCTTGGGCACACCGGACATGAAGCCCTCCAGAATCCACACCGCCAGCGGCACGTTGAACAGGCAGTGGGCGATGGCCACGGCGATGTGCGTGTCGATCAGCCCGACGCTGGAATAAAGCTGGAAAAACGGCAGCAGAAACACCGCCGGCGGCGCCATGCGGTTGGTCAGCAGCCAGAAGAACAGATGCTTGTCACCGAGGAAGTTGTAGCGCGAAAAAGCGTAGGCCGCCGGCAGCGCCACGGTCAGCGAGATGACCGTGTTCATCACCACGTAGGTGACCGAGTTGACGTAGCCCAGATACCAGCTCGGATCGGAAAAGATGTACGCGTAGTTGGCGAAGGTGAGTTCCCGCGGCCACAGGCTGAGCACGCTGAGGATCTCGTTATTGGTCTTCAGCGACATGTTGATCAGCCAGTAGATCGGCACCAGCAGAAACAGCAGGTAGGCAATCAGGGCGATATGGCGTTTGCGAAGGTTCATCCCGACCACTCCCTCAGGATTTGCTCATGTTGTTGATCGCGGTGTAGAACAGCCACGAAAACAGCAACACGATCAGGAAGTAGACCAGTGAAAAAGCCGCTGCGGGGCCGAGATCGAACTGGCCCAGCGCCATCTTGGTCAGGTGCTGGCTGAGGAAGGTGGTGGCGTTGCCGGGGCCGCCGCCGGTGAGCACGAAGGGCTCGGCGTAGATCATGAAGCTGTCCATGAAGCGCAGCAGCACGGCGATCACCAGCACGTTCTTCAGCTTGGGCAGCTGGATGTAGCGGAACACCGCCCAGCGCGAGGCGCCGTCGATGCTCGCCGCCTGGTAGTAGGCCTCCGGAATCGCCACCAGCCCGGCGTAGCACAGCAGCACCACCAGCGAAGTCCAGTGCCAGACGTCCATCAGCAGCACCGTCAGCCAGGCATCCAGTGGGCTGCTGGCGTAGTTGTAGTCGATGCCCAGCCCGGCCAGCGCGGCGCCGCCGAGGCCGATGTCGGCGCGGCCGAAGATCTGCCAGATAGTGCCCACCACGTTGAACGGGATCAGCATCGGCAGCGCCATCAGCACCATGCACACCGACACCCAGATGCCGCGCGTCGGCATGCACAGTGCTATCGCGATGCCCAGCGGAATCTCGATCGCCAGCACCGCCGCCGAGTAGAGGATCTGCCGGCCGAGCGCGTCGTGCAGGCGCCGGTCGTGCAGCGTCTCGTAGAACCACTCGGTGCCGACGAAGACCTGCGTCTGCGGATCGAGGATGTCCTGCACCGAGTAGTTGACCACGGTCATCAGCGGGATCACCGCGCTGAACGCCACCAGCAGCACCACCGGCAGTACCAGCAGCCAGGCTTTGTTGTTCTGAACCTTGTTCATCGTCCCTCCCCTCAGCCGAGCAGGCGATCGCCGGCGTACAAGCGGGTGAAATCGCGATTGAAAGTGAGCTGCGCGCGCTCGACCGCAACCGGCTGATCCTCCGGCACTTTCACCTTGATGGCATGCTCGCCGAGGCGCACGCTGGCGATCTTGTAGTTGCCCAGATCCTCGATCGCGTCCACCGCCACCGGCAGCGAGCCGGCCTGCGGGCTGTCGTGCAGGCTGAGGAATTCCGGACGCACGCCGAGGCTCAGCTCTCCGGCGGCAGCGGCAGCGGCGGCCAGCGCGGAATCGCCGAGCGGGATGCGCTGGCCGTCGACCAGCGCCGCGTCGCCGTCCACCCGGCAGGGCAGGAAGTTCATCCCCGGACTGCCGATAAAATGGCCGACGAAGGTGTGTGCCGGTGCCTCGAACAGCTCCTGCGGCGTGCCCAGCTGGAGCACCTCGCCCTGCTGCATCACCACCACCCTGTCGGCGAAGGTCAGCGCCTCGTTCTGGTCGTGGGTGACGTACACCAGGGTTAGCTTGAGCTGCTCGTGGATCTGCTTGAGCTTGCGCCGCAGCTTCCACTTCAGGTGCGGATCGATGACCGTCAGCGGCTCGTCGAACAAAATCGCCGCGACGTCGCTGCGCACCAGCCCGCGGCCCAGCGAAATGGTCTGCTTGGCGTCGGCGGTGAGCCCGGCAGCGCGTTTTTTCAGCACCGCGCCCAGCTCCAGCATGTCGGCGATCTCATCCACCCGCGCGCGCACCCTGTCTTCGGCAAAGCCGCGATTGCGCAGCGGGAAGGCCAGGTTGTCGAACACGCTCATGGTGTCGTAGATCACCGGGAACTGGAAAACCTGGGCGATGTTGCGCGCCTTGGTGGGCAGCCGGGTGACGTCGCGCTCGTCGAACAGCACCTGGCCCTGGCTGGGAATCAGCAGGCCGGAGATGATGTTCAACAGCGTGGTCTTGCCGCAGCCGGAGGGGCCGAGCAGCGCGTAGGCGCCGCCGTCCTCCCAGACGTGATCGAGCGGGTGCAGCGCGTAGTCCTGCGGCCCCTGCGGCTCGGGCAGATAGCTGTGCGCCATGTTTTTCAGATGGATGCGTGCCATATCTTGCTCCTCGCCACGGCTCAGGCCGATAGCGCCCGTTGCGGGGAGGCCACCAGCCGGCCGTTGCGATCGAAGGCGAACAGGTGGCGCGGATTGAAGTAGACGCGCAGCTTCTCGCCGAGCTGCACACTGTGCACGCCCTCCTCCTGTACCACCCAGCTGACGCCGTGGTGGGCGACGTGAATGAAGGTCTCTGAACCGCTCAACTCGGCCAGTTCGACCTCGGCGTCGACGGCCGCGTCATCGCTGGCCGTGGCGTGCAGCGCGAGGTGGTTGGCGCGCACCCCAAAGCGATAGCGACCAGCGGCCAGATCGGCGACGCTGCCGGCCAGCGGCAGGCGCAGTGCGCCGCCGTCGAGGTGGATCTCGCCGTCGCGCACCTCGCCGTCGATGACGTTGATCGGCGGATCGCTGAAGACCTCGCCGACGCGCACGCTGGCCGGGTTGTGGTAGGTGTGCAGGGTGCTGCCGGTCTGCAGCACGCGGCCCTCGTCGAGCACCGCGCACTGGCCGCCGAGGGCCAGCGCCTCCAGCGGCTCGGTGGTGGCGTAAACCATGATCGCGCGGCGCCGGATGAAGATATCGCGCATCTCTGCACGCAGCTGCTCGCGCAGCTTGTAGTCGAGGTTGACCAGCGGCTCGTCGAACAGCAGCAGGTCGGCGTCCTTGACCAGCGCGCGGGCCATCGCGGTGCGCTGCTGCTGGCCGCCGGAGAGCGCCGCCGGCAGCTTCTGCAGATGCTCCTCGATGTGCATCATCTCCGCCACCTCGCGCACCTTGCGGTCGATTTCGGCGCTGTCGAGCTTCGCCAGGCGCAGCGGCGAGGCGATGTTCTCGTAGACCGTGAACGAGGGGTAGTTGATGAACTGCTGGTAGACCATCGCCACGCCGCGCTTTTGCACCGGCACCCCGGTAACGTCGACGCCATCGACGAGAATCCGCCCGCCGCTCGGCTGATCCAGCCCGGCCATCAGGCGCATCAGCGTGGTTTTGCCGGCCAGGGTCTGGCCGATCAGCACGGTGATCCCCGGCGCAAGCTCCAGATCGGTGGGGTGGATGTGCATATCCGCGCCGACCTGCTTGGAGATACCGTCCAGACGCAGGCTCATTGCGGCGCACCCCGGCCACCGGCGCGCGGCCGTTGCCACCCGGCACAACTACTCGTGATCACTCACTCCTCCCCCGGCGCCGCGCCACATCGATGCGCGACTGCCAATATTTTCAGGATGCCTTGCGCTCGACCTGGCCCAGGTTCTCTTCAAACCAGAATTCGATATTGCAGCGGGTCTGCGCAGCGACGTGCAGACCCAGCTTGCTGCGCCGCCAGAGCACATCCTCGACACGGCGCGCCCACTCGTAGCGGGCCAGATAGTCCAGCTCGGCGGCGTAGACGCCATCGCCCATCGACGCGCCGAGGCCGGCCAGCGAGTCGGCAGCGCCGATCAACCGCTCGGCGCGGGTGCCGTAATTGCGCGCGTAGCGCCGCGCCAGCGCCTCGGGCAGCCAGGCGTAGCGGGCGCGAAAGGCGGCCAGAAAAGCATCAAAATCGGCATCTTCGATATCCCCACCGGGCAGGGGCGCGCCGCCGTCGGTCCAGTGGCCAGCGGCGCAACCCAGCACCGGGGCGAGCAGATCGACGGCCTCTTCGGCCAGCTTGCGATAGGTGGTGAGCTTGCCACCGAACACCGACAGCAGCGGCGCCGAGGCAGCAGGGGCATCCAGCGCCAGGCGATAGTCGCGGGTCACCTCGGCGGCGGCGCCGGACTCGTCGTCGACCAGTGGGCGCACACCGGCGTAGTGCCAGATCACCTCGGCGGCGCCGAGCTGCCGCTTAAAGTAGCGATTGACCGCCGCGCACAGATAATCGATCTCGGCGTCGCCGATGACCGCCGCGGCCGGATCGCCGCGATAGTCGAGATCGGTGGTGCCGATCAGCGTGTAGTCGCCCTCGTAGGGCAGCGCAAAGACGATGCGCCTGTCGGGATTCTGGAAAATGTAGGCGCAGTCGTGCTCGAACAGCCGCGGCACCACGATGTGGCTGCCCTTGACCAGCCGCACCGCGTGCCCGCCCGGCTGCTGCAGCACCTCGTCGAGCAGGCTCGACACCCAGGGGCCAGCGGCGTTGACCAGGCCCCGCGCGACGACCTCGCGGCACTGGCCACCGACGCTCGATTGCAGGCTCGCATGCCAGCGATCGCCGTCGCGGCGCGCGGCGATGCAGCGGGTACGGGTGCGGATCTCGGCACCGAGTTCGGCCGCGCTCATCGCGTTGAGCACCACCAGCCGGGCGTCCTGCACCCAGCCGTCGGAATAAGCGAAGCCCCTGGTGATGCCATCGCGCAGCGGCTCGCCGGCCGGATGCCGGCGCAGGTCGAGTCCTGCCGAGCCATCGAGCAGCCGGCGCTTGCCGAAGTCGAGGTGGTCGTAGAGAAACAGGCCGAGGCGGATCATCCACGCCGGGCGCAGGGAGTCGTCGTGCGGCATGACAAAGCGCAGCGGCCAGATAATGTGCGGCGCGGCGCGCAGCAGCACTTCGCGTTCAGCCAATGCCTTGCCCACCAGGCGGAAGGCGCCGTGCTCCAGATAGCGCAGACCGCCGTGGATCAGCTTCGAGCTGGCGGAGGAAGTGTGGCTGGCCAGGTCATCCTGCTCGCAGAGCAGCACGCGCAGGCCACGACCCGCGGCATCGCGGGCGATGCCGGCACCGTTGATGCCACCGCCGATCACCAGCACGTCGAACTCATCCTTTGCGGCCACTCGCCAAGCTCCATTCACCGACCACCACGGCAAGCCCGAAGACCCGGACAAGGCTTGCGGCATCGATCAAAGCCATCGTTGGCGGCAGCCTATCAAGCGCCAAAACGCAAGTAAACGAACTTTTGCGAATTTTTTCGCGCACCAAACGCTGTCATTTTTTTGTGCGATGCAGCACAAAAACAATGGCCGAGGTCTTTTTAAACAGCTAGTTGCAGAGCGGAAAAATCAGTTCGAAAGCGATCATCGCAGGCTGATCAGCTCGCGCACACGCAGACCTCAACGCCACCTTCGGCAAGCGCCTCGGCAAGCGTTGCCGGCGGCGGCTGATCGGTAAACAGCATGTCGACATCCTGCAGATTGCCGAGTCGCACCAGGGCATTGCGGCCGAATTTGGAGTGATCGGCGACCAGTAGCACGCGCCGCGACTGCTGCATGATGGCGGTCGAGACGCGCACTTCATCATAGTCAAAATCGCGCAGCGTGCCGTCCTCCTCGATACCGGAGATTCCGATCACGCCGTAGTCGACCTTGAATTCGCGGACAAAATCGACCGTGAAACCGCCGGTGATACCCAGATCCCGCGAGCGCACCCTGCCACCGGCGACGATCACCTCGACACCCTCCGCCGAACCCATCGCCGAAGCCA
>CBFCYW010000019.1:0-41556 GCA_965602395.1 uncultured Chromatiales bacterium
GCCGACGCCGACATCGACGCCACCGGGAGCACCGCGATGAGTCAATCCTTCCAGGTCGCCTGCGTGCAGAACTGCGCCGGGCGCGAAGTCGAAGCCAACACCCGCCGCCTGCTGGAGCTGACCGCCGCGGCCGCAGCCGCCGGCGCCGAGCTGGTGTTGTTGCCGGAGATGGCCAGCTTCATCGAGCCGGACGACGCCCGGATCTGGCAGCGCGCCGCGCCGGAAAATCAGGATATGGCCCTCGCCGCGCTGCGCCGGCAGGCCCGCGACAGCGGCTGCTGGCTGCTGATCGGCTCGCTGCTGGTGCGTGACCCGAGTGCCGATGACGACGGCCGCGAGCGGCGGGTGATCAACCGCAGCTATCTGATCGACGCCGGCGGCGAGATCGTCGCCCGCTACGACAAGCTGCACCTGTTCGATATCGATCTCGACGACGGCGAAGGCTACCGCGAATCCAACAGCGTGCGCGCCGGCGAGCGCGCGGTGATCGCCGCCAGCCCCTGGGGCCAACTCGGCCTGTCGATCTGCTACGACCTGCGCTTCGCCGCGCTGTACCGCGCGCTGGCGCAGGCCGGCGCGCAGTTCCTCTGTGTGCCGGCGGCTTTCACCGCGACCACCGGCCGCGCCCACTGGGAGTGCCTGGTGCGCGCCCGCGCCATCGAGACCGGCAGCTACGTTTTCGCCCCCAACCAGTGCGGCGTGCACGCCGAGGGGCGACGCACCTGGGGGCACTCGCTGATCGTCGATCCCTGGGGCGAAATACTCGCCGAGGGCGGCGACGATGAGGGTTTCATCAGCGCCCGCATCGACCCGGCGCAGGTGGCCCGGCGGCGCGGCATGATCCCGGCGCTGCAGCACGATCGCGAGATCGTCGTCGAGTGCGCCGATGGCCCGGCGGCCGCAAGCACCACCGACTCGGCTCAGGGCATGAACAGCGCCTCGTAAAAGCCGCTGGTCTGCAGGCGCACGGTGACCGGCTCGGTGCCGTCATTCTGCCAGTAGAAGCCGTGGGTGCCGGCGAAGGGCGCGCGGAAGCTGCCGCCGGCCGCGGACTGCGCCTCGCCCAGCCAGTAGCTGGTGAACTCGCCCTCGGCGGCGGCGTGGCGCTCGCCGTGCATGTCGAAGCTCACCGCCCCGCCCGCCACCGTCCAGCGGAAGACGAAGTGATCGCCGGCGGCCATCACCGCCTTGATCTCCGCGCCCTGCCCCGGCATCAGCGGCAGCGCCATCTCGTCGCTGCGCAGTTCGCCCGCGCGCTTGACCAACGTCGCCGGCGGCGCTGCGGCGGGCGCCTCGGGGGCCGCGGCCGGCGGCGCCTGGTTGAGCGAGGTCAGCCCCAGTGCGCGGCCGATGCCGGTCGGGTCAATGCCGTACTCGGCGGGCAGCACGGCGGTCACGAGCACCGCCGCTGCGATCAGCGCGGCCAGCAGCGTGGCGCGGCGCAGGCTGCGAGCGGAGGGCAGCTGCTCGGGGTGCTGCTCGGAAATGTCGTGCATGGCGGCGGCCTCAGGCAGTCGTGAAATAGCCGGCGATCTGATAGCCCATCAGTACGAAACCGGCACTCATCAGCAGCAGGTTGGCGGCGAAGGCCTGGCGGGCAAAGGCAGCGCTGCGGCGCCAGTAGTCCATCGCCAGCAGGATCGCCGTCAGCGCCAGCAGCTGGCCGATCTCGACGCCGACGTTGAAGGCGAGGATATTGGCCACCAGCCCGTCCGCGTCGAGGGTGAAATCCTGCAGCTTGGTGGCCAGCCCGAAGCCGTGGAAGAGGCCGAAAATCAGCACCGCGGCGCGGGTATCCGGCTGCACGCCGAACCAGCGCCGGTAGGCGCCGAGGTTGTCCAGCGCCTTGTACACCACCGACAGGCCGATGATGGCATCGACCAGATACGGGTCGACGTGGCTGCCGCTGAGCACGCCGTAGAGCAGCGTCGCGCTGTGGCCGATGGCGAACAGGGTGACGTAGATGCCCACGTCGCGCAGACGGTAGAGGAAAAAGATCACCCCGAACAGGAACAGCAGGTGGTCGTAGCCGGTGACCATGTGCTTGGCGCCGAGGTAGACGAAGGGCGCCAGCTGCACACCGCGCGACTGCTCGATGAAGCCGGCGTCGCCCTCGGCCACGCCGTGCGCCAGCGCCGCGCCGATACAGCCGCAGCCGAGTACCGCGAGCAGCAGCCGCAGCGCCGTGGTGTGGAGTGTCACCGCTTCGCCCCTCGTTCTAGCCCCCCAACCCGGGCCGGCGCAGAGTGCCCCAATTCCATCCTCAACGCAATACGCCGCTGCGCTCGCCACCGTGTTAACTTTCGCCGCGCCGCGGCGGCGCCGCGACAGCCCCCCGCGCGGAGCCGACCGGCATGAGCTGCCCGACCATCACCACCGCCGACGACTGCTGGCAACTGCTGTGCGCCCTCGCTGGCCCGGCGGCGGCAAAACAGGCGCCGCAGAGCGACGCCGCCATCGCCCGCACCCGCCGCTTGCTGGCCGCGGTCGGCGAGCCACAGCTCGGCCTGCGCATCGCCCACATCGCCGGCTCCAAGGGCAAGGGCTCGACCGCGCTGCTGCTGGAGGCGCTGGCGCGCGCCGCCGGGTGCCGCGTCGGCACCTTCACCTCGCCGCATCTGCAGCGCTGGCAGGAGCGCATCCGCATCGACGGCCGCGACGCTGACGACGCGCTGCTGGTCGATTGTTTCGAGGCGCTGCGCCCGGCGGTCGCTGCACTTGCCGCCAGCGCGCTCGGCGCGCCGCGCTTTTTCGAGCTGCTGACCGCCGCCGCGCTGCTCGCCTTCGCCCGCAGCGGCGTCGAGCTGGCGATCGTCGAAGCCGGCATCGGCGGCCGGCTGGATGCGACCAACCTCGTCCAGCCCGCGCTGTGCGCCATCACCAGCATCGAGGGCGAGCACCTCGACAAGCTCGGGCCGACGCTGGCCGACGTGGCCGCGCACAAGGCCGGCATTCTCAAGCCCGGCGCGCCGGCGGTGATCGGTCGCCTGCCGCGGGAGGCCGCGGCGCTGGTGGCCGCGCGCGGCGCCGCGGCGAACGCGCCGCTGCGCTGGCTGGGCGAGGATTTCAACTGCGTCGATTGCAAAGCGGGCGCGCGCTTCAGCGCTGGTGCGATCAGCGCCGACTTCGACTTTCCCGGCAACCGCGGGCCGATGCGCGACAACGCCGCGCTGGCGCTGATGGCCGCGCAGCTGCTCGAACTCGGCCGGCTGCCACAAGTGGCGGCGACGGCCTTCGCCGGACTGCGCCTGCCCGGCCGCTGCGAACTGCTCGCACGGGCGCCGATGCGCGTCGTCGACGGCGCCCACACCGCCGCCTCGGCGCGCGCGCTGGCGGCGGCGCTGGACGACTTTGGCGCCGCGCGACGCCACTTCGTGCTGTCCTTCTCAGCGGGCAAGGACTGGCCGGCGGTGCTCGCCGCACTGGCGCCGCAAGCGGCGACGATCTGGCTGACGCGAGCGGATGCAGACTATTCGTTGCCAGCGGATGAATTGCAGATCGACACCGGGTTGCTCGGCGCAGCGCGCTTGAGCCGCTGCGACGCACCGGCGGATGCGCTGGCGAAAGCCGTTGCCGGGGCGGGCGCGGGAGACCTGGTCTGCGCTACCGGATCGGTTTATATGGCCGGCTTTGCTCGGCGGGAGTGGTGCGCCGCACACGATGGCGGCTGATGCGAGCTACCCCGCACCGGCCCGCGCGGCCACGCTCTGTGGTTGGCGATGAGCACCCCGCTCCGGATGGCGATGCAGGCCGTTTGCCAGCCTTTGCCGGTGGCGGTTCCGCTCAGGCTACGGCGCTGACCTGCGCCCGATCGCCAGCCTGGCCGCTGCGCTCGCCGACCCACAGGCAATTGCCCTGTTGCGGCAGCTCGGCCAGCCACTGGTCGAAATGCTCGCGGTAGATGGTGTCGGTGATGAGGTCCGCATCCAGTGGCTTGAGCAGCTTTTTCATCACGAACTCGCGCAGCAGATGCTTGACCGTTTCGCGACGCATGTTGGCAAAGCGTTCGCGCACCGGCCGGCCGTGATACCAGGAGAAGGAGTGAAAATTGAGGTTGATGTATTCGAGTTGACGCATCTGCTCACCGACGCTGGCCAGCTCGAAGAAATCCGGCGATAGATTGATGGTCTCATCGCGCCCTTTCACCGAGTGCAGATGCACCGAGGTGACCGGGTATTCGATAACGCCGTGAGCGGCTTCAAAGACGCCGTGGGCGCTGTCCACCGCGTCGCTCTTGAGGTCGATGGCCGGGTTGCGGTCCAGACGCATGGTCGAGCTGATGGCGAAGCCGGCCTCGGCCAGTGCGGCGTAATAGTCGTCGCTATTCTTGAAACCGCCGGGGCGAAAGCTGCTGACTTCAACGCCGCCGTCCTCACAGATCTGCCTGCCCAATTTGAGCATTTCCACCTGCTGTTCCGGGGTGTAATCGGAGAAGAAATCACTGCCCTTGCAATAATCGAAAGGCAGATTCAGGCAATGCAGATGCGGCTGGATACGAATGTGCGAAGCGAATTCGTTGCGGTTATAGCGCAGGATGCGTTGCAGGCAACGCAGGTAATCCTTCCACTCGATGCCCAGCGCCTTGGGCGCGATGCTCAGATAAAAGGTCGCTTTGACATCCGCCTCGCAAAAGCGCTCGGCCAGCTCGAAATACGGCAGGGTGAGCTGGGTATCGAGGTTTTCGGAATAGGACAGTCGGTGGTCGGTAATCTCGACATCGACGGTGAAGTACAAATCCACGCGCTGCTCTCCCTCAGGCCACTTTTCGATCCGCACTGGCGGGCTGCGCCGCGGGTGCGCTGCCGCCGGTCATCTGCGCGAAACGCTCGGCGATGCCCTCCCAGGTGTAGCGCTCGCGCACCGCAGCGGCGCCGCGCGCGGCCAGGGCGCTGGCCTCGTCCGGATTGTCGATGATCTCGCGGATGCGCTCGGCGATCTCCTCGCCGTGGTCGCCGTAATAGACGATCGGCTGATCGCCATTGTCGATGTGCGCCAGCTCGTGCAGCCGGGTGCTGATCACCGGCTTCTCCAGCGCCATGTATTCGAACAATTTGATCGGACAGGCGCGATGCGACACCGGAATGCGCGCGAAAATGTTCAGGCAGATATCCCAGCGCCGGATGTGGCGGAAGATCTCCGCGTGCGGCACCGGCCCGGGCAGGCTGACGTTGTTCAGCCGACGCGCGGTGGCATCGTCCTTGACCCGCTGCCACTCGCGGCCGCCGCCGATGAGGACGAAATCCACCTCCGGCAGGCGCTGCGCGGCGGCGAGAATGGCGTCGAAATCGATGAAGTATTCAAAGGCGCCGAGGAAGCCGACCACCGGACGCGGGTTGGGCATTGGCTCGGGCATGCCGGCGAGCTGATCCTCGACCTTCGACAGCGCCACGCCATTGGGCAGCACGGCGACCCGGCCGAGGGCGTTTTTGGCCAGCTCGTGGGATACCGAAAGCACCAGATCCGAGCGCGTCATCATGCTTTCCAGCATGGCGCTGGCGATACCGCGAGCGAGCGGATTATCCAGCTTGCCGAGCTCGAAGCTGAGCATGTCGATGTAGTCGTCGGCGTAGTCGAAGACCACCTTGGCCTTCTTGCCGAGATTCATGAACTGGTATTGCGGAATGTTGTACAGCAGCACCAGATCGATGCCCAGCTCGTCGACCATGCGCTTCGCCTGGCCATAGGCGGCGAGCGAGAAATAGGCTTTCTTGACCAGCTTGTTGAGCGGCAACTCGCGGTTCCAGATCGTCTCGTTGAGCGCCACGTCGTGGACGTGGACGTTCTCCGAATCGCGCCGTTCGATCTCCTGGAAATTGGTCTCGTGAGATTGCATCGGCGGCGGCTGTAGCACGTGCACTTCGTGGCCCTGTCGACCGAGCTCGATGAGCATCGAGTGGTAACGGGTCCAGTTCACGGCGTGCCAGCGCGCCATGTAGGGGAAAAGGATCTTCATGATTGGATTCTCAGTCGAGTCGCTCGGCCAGCAGGTCGAGGATCTGTCGCGAAGCGGTGCCGTCACCGTAGGGATTGGCGGCCTCGGCCATGGCGGCATAGGCATTCTGATCGGAGAGCAGGCGCATCGCTTCGGAGAAGATCAGTTCGCGGTCGGTGCCGACCAGTTTGGCCGTTCCGGCATCGACGCCCTCGGGGCGCTCGGTGTTGTCGCGCATCACCAGAATCGGCTTGCCAAGGGTCGGCGCCTCTTCCTGAATGCCGCCGGAATCGGTGAGGATCAGATCGGCGCGGCTCATCAGATGGGCGAAGTTGACGTAGTCGAGCGGGTCGATCAGCGTCAGATTCGGACAGCCGGCGAGGATCGCATCGACCTTTTCGCGCACGTTGGGATTGAAGTGCACCGGCATCACGATGTGGGTGTCATCGCGCGCCTCGGCCAGATCGCGCACCGCCGACAGCGAGCGCTCCATGGGCGCGCCGAAACTCTCGCGGCGATGGGTGGTGAGCAGCACCACCTTCCTGCCGGGGACGAATACGCTGCCGGCGTCGAACTGTTCGTCGAGGCGGTCGGCGGTGTTCTCCAGCACCCACAGCAGGGCGTCGATGGAGGTGTTGCCGGTGATGCGGATGTCGTCGGCGGCGACCCGCTCGGCGAGCAGGTTGTCGCGCGACTGCGCGGTGGGCGCGAAGTGGTAGTCGCTGATCACCGTGCTCAGGCGACGATTGACCTCTTCCGGGAAGGGGCTGAACTTGTCGCCGGTGCGCAGCCCGGCCTCGATGTGGCCGATCTTCGTCTTGCGATAGAAACCGGCCAGCGCACCGACGAAGGTGGTGGTGGTGTCGCCCTGCACCAGGATGCAATCCGGGCGGGCCTTGTCGAGCACGGCCTTCAGACCGGAGAGCGCGTTGACGGTGACGTCGAACAGATCCTGGTTGTCGCGCATGATGTCGAGGTCGTAGTCGGGCACGATGCCGAACACTTCGAGCACCTGATCGAGCATGCTGCGATGCTGTGCGGTAACCGCCACCTCGACCTGCAGGCGATCAGCGAACTCGCTGCGCGCCAGCTTAATCAATGGTGCGAATTTGATCGCTTCCGGCCGGGTGCCGAACACACAGAGAATCTTCTTCCGGGTCTGCTGACTCATTCGCTCGCTCTGGTCCGTTGCTGCAATATGCAGATTGTCCTAGACAATTTCCTTCACCGCCGCCAGCCATATCGCAAAATAGATCAGCCCCATGCCACCGACGATCATCTTCACATCGAGGTTCGTCATGCGCGATGGTGGCAGCGTCTCGCAGTTTTTCTGGCCGATCAGGTAGGCCGCGGCACACAAGCCAAACACCAGGTAGAGCAGGTCCAGCTCCATCACCACGAAGAAGGTGCAAGCGGCGTAGCCAACCAGCATCGACTGCAGCGCGCGCCCCGACTGGCGCAGCGGTTCGGGGAGGTCGTGGCGCTCCTGCGCCAACCGCCAGGTACCGACAAAGGAAAACCACATCAGTGCAATGAACACGAAATAGCCGGGCAGGCCCAGCTCAGCGAAGTTCTGCACGTAATTGTTATGCGCGATCAACTTCAGATCTGTGTGGCTGGCGAACATACCACGACCGACGCCGAAGATCGGACTTTCCCGCAACATGGCCATGCCCTGCTCCCAAAGCCAGGTGCGCTGGCCAGCGGATTCCTCCTCCGAGGAGACCATCGACATGCGCGATGGTGCGAAGGCGAGAAAACCACCCACCAGTACCGCAGCAATGCCTGCAATATGCGGCCTGAACAGCTTGGCGCGGAAGTAATAGCCCGTTCCCACCAGCACGGAAAGCACCGCACCGCGCGAATTGGTGTAGTAGATTGAGGTGAAGAACGCCAGCATTAACCCCACCCCGAAAATACGCGCGAAAAAGCTCTGCTCACGGCCAAATATACGCTCCATCGCCAATCCGGCAAGCATCACAAATAGCAAACCGAAGACGTTGGGGCCGTCCCAGTCCCCGTACCAGCGCACGCGAACCACATCGTAGCCCGGATAAGGCGTCTGCCCGCCCCAGCTGAATCCGGTCGTGCCCTGAAGAATCGCCTGATAGGCGATGAAAGCGCCCACCAGCAGAATGAAGGTCAGCGTGCGCCGAAGCTTATCCACCGTATTCACGTTGAGCACGATCATGAAATAAACCATGACGCGCTTGAGGAACGTCACGAACTGCTCCCAACCGAAGGCGAAGCCCTCGTTGTAGGTCGAGGCGATAAAGATGATGCCCAGATAGACGAACATCAGCCGGTTCTGTACCAGCGGATAGCGATTGAAATCCCGACCGTTGGTCGCCAGGCCAACGAGGATGCCCGCAGGAATGATCAGAAACGCGGTGGGCACGCCGATCAGCCCCGGCACCCAGTCCTGGGGGCGGACGAACATGGCGACGATGTACAGGTAGACGAACAGCATGCTGGCGACCGTTTACCGGGCGCGGGCGCCCGAATCTGTTGAGTGGAATATGCGCTGCACGCAGCGCGGGTCAGTGCGCCCGCCCTGGCCCACGGCAGTGATGCCAGGGCGGGTAGCAGCGTGCGATCAGTCCTCTGGCGGCGACAATGCCGCGGTGCTCAAAGCAGGTAATCGACGCGTACGCCGATAACGTTTTCCTCGTACTCTTGCTGCGGAACGGTGCTCTCGCGCTGGTTACGCCGCAGCTCTCCACTCATCCGCAGCCGCCGCGTCATCTGGCGCTCGACACCCGCCGAGACGACATACTCATCATCTTCGCGGCCGAGGCTGCTGAACTCGCTGCGGTCGTAGCGACCGGTAATCGACAGATCGGTCAACGGTGCGATCTCGGTGCGAAAGTTGGCAAGGACACCCACGGCGTCCTCATCCGGCAGTACAACATCCTCGAAATCCAGCTCGCGGGCATAAGCTCGCAAATGCACCTCGGTGAAGGTCGCGCGGTAGTCATAGGAAACCCCAAGGCGGCGCTCATAAAAAACATTGGAGCGCGCCGCAAGCAAGGGTGCCGCCAGTCCGATATCATCGCGAGCGCGATCTGAAAATCTTTGTTCGTAGGCGACGGTGTAGCTACTGCGAGAATTGGCCTGCCACACGGCGATCGCTTCGGCAATAGTGCCACTGCTGCTGACGCCATTGTCGCGGTTCACGTAGCTGCCACCAATGGATAGGCTGTAGTTGCCGCGACTAAATTCGCTGCGATAAATGGCAGCCAGATCATGCTGGTCAAAATCAGTATTGACGGTATCGTCGCCGTAATCAACATAGAGCACGTCGTAACTACCAGCGATGCTGCTGAGCGACGACAGGCGATGCACCAGTTCGGCATTGCCAGCCAGGCGATTGCTATCGAACTCGGTGCGATCTTCGTATTCGTTGATGTAGCGGCCGCTGAGTTCGAGGCGATCCTGGGGCGTCAGCTGGGTGGTGAAATCCGGCCCAATACGCAGCGAATTGCGCACCTGGCGGTTGTCAGCATTGCCGCGACCGAGGGAATTGATACGATCGCTGCGCATATAATTTTCAACCACCCAGTCGAGGCGCTGAGGAATGGCTACATATCGAAAGCTCATGTCCGCACTGCCAAAGATGCGATCATCCTGAGTGCCTTCGGTGTGGTACAGAGCTTCGAGATTGGCATCGATTAACGTCTCTGTACGGCTGGTACGATCGTTGTACAGCAACTGGTAGCCGACTACGTTGGTCAGCTCTTCCTCTGGCGCGCTAGCCGCCTGGTTGATGTTGTCGGAAAGTTCCGCACGGTAGTAGACGCTGTGCTCGATCTCCGCCGACCAGACCGGCATTGTGACCGCGCAGCCTGCCAGTAGCGCGGTAGCGGGGCGCAAGCGCGCCCGCGCGCTTAGTAGCGTGAGTTTCAAAATCGGATCTCCCTGTGAATGGCGGGTTTATTATTGGCGCCCACTGAATACCGGTCCGCGGCCCTGCACTGACGCTGATTAGCCACATACCGCGACTGTAGCGATACCGGCGCGCGCAATCCGCGCCATGGCATTGTTCAGGCCGGTTCGTCGTTCATCACCAGACCGAACAGCTTGCCCCTGTCGATGGAATCGATAGCGGCGTTGATCTGCGCCTCAGTCACCTTGGCGTAGGGCACGACGATAATCACCCGATCGCAGAGTTCAGCGAGAATGCTGGCATCGGCAGATTCACCAATCGGCGGCGCATCGAGAACGATATAGCGGTCGCGGTAGCGTTGCTGTGCGGTGTGCAGAAACTTGCGCATGCGCACCGAACTAAAATATTCAGAGGTGGTCTCGATACGCCGCCCGGCCGGCACCAGGCGCAGGCGCCTGACCCCCGCCGGGTAGATGATCTGATCCAGATCCGGCAGCTTGTTGTCGAGCAAGTCGGCCAGGCCGGCGTCCGCATTCAGCTTGAACATCTTCGCCAGAGACGGATCGCGCAGGTTGCAGTCAACCAGCATGCTGGTGCGGCTCTCTTCCATGGCGATCGAGGTGGCCAGATTGGCGGCCACGTAGCTGCCCCCGCCACCGCTGTGGATCGAGGTCACCATGGTGATGAAGTTCGACTTGCGCGCAGTCTGCAACAACTTGGTGCGCAGGTGGCGGAAGCGGTTGAGCGTCTCACGATCCGCCATGTTGGCGTGGATGATGCGGCTCTGATCGAGCACGTGCCCGGGCAGGGTTCGCGGCTCGTCCATCTTGGCGATCTGCCGGCTACGCGCAGCGAGCACTTCGAGATCGGTGCCGATGTTATTGCCTTTCTCGACCGTGGTCGGCAGGCTCTTCTCCGCGTCGCCGCCGGCCTCGCTACGGCCCTCGCCGCGACCTGGGTCGACATCGTGTCGAGCGGCGCTCTCTTCAGCCGCGGCCGCAGCCGCGCTGGCGTTGCGCTCGAGCTGCTCTTTGCGCTTTTCGAGGATGCTGTCAGTCGTCATATCGCCACTCCGATGGTCGGCAACCACTCCATGGGGGCGCCGGTAATTTTCATCCAGCCCACCATCCCATAGGCACAGAGCACAGCGACCACCACCACGGCGGCCAGCAGGATCCCGCCCTGACGGGCAGCGCGTTCGCCCCGGCTCATCATGTGGTGAAAACTGGCCACCACGGGTACGCCGGTGCGCTCGGCGAGGATCTCCTCGCTACGGATGCGCGGGTCGATCTGCAGCAGCGCGAAGACCAGTCCCAGCGGCACGGCGAGGCCGAGCAGCGGGCCGATCAGCGCAAAGTGCAGGAATCGCAGGCCTACCGGCAGAAGCGGCAGATTGGCTGGCTCCTGTACCTTGAAGGTCAGACCCTTCTGATCCATCTCCAGGTTTAGCGACACATGAGCCTTCTCGCGGCGGCTCAGCAGCTCCCGGTAAAGCTGGCGGTTGACCTCGTAATCACGGGTCAGTTCAGCCAGTTCTGTCTCGGAGAGCTCGATGCGGCTGGCGCGTGCGCCCTCCGCCTGCAGCAGCTGCCGATTGTGATCGATGCGATTGCGCAGGGTCAGGATGTTGGTTTCTTCGGTGGCCAGCTGGCGCTTGATCTCATCGTAGAGCACGCTGGTACGCAGACCGTCTTCACCCTCGGGCGACATGTACACCAGACCACTCGCTGAAGGGTCTTCTTCGGCGGCGGATTGCAGATCGGCGATCTGGTTCTTCAGGCGCACGATGTCCGGGTAGGTATCCAGATAGCTCAGGCGCAACGTGTCCAACTGCCCTTGCAGCTGGCGGATGCGATCGTAGATCTCGTTCTTGCGCATCATATTGGCGGTCAGTACCGCCTCGCCGGAAAGCTGGCTCTGCAGTGCATCGCGCTTGATAGTGGCCTCTTCGAGCTGCAGCTCCAGATCCTGGGTAGCGCGGCGCAGACCGACAATGCGCTGGTTGACCTCGTTCTGGCTGCCCGGACGGGCATCCACGTTGGCGGTGCGGAAATCCTTCAATCGCTCTTCGGCGCGCCGCAGCTTGGCGTGGTATTCCTGAACCTGCGAATCGATGAATTCATAGGCCTCGCGGGTCTCCTCCTTCTTCGCTTCAGCACTGAGGCTCATGAACAGTTCGGCGAAGCGCTTGGTAGTCACGTAGGCGCGCTCCGGATTGCTATCGCGGTATTCGATCAGAATCAGGTTTGGCCCGACCTTGTCTATCAGCGAGCGCCCCTGGATCTCCCGAACCAGCTTCTCGCGCTCCACCAGCGAGGTGTTTTCATCCACCCAGCCACCGGCGTCGAGAATCTCGTTCATCACCGCGCGGGTGAAGAGCAGATCCGAGGCATTGCGCGCCAGATCGACCACACTGGTGGCCTCCGCGGCGCCCTGCATCAGCGGGCGGATAATATTGGACTCATCGAACAGGATGGTCGTTGAGGACACGTAGGTCTTCGGCCAGTACAGGCCGGCGGTGAGCACCGCCAGGCTGACCAGGGCGAACAGTGACACCACGAGGCCCTTGCGATTGGAGGCTTCCTTGAGGATCAGCCTCACGAGCGCCATTAGATCCATTGTTGCAGCTTCCCCTGAGTTTAGAAGGTGCGTTCGGGAACGGTGATCACGTCGCCCGGGCGCAGCAGATAGTTGGTTTCCAGCGCGCCCTGCTTGAGGATCTGTTCGAGCATCACCGGCACCGGCCGGTTTTCACCTTGCAGTTCACGATAGAGCGTCGTGCGATCCGGGTCGGCAAACTCGTTCACACCACCGGATTCGAGAACCGCGTCGAGTATCGTCATTCCCTGGCGATAGGGCACTGAGATCTGGTTGCGCACCGCACCGGTGACGCGCACCCTTGACAGATACTGATGGCTCACCAGCCGGGTCAGCACCACGGTGACCTGCGGGTCACGGATGTACTGGGAGAGCTTGGCGCGAACGATGTCGGCTACCTGCTCGGGGGTGTGGCCGCTGGCCTGCACGTCGCCGATCAGCGGCACCGAGATCTTGCCATCAGGGCGCACCGGCACGCCGACCGACAGATCGGGGTTGCGCCACACGGTCACTTGCAAAACATCATCCACGCCGATCTGGTAGACATCGATCAGTTCGGAAACCATTTCTCGGGAATTCAGTTCGGCCAGTTCGGCGTCGCTGAGTTTGGTCGCACCCCTTTGCCCCCCGCCGCAGCCGACGAGTATCAATACCAGAAAGAATGCGGTCAGTTGCTTGATCGGCATAAGTTGTTCCTCTGAACTGGTTCGCTGCCAAGATGCTTCTTGAGCCGTGTGTAGTGATGTTGAAAATCTGGTCTTGGGCGACTGCCGCCCCGTTCCATCTGCACCGCAGACTAAGAGCTATACCCTGTCAAATCCTTAACAGTGGTCACACAACCCGTCAGGTACTTGACGCAATTGTGCGGAAATTCCGTTTGTGGACATGCCTTTCCACGCGCCAGTGACAAACGCCACTACGCCGCGCATCGGCGCGGCGTAGTGGCACTGGCGGCGGTCGCTGGGCGATGGCCTCATACGCCGTAGTAATCGCGGTACCAATCGACAAAGCGCGCCACACCAGTCTCGATCGGGGTGTCCGGTTTGTAGCCCACATCGCGCACCAGATCGCTGACATCAGCGTAGGTATCTGGTACGTCGCCCGGCTGCAGCGGCAGCAGGTTGCGCTGCGCTTTTTTGCCCAGGCACTCCTCGAGCACTTCGATGTAACGCAACAGCTCCACCGGGCTGTTGTTGCCGATGTTGTACAGGCGATAGGGCGCGGCGCTGGTAGCCGCATCGGGTGCGTCACCGGACCACTGGGGGTCCGCGCTGGCGACGCGATCCAGCGCCCGTGTGACGCCCTCGACGATATCTTCGACGAAGGTGAAGTCGCGCTTGTGGTTGCCGTAATTGAATACATCGATGGGTTCGCCGGCCAGTATCTTGCGTGTGAACAGGAACAGCGCCATGTCCGGCCGACCCCAGGGGCCGTACACCGTGAAGAAGCGCAATCCGGTTGTCGGCAGCTGGAACAGGGAACTGTAGGTGTGCGCCATCAGCTCATTGCACTTCTTGGTCGCCGCGTAGAGGCTGATCGGGTGATCGACGTTGCCGTGCACCGAGAACGGGAAGTTGGTGTTGGCGCCGTACACCGAGCTGGTCGAGGCGTAGACCAGATGCTCGACCGCATTGTGCCGACAGCCTTCGAGGATATTGAGAAAACCGGTGACGTTGCTATCGACGTAGCAGTGCGGGTTCTCCAGCGAGTAGCGCACCCCCGCCTGGGCGGCAAGATTGACCACGCGCTGCGGCTGGTGGGCGCGAAACAGCTCTTCGATGGTGGCGCGGTCCTCAAGGTCGGCGCGGACATCGGTGAAGCTGTCGAAATCGGTCAGCCAGCCGAGGCGGGCCTTTTTCAGCTCGACGTCGTAGTAGTCATTGAGATTATCGATGCCGATGACTTCATCGCCGCGCTGCAGCAGTTTTTTTGCCAGATGCGAGCCGATGAACCCGGCGGTGCCAGTGATCAGTACTTTCATGTCTTGTTGATTCCTAGGGCTTTCGGGTTTCGGGGCCTACAGGCGCGCGTCGACCACGTCTTTGGGTAGCAGGGATTTGACGTCGAAGAGCACGCTGTCACCGCGCCCCAGGGCGCGGATGCCGTCGGCGCCCATCTCCAGGAATTGCTGGTGGCCAACCGCCAGCACGATGGCATCGTAGCTGCCGGGCTGCGGCTCACCGATCAGCTCGATGCCATACTCATCGCGCGCCTCGTCGGCATCCACCCAGGGATCATAGACATCCACCTTGGCGTGGTAGTTGGCGAACTCCTGCATGATGTCGACCACCCGCGTATTGCGCAGATCCGGGCAGTTCTCCTTGAATGCCAGCCCCATCATCAGCACGTTGGCGCCGGCGACGTGAATGCGCCGACGCAGCATCATCTTGATCACGCTCTCGGCCACGTAGGCGCCCATGCCATCGTTGATCATGCGCCCGGAGAGGATCACCTGCGGGTGGTAGCCGATGGCCTGCGCCTTGTGCGTCAGGTAGTAGGGATCGACGCTGATGCAATGCCCGCCCACCAGCCCCGGCCGGAAGGGCAGGAAGTTCCATTTGGTGCCGGCGGCTTCGAGCACTTCAACCGTATCGATACCGAGGCGATTGAAAATCAGCGCCAATTCATTGACCAGTGCAATATTGATATCGCGCTGGGTGTTCTCGATCACCTTGGCCGCCTCGGCCACGGCAATGCTCGACGCCTTGTGGGTGCCCGCGACCACCACGCTGCGATACAGCTGATCGACGAACTCGGCGATCTCCGGCGTGGAGCCGGAAGTCACCTTGGTGATGGTGGTGACGCGGTGTTCCTTGTCACCCGGATTGATGCGCTCCGGGCTGTAGCCCAGGTAGAAGCCCTCGTTCAGCGCCAGACCCGACTCGCGGGCCAGAATCGGCGCACAGACCTCTTCGGTGGCGCCCGGATAAACGGTCGACTCGTAGATCACCACGTCGCCGCGCTTGAGGACCTTGCCCACCGCGGTGCTGGCGCCGATCAACGGCGAGAAATCCGGCCGCTTGTGATCGTCGATCGGCGTTGGCACGGTGACCACGTAGACATTGCTATCGGCAATCGCCTCCAGCTCGCAGGCGTAGTCGAGTCGCTCGGCGGTGGCCAGCTCGGCCGACTCGACCTCCAGCGTCGAATCGTGCCCGGCGCGCAGCTCGGCGACACGCTCGCGGTTGATGTCGAAACCGACGGTGGCAAACTGCTTGCCGAATTCGACTGCCAGCGGCAGCCCCACATAACCCAGGCCGACGACCGCGATCCTGATATCTTCTTTATCGAGCATAATTGTCCCATGTTCCATTGCGGGCACCGTCGAACCGCGCGACGCACGACCAGCGTCGCGTCACGCCAGCACCCCAGCGTTGAGAGTAGAAATCCTGCGTCACAGCCGCCGCGAGCGCGCGCTTAATCGACCCGCAGAGGATCGAGCGGTGAGCTGTACCAATCCGTGACCAAATCGTCGCGAAAGTAAATTTTTGAAATGCCGTAGTCCCAGGTATCTTCTTCACGCAGCATCGGCTCACCCTGGATCTGCAGTACCCATTTCTTGTGCATGCCGCGGGTGATGCGCGACTTGGCCTTGCCACCGAGGGCATCGCCGGAGCTGCTGCGCTCCTCGCGCCAGTTGTCGCTGCGCGACGATGAGCGCGAAGCACTGTCGCGCACACTCTTCTCCAGCTCCTCCCCGCGATTCACTATCGAGCGCTCATCCCAGCTCTGCAGAGACATCCCGTAGACGATGAAAAACACCGCCAGCAACAGCACCACCATCCAGGTCAGCCGGTTGCTGCGGCGCTCGCGCGGACGGCGCCGTGGCGGCGGCGGGCTCGGCGGCACATAGGGCTCAAAATCGTCATCGCCATCGCCCGCGTAGGCGAAGTCATCGCCGCCGAAATCATCATCGAAGAAACCCACCTCCGGCATCATGCCAACTTCATTGTAGTAGGTGGAAATCGCCTGGTAGGCGATGCTGACATCCTTGAATTTGGCCTCGGCGCTCTCGCGGATGCCCTCGATATCCGGCAGCCGATCCGGGTGCCAGATAGCGACCTTCTTGCGGTAGGCGGCGCGCACATCGCGCCACTCACAGTCCGGACGCAGACCCAAAATGCGGTAATAACGGGCGTAGTCGTGTTCGGTATCCATCAACGGGTCAATGCTCTGCAGCGCCCTCGGCGCAGGTAGTGATCATTTTCGACGGCCATCGATTCTACGCCTACTGCTGCCGGACTTGGGACAAACGCTGGCGCAGCGCCTGTGATTCCGGATGCGCGTCAAGCGCCGCACTGAGCACCGCCTCACCCTCGGCGCGACGCCCAAATTCGGCCAGCAGCCAGCCGTAGGTATCCGCGACATCCGGGTTGTCGGCAGCCAGCTCATAAGCGCGGCGCGCATAATCCAGCGCCCGCCGATCACCGCGCTCGTGGTAGAGCCAGGCGATATTATTCAATGCCACGGCGTCGTCCGGGGTCAGCCCCAGCAAGATGCGATAGTGGCTCAGCGCCATCTCGCCGTCACCTTTGGCCATCGCCGCCGCGGCCGCGAGGCGGCGCACCGGCAGATCGTCTGGCGCCACGCCCAGCCAGTCCTGCAGCGGCGTCAGCGCAGCGTCCGCCTGCCCTGCGCGCAACAGCGCGGCGGCATAGCGCAACAGAGTGTCGCGATCCTCGCGCAGCTCCCAGGCGTGACGAAAAGCCTGCGACGCCGCCAGCGCATCGCCGCGCGCCAGCCACAACTCACCATCCAGGGCATAGGCTCGCGCCCCGCCGCCGGGCAGCTGGCGGATGCGGTCGATCTGCACTTGCGCGCGCTCAAAAGCGCCGTCGCGCAGATAGCCGCGGGCCAGCACTTCCAGCGCCGGCAGATGGCTGCGCTCGATCTCCAGCGCAGCCTCGGCCTGCGCCAGCGCGTCGCTCAATCGGCCCTCGCCGAGAGCCAGTCGCGCCAGGCCCGTGCGCGCGTGAACGTAGAGCGCCTCGCCCGGCGCATACGCCCGGTACAGCTCCGATGCCTGCTCGACGCGGCCACTGCCGCGCAGCGCAGTGGCCAGATAATCCAGCGCCCGGGCATCGTCCGGCCGACTGCGGCGCCAGCGCAGGGCGATCGCCTCCAGGCTCCCCCAGTCGCCGCGCGCGGCACTCGCCGCGGCCAATGCGCGCAGCGCCGGCTGCGACTCCTGCAAAGACTCCAGCAGCTCGTCGCGCTGGCGATCGGGAGCGTCTTCGGCCGACAGCAGAGCGGCGAGACGCCGCGCGAGCACATCGCTCTCCGCGGCATCGGCCGGCGAGCGCAGCAGCTCGGCGAATTGTTGCGCCGCCGCGGCGCGCTCACCGCTATCGAGCAACAACTCGGCCAGATAGCGCCGCGCCGCGCGCTGTCGCGGCCGCTCTTTCAGCAGCGCCTGCAGCACTGATCGGGCGCGCGCCACATCACCGCTGCGATGCGCCTGCACCGCCACCGCAAAGCGCTGCGCCGGCGTAGCACCCGCGCTGTCGCGCCACTGGGCGAGATGCCGCTGCGCGTCGTCGTCGCGCCCGGCGTCAGCCAGCGCCGCGGCCATCAGCGCCTGCACCGGCTCCTGCCGCTCGCCGCGCGCCAGCGTGTGGCGCAACAGTTCCACAGCGCGTCGCGACTCACCGGCGCGCAGGTAGAGCCGCGCCACGCGCGCCTCTCCAGACCAGTCGCCATCGACCCTGGTGGCGGCGGCGGCGAGGCTGTCCAGCGCCGCCTGGCGCGCGCCACTGCGCAGTTGCGCATCGGCCAGCAACAGCTGCAGCTCGACATCGCCGGCATCCAATTGCACCGCGCCGCGCAGCGCTGTGGCCGCGGCGCGAGGGCGATCCAGCTCCAGTTGCACGACCGCCAAAAGCTTCACAGCCAGCACATTATCCGGATCTAGCGCATGCAGTTTTTCAAGGTACTCCACGGATTCGTGCAAAGCTCCGCGCTCGTAGCTGAGCATGCCGAGCAGAAATAGCGTCGGCGAGTGCCGCGGCGCCTGTCGGTGCAGATTCTCCAGGGTCGCCAGCGCGCCCTCGACATCCTGCGCGCGATAGCGATCGAGGCCGCGCTGGTAATCGGCGAACAACTTGCCGCGGGATTCGCCGAGCAACTCGCGATAACTGCGGTAGGCCTCTTCCACCTCGCCCATTTCGACCCTGACGCGGGCGATGCCGCGCACCGCGGTGACCTTGCGCTGCGAGAAGGAATCGCCACCGGACAGCTCGACCACCCGGTGGTAACTATCCAGCGCCTGCTGCAACTGGCCGGCGGAAAACTGCAACGCCCCCTGCAACAGCCAGGCGTCGAGCAGCGCGGCATCCCCCTGCAGCGCCAGCGCGGCCAGTCGCAGCGCACTGGCGCTGTCGCCGCGGCGCTGCGCCAGCTCGGCACGGCGCAGCGCGTGGCGCGGGTGGTGTTCCGGCTCCGGGATGCGCGCCAGCAGGTGCTCCGCCTGAGCCAGCTCACCGCGCATGATGCGCGCGCGCGCGGCACTCAGCAGACGCGCCGCGGAGGTGCCGGCGGGCAGCTTGCCGAGCGCCTCCAGCGCCTCGTCGGGTTTGCGCTCCTCCAGCCAGATATCGGCGATGGCCACCGCGACGCGATCCGCATCGGCGCCGGATTGCGCGGCGCGCTCAAAGGCCAGACGCGCCTCGCGCGGCTCGCCGAGGCGCGCCAGCAGATAGCCGATGCGCAAGTGGGTGTCCGGGTTGTTCCCGGCGTAGCGCAGCGCGCCGCGCAGTTCGATCAGCGCGGCGCGGTACTGCTCGCCGCCCAGATACACATCGGCGCGCTGCAGATGGTTGCGCTCGGCGTTGGCGCGCTCATCCTCACTATCGCAGGCGGTGAGCGCAATCACAGCCAGCAGGCTTGCGGCCAGCAGGCGTTGCAGGGAGTTTCCGGGCATTGTGCTACTCCGCGAAGTGGTTCGCCGGCGCAAGGTGCCGGGCGACGAAGTCACCGAGGCGCGCCGCCGCGGCGCGGCAATCGCCGGCGCAGGCGGCGCTGGCGGCGAACAGCCGCGCGCCGGCGGCGCGCCCGGCGGCAATCTCGCCGAGCGCCGCCAGCTTGGCGGCGGCGGCGCTGGTGCCGCGCGCGCTGCCGACCTCGTACCACCACAGCGCCAGCCGCTGGCGACCGGCGCCATCGACCAGGCGCACCGCGCGCAGCGGCCACGCCAAGTCATCGGCGAGTGCCGGCTCTTCTTCAGCGACCCGCCAGCGCAGGCCAGCGACGCGCGCGTCACCCTCGGCGAACAGACCGGCGGCGCCGGCGACACGGGTGTAGCCGGCGAGGTACAGCTCGACCTCACCGCCGTCGGCGGCGCGATAGCGGGCTGCTGCCGCGTAGCGCGGCGCGGCCAGCTGCGGTCGCCAGACATCCGCATCGCCGGCCGGCGACCAGCCCGCGGCGGGCGCCGGCAGCTGCGGCGCAAGCAGCGCCGCGGCGGGTGTCAGCGCCAGCCACAGCGGTGCCGCACCGAGTGCCGCAAGACTCAGCGCCAGCGCAGCGAGCTGCCGCCGGCTCAGCGCGGCGCGACGCCCCGACGGGGCTTTGGCGGCCCCGTCGGCACGCCGCTGCAGCAGGGCGATGTAGGGGGTGAACAGGGCCAGGAACAGCACCCAGCCGAACCAGGCGTGGTCATCGACCAGCGTGCTCTGCATCCGGCTGGCGTTGCCGATCAGGATGATCGCGAACACCCGCAGCTGATTGAGCACCAGCGCCAGCAGCATCGCACCGGCGGCCCAGGCGCACAGCGCCGGCAGCGACAGGCGTCGCCACAGGCCGATCGCGCCGATCAGGGTCAGTGCGGCCAGCTGGAAGCGCAGCCCGGCGCAGCCACCCTCGATGACGAAGCTGCCGGCCGGCAGTTGAACCGTGTCACCGACCACCAGCGCGGGGATGTCGAACAGACCGAGCAGCGCGGCGTTGGCGGCGATGGTCAGCTGCTGCAACAGCGGCACGCCGAGGTTCCAGATCGGCGCAGCGAGCAGCAGCAGGCCCGGCGCCAGCGTCGATTGCAAGGTGCCGCGGGCCAGCGCCAGACAGCACAGCCACCAGACGAGCACCGCGGCACTGCTGCTCAGGGTGGCCACGCCGCTGCGCTGGCCCAACGCCAAAAGCAATGCGCAGGCGGCCAGCGCCGCGCTGATCGCGATCAGCGCCGGCCAGCCGCGCGCAGCGAGGGGCGCGTCGCGCAGCAACAGCGCCAGCGCGGCGGCGGCCACGGGGTAACCGTGGGCGTAGGCGCTGTCGTCCTCCCAGACGGCGATCAGATCGGCGAAGCCGGCGCCGGCAAACAGCAGGCAGGCGACGCTGGCACACAGCCAGGGCCAGCGCAGCAGCAGCCATCCGCGGCCCCTGTCGAACGGGCCTTCGCTGCGGCCTTCGCGCAGCTCGGTGGTCATCGCGGCGGATGTCGACAGCCGGGCCTCCACGCCTAGCGCGCGCCCTTGCCGAAGATCACCACTTCGACCGTCTGGATGAGGATCAGCACATCGAGAATCAGCGAGCAGTTCTTGGTGTAGTAGAGGTCGTATTTCTGCTTTTGCAGCGCATCGTGCTCGGACGAGCCGTAGGGGTAGAGCAGCTGCGCCCAGCCGGTGATACCGGGCTTGACGCGGTGGCGCTCGGCGTAGTGCGGGATGATCTCACACAGCCGCTCGACGAATCCCGGGCGCTCCGGGCGCGGGCCGACGAAGCTCATGTCGCCGCGCAGCACGTTCCAGATCTGCGGGATCTCATCGATGCGCGTCTTGCGGATGAAGCTGCCGACGCGGGTCACGCGGTTGTCGTTTTTGGTCGCCCACTTCAGGCCATCCTTCTCGGCATCGGTGCGCATCGAGCGCACCTTGTGCACGTGGTAGGTCTTGCCGCCCAGACCGACGCGCTCCTGGCTGTAAAAGATCGGCGCGTCCCAGCCGTCCTCCAGCTTGATGGCCAGCGCGGTCAGCGCCACCACCGGCCAGGTGAAGAACAGGAACAGGCCGCTGGCGGTGATATCGAACAGGCGCTTGATGGCGTCGCGCATCAGGTTCTGGCGGAAACCCTCCGAGTACACGAGCCAGCTGGTCTGCAGCAGTTCCAGCTCGATCTTGCCGGTCTCGCGCTCGAAGAAGGTCTGGATGTCGATCACGTCGACGCCAGCCATCTTGCAGTCCAGCAGCGTATCCACCGGGAAGCTCTTGCGACGGTCGTCGATGGCGACCACGATCTCGTCCACCCCGCGCTGCTCCACCAGGCGGCGCAGCGAGCCATCGACATGCAGGATCTTGTCTGCGGCAACGGCGTCGGGCTGGCCTTCGATATGCACGAAACCGACGATGTTGAAGCCGCGGCGATCGGTCTTGCGGCGCAGAAACCGGGAGATCATCGAAGCGCGCTCGCCGGCGCCGTAGATCAGCACCTGACGCTTGAGCAGGTTTTCGTCGAGGGCGCTGAAGAACACCGGCCGCAGCGTACCGATGACGAAAAAGGCGATCACCCCGGCCAGCACCAAAACCCCGCGACCGAGATACAGTGTGGGCAGGAAGTAGAACACCAGAATCAGGAAAGCGCCGCCGAAGGCGAAAGACAACCCCAGGCGCAACACGGTGCTCGACGCGCCGCCGCGACTCTGCGCCTGATACATGCCCATGGCGATCATCGCAGTGACCATCACCCCGGCAAACAGCAGGCCCAGCGCGTAGGGGTGGGCGATGCCGGTCTCATCGGCGCTCAGCGTGCCGGAGAAGCGCAATAACACCGCCGCGTTCAGGGCCGCAAAGCAGATGACGAACTCGGCCAGCCCCAGCATCAGAAAGGGCAGGCGGACGTAATGATTGAAGATCCGGATCATTGCTGGACTGTACCCTCGCGCTCGGCGCGCCGTGATCGCCTCGCGGCGCACCAACTAAACATCGGAAAACGTGGATTTTTTTGCCGAAGAACGCCGAAGAATAAGGAGCGTTCAGCGGTTGCGATGCGCGCCGCTTCACAACCGCTGCAAACCCTGCGCCGGCCTCTGCGCAAAGCGCGACCGACTCGTCAGTTCGTATTGGCGGCACTTATTCACAAAGCTGCAGCAGGACGCGAGCGGTGGATGCCGCTGCCGGCCTGCCAGGTGTCGGGGCACGGATCAAGACATCGATTGTCGTGCCGTCAGCGGCGCTTCCCGCCGCCCAGCATAAGTAATCGCAATATTTGATTTAATCATCATTGTTTACACGGATACCGTGGCCCGTCACACTGTTTGCACAAGCCGCCGTCGCCCATCGCCCACCCGCCCCCACCGAGGCATGCCGTGGCCAAGCAAGCGTCCTTCCACAAGCAGAACCGCCTGCGCCAGCTGCGCGCCTTCTGCCACGCCGCACAGACCGGCAGCATCTCCAAGGCCGCGGAGCGCCTGCAGCTCAGCCAGCCCTCCGTCTCGCTGCAGATTCAAGCGCTGGAAAAAGAACTCGACGCCCTGCTGTTCGAGCGCCGCGGGCCGCGCATCCAGCTGACCCCGGCCGGCGATCTGCTGCTGGAGATGGCCCAGCCGCTGGTCGAGGGCATGGACAAGCTGCCGGATCTGTTCTCCGCCCGGCTCGGCGAGGTGCACTCCGGCGTGCTGGATATCGCCTCCGGCGAATCCACCCTGCTCTACCTGCTGCCCGAGCTGATCAAAACCTTCAGCGACGGCTATCCGCAGATCAATGTGCGCCTGCACAATGTCACCGGCCGCGACGGCATGGCGATGCTGCGCGCCGACGAGGTCGATTTCGCCGTCGGCTCGCTGATCGAAATCCCCGAAGATCTCGTCTACCACCCGATCTACGACTACGAACCGATGCTGATCACCCCGCCGGATCACCCGCTGGCGAAGCTTGAGCGAATCAGCCTCGAAGACATCAGTCCGCACGGGCTGATCCTGCCACCGCGCCATCTGGCGACCTGGCGGGTGGTGGATCTGGTCTTTCAGCAGCACCGCGTGCCCTACAGCGTCAAGCTGGAAGCCGGCGGCTGGGAGGTGATCAAGCGCTACGTGGCGATCGGTCTGGGCATCAGTATCGTCACCAGCATCTGCCTGCGCGATGACGACCCGCTGGTCGCCCTGCCGCTGGGCGACTACTTCCCGCGGCGCAGCTACGGCGTCGTGCTGCGCCGCGGCAAATTCCTCTCGCCACAGGCCAAGTGCTTTCTGGAAATCCTCGACGCGGCCTACTTCGCCGATCGCAGCCTGATCGACGGCCGCGGAGACCCGCCCACCGGGCTGGCGCGAGTCAAGGGCTTCCGCGGTAAACTCGATCTGTCCGGCCACGACAGCACCTTCAGCTAGCCCCGCTCCGCGGCCGCGGCCAAAGCTGCTGCACGGCCCGCCCAGCGAGCAGCGCAGAGGAAGCCCCGATGATATTCAAACCCTCCGCCACCGTCGCCGCGATCATCGAGCGCGACGGCGAATTTCTCACCGTGGAGGAATACAACCGCGACGGCCAGGCCGTGTTCACCCAGCCCGCCGGCCATCTGGAGGCCGGCGAAAGCCTGCTCGACGCGGTGGTCCGAGAGGTCCGCGAGGAGACCGGCTGGCTGTTCCGCCCCGAGGCGGTGGTCGGCTGCTATCGCTGGATCAACCCGCTCAGCGGCGTCACCCAGCTGCGCATGACCTTCTGCGGCACAGCCCTCGAACACGACCCCGAGCTGCCGCTGGATCACGGCATCATCGCCACCCACTGGCTGAGCCGCGCGGCGCTGGCCGACAAGGGCGAGCGGCTGCGCAACCCGCTGGTGATGCAGAGCCTCGACGACTACCTGGCCGGGCGCCGCCACACCCTCGACCTGCTCTGCGATGTGCCCTGAGCAGACGCCACCGCGCTGGCGACAACTCGCCACGGCACTGCTGCTGGCCTCGGCCGCGATGAGCCAGCTCGCCGCGGCGGCCAGCGCCGCCAGCGGCGCCGAGCAGCGGCGCGCACCGCCCCCCTTCGAGATCTGTTACGACTACGGCTGCCGCTCACAGGCCAGCGTCGCGCTGCGCGGCGATGACTGGCAGCGGGTGCGCGAGCTGTTCGCCATCCCCGCGCTGACCGGCGCCGAAGAGCGCGAGCAGATCGCCGCCGCCATCGCCCTGCTGGAGCAGCTGGCCAGCGCGCGCAGCGGCATCGGCCACGATCTCGGCGGCAACATCGACGGCCACGGTCAGCCCGGGCAGATGGACTGCATCGACGAATCCACCAACACCACCGCCTACCTGCGGCTGCTGGCCGCCGATGGCCTGCTGATCTTCCACCGCATCGGCGAGCGCGTGCGACGCGCGCCGTGGATCTTCGACCCGCACTGGGCGGCGACGCTGATCGACCGCGACGGGCGCCGCTACGCGGTCGATTCCTGGTTTCTCGACAACGGCCGCCGCCCCTACGTGCAAGCGCTGCCGGCGTGGCTCGACAAGGCCGAACTGCCGTATAATCCGGACGCACGCGGCCAGCCCCTTCGCCCTGCAAGCCCCCCCGACTCATGACCATCGTCAACAGCATCGGCAGCCGCATCGCGGTCGGCATGTCCGGCGGCGTGGATTCCGCCGTCGCGGCGCTGCTGCTGCGCGACCGCGGCTATCGCGTCGAAGGCATCTTCATGCAGAACTGGGAGGAGGAGGACGCCGACCAGTGCACCGCGCAGCAGGACTACCGCGACGCGCTGGCGGTGTGCACCCGTCTCGGCATCCGGCTGCGCACGGTCAACTTCGCCGCCGAGTACTGGCAGCGCGTGTTCAGTCACTTTCTCGATGAATACGCCGCCGGGCGCACGCCCAACCCGGATATCCTCTGCAATCGCGAGATCAAGTTCCGCGCCTTCCTCGACCACGCCCTGGCGAGCGGCGCCGAGGCCATCGCCACCGGCCACTACGCGCGCCTCGACGAGGCCGCCGATGGCCGCGCGCGGCTGCTGCGCGGGGTCGATGCCAACAAGGATCAGAGCTATTTTCTGCACGCCCTCGGCCAGGATCAGCTGGCCCACAGCCTGTTCCCGCTGGGCGAGCTGGAAAAGCCCGCGGTGCGCCAGCTGGCCCGCGACGCCGGTCTGCACAACCACGCGCGGCGCGACAGCACCGGCATCTGCTTCATCGGCGAGCGGCGCTTTGCCGGCTTTCTCGCCGAGTACCTGCCGGCGCGCCCCGGCGAGATGCGCAGTGACGACGGCGAGCTGCTCGGCGAGCACCGCGGGCTGATGTTCTACACCCTCGGCCAGCGCCAGGGGCTGGGGCTCGGCGGGCGCAGCGGTGGCGACGCCGCGCCCTGGTACGTGCTGGACAAGGATCTGGACAACAATGTACTGATCGTCGGCCAGGGCCACGACCACCCGCGGCTGTTTCGCGACCAGCTGCGCGCACGCCAGCTGAGCTGGTGCAACGGGTTGGCGCCGGCGGCGCCGGGGGAGCGCTTCGAGTGCACCGCCAAAGTCCGCTATCGGCAGGCCGACCAGCGCTGTACGCTGCGCCTCGACGGCGATGCCGCCGAGGTGCGCTTCGATGCGCCGCAACGCGCGGTGACGCCGGGGCAATCGATCGTCTTTTACGCCGGCGAGGTCTGTCTCGGCGGCGGCACCATCGTATAGGGGGATCGAATTGAACGCGCGACTGGACAGCATCGACAACCAGGCGCTGGCACTGGCGGGCATCTTCCAGGCTACCTGGCAGGTGCGCGAGCTGGCCTGGCAGGGCCGCAGCGACGAAGGCGCGCTGTGCGCCAGCCTGGGCTCGCTGTTCAAGCTGGATGCCAGCGATGTCGATGACATCTTCGGCAGCCGCGAGGGGCTGCTGCACGGCCTGCAGATCCTGGTTCAGCAGCTCGGCGGCGACGCCGAGCGCCGCGATCTGGACATCTCGCGTTACTCGGTGACCCTGCTGCACCTGGAGAACAAGCTGCACCGGGATGGTACGGCCATGCAGCGCATCCACGACGATATCCTGCGCGCGCGCGAGACGCTGCAGCAGTTCCCTCTCGACCACCCCAACATGTCCGCGCGACTGGCGGAGATCTACAGCCAGACGATCAGCCCCATGTCGCCGCGCATCATGGTCAACGGTTCGCCACTGCACCTGGGCGACGCCGACACCGCGTCGCGCATCCGCGCCCTGCTGCTGGCCGGCATCCGCAGCGCGGTGCTCTGGCGGCAGTGCGGCGGCACCCGCTTTCGCCTGCTTTGGCGCCGCTCGCGCTACATCAACGCAGCCCAGCGCATGCTCGCCGAAATAGACGGCTGAGCGACTGAGCGGGTGGCCCGGGGGCCAAACCGTGGAGACAAAAAAGCGCCGCCCCGTGGGGCGGCGCTCGTCGTTGCCGGCCGGCGACTCAGTTGAGCGTCGCGGTCAACCCGGTGGGCGCGGCCGGCGCGGTGTACATATCAGCCGGCACCGGCTCACCGAGGTACTGCCAGATGTAGCGGGTCAGCGTCATCGGCTGGTCGAAGCGGTCTTTGGCGACGGTGAAGCCGCGCACCGTTTCATTGCTGCTGGGTGCGTAGCCACTCGGCGGCTGATGCGGCTCGGCGAAGACCTCCTTGATTTTGTCCTCGTAGGGCCAGGGCCACAGCGGCTCGTCGGTCAGCTGATCGTAGCCCGCCTCGCCCCACAGGGTGCCGGATTTGCCGTAGCGGTAGAGGATGGTGGCACCCTGGCCACCGCCATCGACCAGCGACGCCGGGTTGCCACCGATGATCGAATTGCTCGGGCTGCTGCCGTCGATCTGGGAGACGAAGTCGTCGGGGATGTCGCCGCCGATCGTCAGATTCCTGAATGCCTGCCCGCCACCGCCGTTTTCGCGGATGCCGTCGGCGCCGTTGTTGCCGTGCAGATCCCAGACCACCGTGTGCTCGACGATGGTCCCCTCGCCCTGCTGCTCCTGGACGAACATGCCGGCGTGATGGGTGCCCTCGTTGAGCACCATGCTGCCGTAGTAGTGGACGTCCTTGGCATTTTTGGGGTTGTAGAAACCGCCGTACTTTTTCTCGTTGCCGATCGGCACCGCGTTGCCGTCCAGAGCGATCACATTCTGATACAGCGAGCTGTGCACATTGTGGCCGGAGTTGTTGCCGTAGGTGGCGAAGGTGGCTTTGGGCTGATCCGAGTTGGCGTAGTCGAAGCGACCGACCACGCGGCGGAAGATGTTGTACTGATCGTCGTCGCTGGGGCCACCGGTGAAGAAGCAGTAGCGGCAGACGCCGACGCCGGCCACGTCTTCCACCAGGTTGTAGCTGCCATCGACGTTGACCAGGCCGCCATAAGGGTCCAGCTCACCGCCACGCTTGATGATCGAGCGGGTCAGTTTGAGGTGGTCACCACCCAGCTTGACGATGAACGGCGGCGTGGCTGAGTTTTTCAGGTCGATGATGAAGCCGTCGGCGCGCATGTAGCTGCCTTCGAGTTCGATCATCTCCTCGACGTAGTTCAGCTCGCCGGTCTCGCGGATCCGCACCTCCAGCGGGTTCTCGGCCTTCACCGTGGTGTAGTTGCCCGGCGAGCCGCTGGGCAGATTGCGGATGAAGTTGGCTTTGCCTTCGTAGATGCCATCCCTGACGATCAGCGTATCGCCACTGGCCAGGGCGCTGATGCCCTGACCGATGGTGGCGAACGGGCTGGCCTGCGAGCCATCGGCGCTGTCGCTGCCGTCCGTGGCCACGTAGTAGACCGCCGCCTGCGCCTGCAGGGCGGCCGTCAGCAGCACCGCCAGCAGGCCGCGGGAAAGAATCTTCGACATCTTGATCATTTCGCTCATCTCCAAAAATCTGCTCCGAACGCTCGCCGGGTTCCAGCGTCTCGTGCCGCTCACGGGCTGACGCTGACGCTGGCTTCGACCGAGAATCCGGACTCAACGTCGTCCTGACTGACGGCGGTCACCGCAAAGAAGTGGTCGCCGGACACCGTGATCGGGAACTGGTGGGAGTTGGCGCTGCCGACCCACACCTTGTCGGTGTAGTGGTCCGGGATGGTGCCGTGATAAACGTAGTAGCCCTTGACGTTGCCGCTGGTACTCGGGCCCCAGCTCAGGCTCACGCTGCGATCCACCGGCGTACCGCTGCTGCCGGTGCCGCTGGTTCCGGCGCCAAGCTCCGGGACGTCGGTGCCGTCGGTGCCGTCGGTGCCGTCAGTGCCGTCAGTGCCTGCGCCAACTTCCGGGATGTCGGTGCTGCCGCTGTCGGTGCTGTCGGTGTTGCCGCCGGTCTCAACGGCCAGCTCAACATCGTCGCCATCGCTGCCGGATTCGCCGGAACCGCTGGTCGCGGAATCGCTGCCGGCATCCGGCGCGGTCACATCGCCCTCGCCGCCAGCGACAGTCCCGACGCTGCGGTCGCTCTCCGCCGGGCCCGAGCCACTGGGGCGGTAGTTGCTGGCGTGGACGATGACGATCTTGTCGATCTGCGCGCCATCTTCGCGCATCCACAGATTGAGCGTCTGCACGCCGGTCTGCTCGACATCGATCACGGCGAGGTTGCCGTCGCGGGTGCTCTGACTCCACTCCCAGCTGCCAGTGCCCGGATTTTCCAGCTGAATGCGATCGGCACCATCCTGAAGGATGCCGTTGAGGCCGACGTGTGCGGAGTTATCGTTGCCATCCATCGCGTACATGCGCAGCCACACGTAATGCGTGCCGGTGCGATTGAAGTTGACGCTGTAGTCGAGCCCCGGGCTTTCGCTCTCCACATCGCGGTCGATCAGCATGCCGCTGTTGGGCACGGCCTCGACCACACCGCTGCCGGAGGCATCGCTGTCACTGCCGGCCTGCCAGACGCGCGCCGAGACCTGCTTGGCACCATCGTAGTGCTCGGCCTCGATGGAGATCAGTCCGTTGGCATCGGTGCCCTGCAGATAGGCACTCTGAGTGCTGCCGCCCGAGCCGCCGTAACCGCCGCCCGAGCCGCCGTAGCTGCCACCCGAGCTGCCACCCGAGCTGCCACTGCCCGAGAAGCTGGAACCGGAGCTATCCGAGCCATCGATGCCCAGCGCGCTCATATCACAAGCCGCCTGCATGACGCCCAGGCCGACCACCAGCACAACACCGCAGAGCTTTTTCATTGCCCCAGGACGCAGGCCGCCCGGGTCACCCGCCATCGTATCTGCAGTGCGCATCTGAGCTTCTCCCGTAGAATATTTCGACATTGCCCAACGGCAATGATCAAGCGCGTATTGACTGACTTTCCGCCGCTGAACAACTATTTGCGATTGTCTGCCGATGCTCATCGGACATCCCTTCTTCTGCATGGGATCATTGTGTTCATCGGTGCCTTTGGAAAAGTTGATCACAGCCTCAGATTATTGCCAATAATTTACGGCAACGGATTAATAAAACGAAAGGGTAATGGCGTTCACAAAGAAATATCCATGCAGCTCAAGCAATTGGATGGGTGCTCAGATCATTACCTGAAAGACAGCATTTTCGGCATGACCCGTCTATTAATTCGACACTTCACGCACTAAATCTTTCCGACCGGAAACGCACATCATAAAAGCCGGAAATCGAGCCCATTTCCGATCAATGACTTGCAGAACAATTCAACTGCTTGCGAGAAATCACTATCGCCACCGACCTGTGATTACCAGCACAAGCCCGAGATTGGTCAGGGGGCCGTAATCGGTGACAGCTCTCCCCTGCCATTCGTCAGAGGTGGCTGTGGCCGCAGCCAGATCGGTGCCCGTGGCGACGGCCGGCGGGGCCAAACAGCCCGCAGACAACGGCCAGCACGCCGCAAGCGGAACAGCAGGCCACGCTCCGGCCCAAGTCCTGCCGGCCATCTGCACTCCAACCAGCCCTGAGTGGTCCGAGCCGGCTCGGTGGTATCGATAGCACCGTGATCGGGATCACGCATTGATCCACGCGCACACACAGACAAAAGAGCGCCTTTTATAGTGTCGCCATCACAGGCACGCAACGCGTGCCTGACCAGAGCATGAAGCCAGCCCACTCAATATGTTGAAAAGTTAATTTCAGGCAGCGCTCAAACCAACACTTTCATCACAGCATCATCAGGAAAGTTTTTAAGCGCGACCCGGGACCGGTCACATCGAGCGCATCGGATTAATCACCGCCAGCTCGTCGCCACCTGGCAAACCGTCTTCTTGAAAACTGCATCCCGTTGATCAAAAAGGACATCGACCCAGGCAATCGCCCAGCTTGTCGGAGAAAATAAGAAATCACTCGAACACGATCTCAATAGCGAGACAGTAGTACCAGTGACGGCGTGGCAATGGGGCGACACACACCCAAAAGCGCACTCAACCAGCAGGAAGGTGCCAAGAACTTCAGGAAGCACAGACTATGCGCTCAACATCACACCCTCACTCCGCCCCGATCAGAAATTGGCGACCGACCGCAAATGGCTGCGGCAAACTCGCCCTGCCGCTATGCCTGATATTGCTGCAGACCGCCTGCCAATTTGACAGTGCGGGCACCAGTGCAGAAATCGGGCAGAACACGGGCACATCGACCACAGCTGACGACACCGGCGGCAGCGATACCGGCGGCAGCAACTCCGGAAACATCGACGCGACGCCGGCCAACGCACCGCCGGTAATCGGCGGCTGCCAGATATTTCCCAACGACAACTTCTGGAATCAGCGCATCGACCAGTTGCCGGTACACCCCAAATCGGCTGGCTACATCGCGCACATCGGCCGCTCCGAGACCCTGCACCCCGACTTCGGCACCTTCTGGGGCGGCGGTCGCATCGGCATCCCCTGGAATGTGGTGGACGCCGACACGCCAACCCAGGGCATCAGTTTCTACTACGGTGGCGAGAGCGATTGCCGCGTCGCCGAATCGGCCGAAGATCGCCTGTGTGCGGACAACCAAGAGGTCGCCCGCTACCCGATTCCGGAGGGCGTGGACATCGAGGATGGCGTCGATCGCCACATGTTGCTGGTGCAGCGCGAAACCTGCCTGCTCTACGAAGTGTTCGATGCCAAGCGGGGCGACGACGGCAACTGGCACGCCGGCAGTGGCGCCATCTGGGATCTGAAAAGAAACGAGGTACGCCGCCACGACGACACCAGCGCCGATGCCGCCGGCCTGCCGATTCTGCCGGGCCTGGTCAAGTTCGATGAGGTCTACCGCAGGTGGGATCAGGATCCCTCGAAGCGCGTGCTGGGCGAAATCAACCACGCCCTGCGGGTGACGCTGGATGATGTGCAGGACGGCTACATGCGCCCGGCCTCGCATTCGGATGGCGGCCGCATCGGCAGCTGCGAGTATTCGCCGCACTCGAACTGCCCGCCGATGGGCCTGAAGCTGCGCCTCAAGGCAGATATCGACATCAGTGGGTACTCGCCACCGGTGCAGGTGATCCTGCGCGCGCTGCAGCGCTACGGCATGGTGATCGCGGACACCGGCGGCAATCTCTACATCACCGGCGACCACAGCCCGAACTGGGATGATTCCATGCTGCGCGAGATCCGCAACCTGATGGCCAGCGATTTCGAGGTGGTGGATACCGGCGAGCCGGTCTGCGAATACGGCAGCGGCGGGCGCAACTGCCGGCTGCCCAGATAAGCCATTACCGCGGTGGGGGCGCCGTCAGATCGGCGCCGCCAACGCATTCAGCGCAATAATCCGGCCACCGCTCAAGCGGTGCGCGATTCAGCGAACGCGGCCATGCCGCGCTCGTCACACATGCTCTCGATCAATGCCTCCGTCTCGCGGGCCACATCCTGCCAGCTCTGGATCGACTCCCGCGGATCGTCAAAACCAAAGCCGTTGCTCATCGCCTGCAGTGCCTGCCCCAGACTGTGCGCATCGCCCGGCTCGATCAGCAGCCCGGTTCGCCCCTCGACCACGATATCCGGGATGCCGCCGACCCGCGAAGCGATCACCGGCCGCCGACAGGCGCGCGCCTCGGCCAGCACATTGGGCGACCCCTCCATCAGGCTGGGCAGAATCAGGCAGTCACAAGCCCCCATCCAGCGGGGGATTTCGTCGTGCGGCAGACTGCCCACCAGGCGCACCGTGTCGCCCAGCTGATAGCGCTGGATGGTCTGCTCCAGCTCGCCGCGCAGCTCACCGCTGCCGACCATCTGCAGGCGCACGCGCTCGCGCCACTGCTGCGGCTGCTGGCTGAAGGCTTCGAGCAGGGTGCGCACGCCTTTGATCTCGCGCAGCGTGCCGACGAACAGAAAGGTGAAGGGGTCTTCCTCCAGGCCCAGCTGGCGGCGCTCGACCAGTCGCTCCATGGGATAAAAGCGCTGCGTGTCGACGCCGTTTTCCATCACGCTGCTGTGCGCCGTGTTGACCCCCAGCTCAGCCATCCGCGTGGCCAGGGCGCGACTCACCGCCACCACCCGATCCGCTCTATTGAGCGAGGTAACCGTCATTTCCCGGCGGCGCGGGTTGCGGGTAAAAAGGTTGATGTCGGACCCCAGCGCCTTGACGATCACCGGCACGCCCAGCTTGCTCGCCAGGCGCTCGGCCGCCCAGCCGTCCGGGTAGGCGTAATAGGCAATGATGAACTCCGGATCAAAGTTCTCGCGCAAGCGCGTCACGGTGCGCAGCAGCGATCGGTACAGCAGCGGCCCGTAGCTGCTCTGCAGGCACCCCGGCACCACCACGTGTCGCGGGTGGTGTACCTCGATGCCATCCAGATACTCCATTTCGGGCACGGCGTGGTAGGCATACCTGGGCCGGTATTTGAGCAGCGGCGGCACCCAGGGGACGGGCGCGATCACCTTCAAGTCGTAGAGTTTGCTCAGGCTCGCCACCTCCTGCTGCACGAAGGTACCGCGGCTCGGCTCGACCGAATTGGGAAAAAGATTGGTGATGATCAATCCACGCTTGGCGCGCATGCGCAGCTCCTCCATTTCGAGTCCGCGACAAGCAGGGGCATCCGCCCCGATCCTTTGCATGACTCACGTGATAAGGCTCTGACCCGCGGTCAGAATTCAATTCGGACAAGGATTAGCGATGCCGTAGAACAGCGTCAATGCATGCATCCGTCCAAGAAATCGACATATTGACGGATTCAGCGCCCGGCCAATTTGCCGGCCCAGAGAATCGCGGCTTTGATGCCAACAGCACGATCTGCCGGCAGCCGACGCGCTAGAGTGCGGTGCGGGGAGGGTCGGGTCCGACCCGGGCAAACCGGGCGGATCGCCGGGCCGCCGCAACCCGCACGCGGGCAGCGACGGCCTGGCGATTGGAGCGCGATCAGTTCTCTTTGGCGTACAGCCAGTCCGGCGCCGGCGTGCCCAGGTACTGCCAGATGTAGCGGCTGAGCGTCATCCGCTCGCCGAAGCGATCAGTAGCCACGGTAAAGCCGCGGCGGCTGTCATTCTGGCGCGGCTGATAGCCCTCCGGCGGCTGGTTGGGCTCGGCGAAGACCGTCTTGATGGCATCCTCGTAGGGCCAGGGCCAGAGCGGCTCATCAGTGCGTTCGTCGAAGCCTGGCTCGCCCCACAGACTACCGCTGCGACCGTAGCGCTCGATGATGCGCGCGCCTTTTGCGCCGTTGTCGAGCAGATTGTCGAGGCTGCCGGGTGCCGGCATCAGGATCGAATCGCTGGCACGGCGGCCCTGCCTGGTGTAGATCGGCCGCCCCTGGATGCGCCCACCGATGGTCAGGTGCTCGAAGCGATCATCGCCGGAGCCATTCTCGCGCACCCCGGCATGCTTGTGCGGACCGCGCAGATCCCACACCAGCGAGTGCTCGACCACCGTGTCGCGACCCTGCTGCTCCTGCACGAACATGCCCGCGTAGCGGCTGCCCTCATTGAGTATGATGCCGCCCTGGATGCGCAGCCCGGCGGTGTTTTTCGGTGCGTAGATTCCACCGTACTTGCGCTCCCGGCCGATGCCGAGATAGTTGCCGTCCAGCGCGATCACGTTCTGCATGAGAATCTCGCGCACCCGGTGGCCGGAGTTGTTGCCGTAAGCGGCGAAGGTCGCCTTGGGCTGATCCGAATTGGCGTAGTCGAAGCGGCCGACGACGCGGCGGAAAATGATGCGGTGATCATCATCCTTCGGCCCACCGGTGTAAAAGCAGTAGCGGCACACGCCGACACCGGCCACATCCTCGATCAGGTTGTAGCTGCCGCCGACCGCCACCAAGCCGCCGTAGGGGTCTATCCGGCCGCTGCGCTTGACGATGCTGCGCGTCAGTTTCAGGTGATCACCGTTGAGGCGCACCACGTAGGGCGGGGAGACGGAATCCGCCAGCTCGAAGATAAAGCCATCGACGCGGATATAGCTGCCCTCCAGCTTGGCCAGATTCTCGCGATACCTCAGGCTTGCCCCGGCATGCCGGATGCGCACCGACATCGGCTGCTCGGCACGAATGGTGGTGTAGCGGCCGGGCTCGCCGCTGGGGATGTTGGCGATGAAGTGATCCGGCCCCTCGTAGAGACCGGCCCGCACGGTCAGCGTATCGCCGCCATCGAGCTGGCGCACCGCGTAGTCGATGCTGCCCCAGGGCGATTCGGCGCTGCCGGAGCCGCGCAGGTCACTGCCGTCGCGAGCCACATAGTACTCGGCGGCCAGCGCCCCCTCGACACAGAGTGACAGAGCGGCGATCGTGGCGGCGAACAGTCGCGATAACATAATGATTTCTCCCTGAGTTTTGCCCGGCCGGACGCGCCGGCGACCACAGATGATAACCGTCACAGGTAGCCGAAACCGCCGCACAGTTGGCAGGCGATGCGATCCGGATCACGACAAAGCCCGCCAGAATGGCGGGCTTTGCGGCTGTCGCGGCGCTTCGGGTAGCGCCGCTTGAGCGGGTCGCGTTAAGGCGCGGACTAGACGGCGGCGATCGGAATCACCTTCGCGGCCACCTTTTGATACGCCTCGATCTGATCGAAATTCATATAGCGGTAGATGTCGTCGGCCATCGAATCGATCTTGTTGGCGATCTCCATGTATTCCTCGACGCTGGGCAGCTTGCCGAGCATCGCCGCGACCGCCGCCAGCTCCGCCGAGCTCAGGTACACATTGGCACCGTTGCCGAGGCGGTTGGGGAAGTTGCGGGTGGAGGTGGAAACCACCGTGGCGCCGTCGCGCACGCGCGCCTGATTGCCCATACACAGCGAGCAGCCGGGCATCTCCATGCGCGCGCCGACGCGGCCGAAAATGCCGTAGTAGCCCTCTTCGGTGAGCAGGTGCTCGTCCATTTTGGTCGGCGGCGAAACCCACAACCGGGTCGGCAGGTCGTGCTTGCCGTCGAGCAGCTTGCCGGCGGCGCGGAAGTGGCCGATGTTGGTCATGCAGGAGCCGATGAAGACCTCGTCGATCTGCGCGCCGGCCAGTTCGGACAGCGGCTTGACGTCGTCGGGATCGTTCGGGCAGGCCAGCAGCGGCTCCTTCACATCGGCCAGATCGATGTCGATCACCGCGGCGTATTCGGCGTCGGCGTCGGCTTCCATCAGCTCCGGGTTCTCCAGCCACTGCTCCATGTTCTGAATGCGCCGCTCGATGGTGCGCGCATCCTGATAGCCGTTGGCGATCATCCACTTCAGCAACGTGATGTTGGAGTTCAGGTACTCGATGATCGGTTCCTTGTCCAGCTTCACCGTGCAGCCGGCGGCGGAGCGCTCGGCGGAGGCGTCGGACAGCTCGAAAGCCTGCTCGACCTTGAGTTTGGGCAGCCCTTCGATCTCCAGAATGCGGCCGGAGAAGATGTTCTTCTTGCCCGCCTTGGCGACCGTCAGCAGGCCCTGCTTGATGGCGTAGTAGGGGATCGCGTTGACCAGATCGCGCAGCGTCACGCCCGGCTGCAGCTCGCCCTTGAAACGCACCAGCACCGATTCGGGCATATCCAGCGGCATCACCCCGGTGGCCGCGGCGAAGGCGACCAGACCCGAGCCGGCCGGGAAGGAGATGCCCAGCGGGAAGCGGGTGTGCGAATCGCCGCCGGTGCCGACCGTATCCGGCAGCAGCATGCGGTTCAGCCAGCTGTGGATGATGCCGTCGCCGGGGCGCAGCGCCACGCCGCCGCGGCTGGAGATGAAGTCCGGCAGGCTGTGGTGCATCTGCACGTCGACCGGCTTCGGGTAGGCGGCGGTGTGGCAGAAGCTCTGCATGGTCAGATCGGCGGAAAAACCGAGGCAGGCCAGATCCTTGAGTTCATCGCGGGTCATCGGGCCGGTGGTGTCCTGCGAACCGACGGTGGTCATCTTCGGCTCGCAGTAGGTACCCGGGCGCACGCCGTCCATGCCGCAGGCGCGGCCGACCATCTTCTGCCCCAGGCTGAAGCCCTTGCCGGAATCGGCCGGCTGCTCCGGCTTGCGGAAGACATCGCTGGTTTCCAGGCCGAGCGCCTCGCGGGCGCGCTCGGTGAGGCCGCGGCCGATGATCAGCGGGATGCGGCCGCCGGCGCGGACTTCATCCAGCAGCACCTGGGTCTTCAGCGAGAACTCGGCGAGCACTTCGCCGCTGTCGGCATTCTTCGCCACGCCCTCGTAGGGGTAGACGTCGATGACATCGCCGGTGCTCATCTTTTCCACGTCCATTTCCACCGGCAGGGCGCCGGCATCTTCCATGGTGTTGAAGAAGATCGGCGCGATCTTGCCGCCGATGCACAGGCCGCCGCCGCGCTTGTTGGGCACGTGCGGGATGTCGTCGCCCATGTGCCAGAGCACCGAGTTGGTGGCCGATTTGCGCGAGGAACCGGTGCCGACCACATCGCCGACATAGGCCAGCGGGAAGCCCTTTTGCTTGAGCGATTCGATCAGCGTGAGCGGGCCGATCTCGCCGGGCACGTCCGGGTCGATGCCCTCGCGAGCCATCTTCAGCATGGCGTTGGCGTGCAGCGGGATATCCGGGCGCGACCAGGCATCGGGCGCCGGGGAGAGATCGTCGGTGTTGGTCTCACCGCTGACCTTGAACACGGTGACGGTGAGCTTTTCGGCCAGCTCGGGGCGCGACAGAAACCACTCGGCCGCGGCCCAGGATTCGATCACCTCGCGGGCGCGGGCGCTGCCGGCGTCCATCTTTTCCTTCACGTCGTGGAAGGCGTCGAACATCAGCAGGGTGTGCTTGAGCGCCTCGGCAGCGGCTGCGGAGACGGCCTCATCGGCGTCGTCCAGCAGGCCGACCAGCGGCTCGATGTTGTAGCCGCCGAGCATGGTGCCGAGCAGGCGGATGGCTGCGACGCGATCGAGCAGCGGGCTCTCGGCCTCGCCCTTGGCGATATCGGCGAGGAAGGCGGCCTTGACATAGGCGGCCTGATCGACGCCCGGCGGCACGCGGTTGGAGATCAGATCGAGCAGGAACTCTTCTTCACCGGCGGGCGGCGCCTTGAGCAGCTCGACCAATGCGGCCACCTGTTCGGCTTCCAGCGGCTTTGGCGGCACGCCCTCGGCGGCGCGTTCCTCGACGTGTTTTCTGTATTGTTCCAGCACTGTAGTCCCCTCTTTATGTCTTCCCCGCCGCGGGCGCAGCCGGCGGCAACGGTGTGGCCTCTGCCCCGCGCCCGGCCACCGCGGCGGTGTGGCTGCCGCGGCCGAGTATTAAGCATAAATATGCTTGTGAGCGAGAGCATTAATCGCGCGCGGATTCTACCGCAATTTATGCTGCGCTGCAGCGAAAGCCGCTCAGCCGGCCTTCGCCGGACCCAGCCCGTGCTCGCGCAGCGCTTCGAGCTGATCGCGCACCGCCGCCGCCTGCTCGAACTCCAGATCGCGCGCATGCTGGTACATGCGCTTCTCCAGCTGCTCGATCTCGCGGGCCAGCTGCTTCGGCGTCTTGGCGGCGTATTTGGCGACCTCCTCGGCAACCCTGGCGTAACGCTTCGCGCTGCCCGGCGCGCCCGGCGTCGCGGCCTCCATGATATCGGTGACCGCCTTGCGCACGCCCTGCGGCGTGATGCCGTGGGCCGCATTGTGTTGGAGCTGCTTATCGCGGCGGCGTTCCGTCTCCCCCAGCGCGCGCTGCATGGAGCCGGTGATCTGGTCGGCGTAGAGGATCGCCTTGCCGTTGATGTTGCGCGCGGCGCGGCCGATGGTCTGGATCAGCGAGCGCTCCGAGCGCAGAAAGCCCTCCTTGTCCGCGTCGAGAATCGCCACCAGCGACACCTCCGGCATGTCCAGTCCCTCGCGCAGCAGATTGATGCCGACCAGCACATCGAACTCGCCCAGGCGCAGATCGCGGATGATCTCGACCCGCTCCACGGTGTCGATGTCCGAGTGCAGATAGCGCACCCGCACGCCGTGCTCGGCGAGATATTCGGTCAGATCCTCGGCCATTCGCTTGGTCAGCGTGGTCACCAGCACGCGCTCCTCGGCGGCCACGCGCAGGCTGATCTCCGAAAGCAGATCATCGACCTGGGTGGCCACCGGGCGCACCTCGGTGAGCGGATCGACCAGCCCGGTGGGGCGCACCACCTGCTCGACCACCTGATCGGCGTGCTCTTTCTCGTAGCCGCCCGGCGTCGCCGAGACGAACACCGTCTGCGGCATCAGCCGCTCGAATTCATCGAAGCGCAGCGGCCGGTTATCCAGCGCCGAGGGCAGGCGGAAGCCGTAGCTGACCAGCGTCTCCTTGCGCGAGCGATCGCCCTTGTACATGGCGCCGAGCTGCGGCACGGTCACGTGGCTCTCGTCGATGAACAGCAGCGCGTCCGCCGGCACATAGTCGAACAGGCAGGGCGGCGGCTCACCCGGGGCGCGCCCGGAGAGGTAGCGCGAGTAATTCTCGATCCCCGAGCAGTAGCCCAGCTCGTTGATCATCTCGATATCGAACAGGGTGCGCTGCTCCAGTCGCTGCGCCTCCACCAGCATGCCGTTGTCGCGCAGCTGCGCCAGCCGTTCGCGCAGCTCATCCTTGATCTGATCGATCGCCGCCAGCAGCGTCTCGCGCGGCGTCACGTAGTGGGTCTTGGGGTAGATGGTGGTGCGCGGCAGGCGGCGGATGACCTCGCCGGTGAGCGGATCGAACAGGCTCAGCTGCTCGATCTCGTCGTCGAACAGCTCCACCCGCAGCGCCTCGCGCTCGGCGTCCGCCGGGTGGATATCGATCACCTCGCCGCGCACCCGATAGGTGCCGCGGCGCAGCTCCATATCGTTGCGCGAGTACTGCATCTCCGCCAGCCGCCGCAGCATCGCACGCTGATCGATCTGCGCGCCGCGCATCAGGTGCAGCACCATCTGGTGATAGGCCTGCGGATCGCCGAGGCCGTAGATCGACGAGACGGTGGCGACGATCACCACGTCGCGGCGCTCGAACAGCGCCTTGGTGGCCGACAGGCGCATCTGCTCGATGTGCTCGTTGATCGAGGAATCCTTCTCGATAAAGGTGTCCGAGGCCGGCACATAGGCCTCGGGCTGGTAGTAGTCGTAATAGGAGACGAAGTACTCGACGGAATTCTCCGGAAAGAACTCGCGCATCTCGCCGTAGAGCTGCGCCGCCAGTGTCTTGTTCGGCGCCAGAATCATCGCCGGGCGCTGCTGCGCGGCGATCACGCTGGCCATGCTGTAGGTCTTGCCGGAGCCGGTGACGCCGAGCAGGGTCTGGAAGGCGAGACCGTCGCCGAGGCCTTCGACCATCTTCGCGATAGCCGCCGGCTGATCGCCCGCGGGCTGAAAATCGCTGACCAGTTTGAAGGCTTTGGACATGGCGAAGGCCCCGGGGCGCAGAGAGGAAAGGCTTGGTCACCGCGATGCGCGCTGGCTATCATCCGGCGCTCGATGCAGCCGTTCATAGTAGTCCAACCGCCGCTAGAAGGAATAGCCTCGTGCCCATCGCCACCGCAGCCAAACTGTCCCGCGTGCAGCCCTCGCCGACGCTCGCCGTCACCTCGCTGGCGGCGCGCCTGCGCGCCGAGGGCCGCGACATCATTGGCCTGGGCGCCGGCGAGCCGGACTTCGACACCCCGGCGCACATCCGCGCCGCCGGCATCGCCGCGATCGAATCCGGCCAGACCCGCTACACCCAGGTGGACGGCATCCCCGAACTCAAGCGCGCCATCGCCGACAAGTTCCGTCGCGACAACGGCCTCGACTACGATCCGGCGCAGATCCTGGTCTCCTGCGGCGGCAAGCAGAGCTTTTACAACCTCGCCCAGGCACTGCTCGATCCGGGCGATCAGGTCATCATCCCCGCGCCCTACTGGGTCTCCTACCCGGATATGGTCAAGCTGGCCGACGGCGAGCCGGTGATCGTCCCCTGCCCCGCCGAACAGCGCTTCAAGCTGCGGCCCGAGCAGCTCGAAGCGGCGATCGGCGCGCGCACCCGGCTGCTGGTGCTCAACAGCCCGTCCAACCCCAGCGGGGTCGCCTACAGCCGTGCCGAGCTGGCCGCGCTGGGCGAAGTGCTGCGCCGCCACCCGCAGGTGCTGGTGGCCAGTGACGACATGTACGAGCACATCCTCTGGCGCGATGAGCCCTTTGCCAACATCGTCAACGCCTGCGCCGATCTGCAGCCGCGCGCGCTGGTGCTCAACGGCGTCTCCAAGGCCTACGCCATGACCGGCTGGCGGATCGGTTACGCCGCCGGCCCGCAGCCGGTGATCGAGGCGATGAAAAAGGTCCAGTCGCAGAGCACCTCCAACCCCTGCAGCATCTCGCAGGCCGCCGCGGTCGCCGCGCTGGACGGCGATCAGGGCTGCATCGCGCCGATGCTGGCCGCCTTTCGCCAGCGCCACGACTACGTGGTCGATGCCCTCAACGCCCTGCCCGGCGTGCGCTGCCAGCCCTCCGACGGCACCTTTTACGCCTTCCCCGACGTGCGCGAAGCCATCGCCGCCAGCGGCGCCGCGGACGACGTCGCCTTCACCGGTCTGCTGCTCGATCGCGCCGGCGTCGCGCTGGTGCCCGGCTCCGCCTTCGGCGCCCCGGGACACCTGCGGCTCTCCTACGCCACCGGCATGCAGCAGCTGGAAAGCGCCATGCAGCGCATCGGCGATGCGCTCTGAGCGCAGCCGCGAACGCAGCGCAACGCCAGTGCCGAACGACCGCTGACGGAACTCCCGACCTGTGACCAGCCACCGCTTGCGGGAGTTGACCGGCGGGGGCGGATGGGTAGAATACGCGCCTTCACGCTGCCGCCCCACGAGCCATCCATCGGCCGCAGCGCGAAAATTCCCCGGTAGCTCAGTCGGTAGAGCGGGTGACTGTTAATCACTAGGTCGGCGGTTCGAGCCCGTCCCGGGGAGCCAGAGACAGCGAGGGCTTGCGAAGTTTTCTTCGCAAGCCCTTTTTTGT
>CBFCYW010000020.1:0-40117 GCA_965602395.1 uncultured Chromatiales bacterium
GCCCGATGCGCGCCCCGCCGGCATCGCCCCGGCGACGCTCTACGTGGTGGCGACGCCGATCGGCAACCTCGCTGACATCACCGCGCGCGCCTGCGCGGTGCTGGCCGCGGTGGATTGTATCTACGCCGAGGACACCCGCCACAGCCGCCGCCTGCTGCAGCATCTGGGCATCGCCACGCCGCTGCAGGCGCTGCACGATCACAACGAAGCGGAGCGCGCCGAGCGCCTCGCCGAGCGCCTCGCCGGTGGCGAGTGTGCGGCGCTGATCAGCGACGCCGGTACGCCGCTGGTCTCCGATCCGGGCTACCGGGTGGTGCGCGCCTGTCAAGCGGCCGGCGTGCGCGTGGTGCCGGTGCCGGGGCCGTCGGCGCTGCTGGCTGCGCTGTGCGCCAGCGGTCTGGCCACCGACCGCTTCGCTTTCGAGGGTTTCGCCCCGGCCAGGGCGGCGGCGCGGCGCGGCTGTTTTGCCGCGCTGGCCGGCGAGTCGCGCAGTCTGGTGTTTTTTGAATCCAGCCACCGCGTGCGCGAATCGCTGGCCGATATGGCCGCCGCCTTCGGCGCCGAGCGCGAAGCCTGTCTGGCGCGCGAGCTGACCAAGCGTTTCGAGACGCTGCGCCGCGCCAGCCTCGGCGAGCTGTGCCGCTGGCTCGACGCCGACGCCGATCAGCGGCGCGGTGAGTTCGTCGTCATCGTCGCCGGCGCGGCGCGGCGCGAACCTGGCGATGAGGAGCTGCGTCGCGCGCTCGAAGCGCTGCTGCCGGAGCTGGCCCCGCGGCGTGCGGCGGCGGTGGCGGCACGTCTTTGCGGGGTCTCGCGCAATCGCGCCTACGATCTGGCGCTGCAGTTGCGCGGCGAGGGCGATGCGCCGCGATGATGATCGGCGGCGCTAGCCGGGAGATGGCCGCGGCGCGATGGTCTTTTGATCGCTGCTTGGCGGGGCGGGGGTTTGTGGTATCTTCGCGCGGCGGAGTCGGCCGGGCAGTCGCTGCGTCGCTAGCGCGGCGTGGAGGAAAGTCCGGGCTCCACAGGGCAGGGTGCCAGGTAACCCCTGGGGGGCGCGAGCCTACGGAAAGTGCAGCAGAGAGTAGACCGCCAAAGTGGCGCCCACGGGCGTCGCCGGCAAGGGTGAAAGGGTGCGGTAAGAGCGCACCGCGCGGGTGGCAACACGCCGTGGCACGGTAAACCCCACCCGGAGCAAGGCCAAATAGGGGGACGATGGCGTGGCCCGCGCCGTTCCCGGGTAGGCCGCTACAGGCCTGTGGTGACACAGGTCGCAGATGAATGACTGTCCTCGACAGAACCCGGCTTACAGGCCGGCTCCGCTCCCACTCGGGCGGCGCATCGCGCGCCGCTGTCGCAGCCAGTAGGGCTGCTGATCCGTCAATTTTACCGCGTTCGCGGCAAGCTTAATGTGAATCCTCATCTTTCCCGGGCAACCGCCTGAGATGGTTCGGCTTTTCTTTTGGTAATTTTTGCGGCCTGTGGAAAAGTCGGCTAAGTCTTTGTGCGCGCGGTAGAAATCCCTGCGGTTGTAAGGGTTACTTTCTTGACACTTGTGCCCCTGTCTCCCTATATTCGCGCCCATTGTGGGGAAAAGTGGGGAGAAGTGGGTTATCGACCACATAAAGTGGATCTTTAGCCCAATACGCAAAAGCAATGTTCCGTGGCGTCGCCAATCTGAATCTTGATGCCAAGGGGCGCATGGCCATGCCCAGCCGCCACCGCGAGCGCCTCATCGAGAGTTGCGCCGGCCAGCTGGTGATCACCATCGATCGCGATCCCTGCCTGTTGATCTTTCCACTGCCCGAATGGGAGCAGGTCGAGCGCAAGCTGATGCAGTTGCCCAATCTCAACAAGACCGCGCGCAGCCTGCAGCGGCTGTATCTGGGCCATGCCCACGAGGTCGACCTGGACGGCCAGGGGCGGATGCTGCTGCCGACACCGCTGCGCGAGGTCGCCGGGCTGGGCAAGCGGGTGGTGCTGATCGGTCAGGGCAACAAGTTTGAGCTGTGGGATGAAGAAGCCTGGACGCGCCACCGCGACCAGTGGCTCGAAGAGGCCCGCGGCAGCGATGGCGACGAACTCTCCGATTCACTCGGCAGCTTCTCGTTATAACCATGCACGCCACACTCCACCACAAGCCGGTACTGCTCGACGAAGCGCTGGCGGCTTTGGCGCTTGATGGTGTGCCGGGCGAGCGCGCCGCGAGCGTATTCGTCGATGGCACCTACGGCCGCGGCGGGCACAGCGCGGCGATTCTCGAACGCCTCGGCGCAGATGGCCGGCTGCTGGCCTTCGACCGCGATCCGCAAGCGGTGCACGCGGCGCGCGTGCGCTTTGCAGATGACCCGCGCTTCGCCATCCACCACGGCAACTTCAGCGAGCTGGGCGAAGTGCTCGCCGGCGAGGGCCTGCTCGGTCGCGTCGATGGCCTGCTGCTCGATCTCGGCGTCTCCTCGCCGCAGCTCGACGATCCGCAGCGCGGCTTTTCCTTTGCCGTCGACGGCCCGCTGGACATGCGCATGGACGACAGCCGCGGCCAATCCGCCGCCGACTGGCTGGCCACCGCGGCACAGGCCGAGATCGCCGATGTGCTGTGGCGCTACGGCGAGGAGCGCCACAGCCGGCGCATCGCCCGCGCCGTGGTGGCGCGCCGCGCCGAGCGGCCACTGCGCCGCACCGGCGAGCTGGTCGAGCTGATCCGCGCCGCCAGCCCGGCGCCGCGCAAAAAGGGTGGCGAGCGCCACAAGCACCCGGCGACGCGCAGCTTTCAGGCCATCCGCATCCACATCAATCGCGAGCTGGAATCGGTCGAGGCAGTGCTCGAACAATCGCTGGCCGCGCTGCGCCCCGGCGGGCGGCTGGCGGTGATCAGCTTCCACTCGCTGGAGGATCGCATCGCCAAGCGTTTCATTCGCGATCACAGCCGGCCGCCGGCGGCGCCGCGCGGCCTGCCGCCGGATCCCGACTGGCGCGCCCGGCTGCGCGCCATCGGCAAGGCGCAGCGCGCCGGCGAGACGGAGATCGCCAGCAACCCGCGCGCGCGCAGCGCGGTGCTGCGCGCCGCCGAGAGGCTGGCGGAATGAGCGGCAGTTCGGTCAGCGCACTGATCCTCACCGCGCTGGTGCTCGCCAGCGCGCTGGGCGTGGTCTACGCCAAGCACGAGAGCCGGCGCCTGTTCGTCGAGCTGCGCGGCGCCGAGCGCGCCATCGATGAACTCAATGTCGAATGGGGCAAGCTGCAGCTGGAGCAGAGCACCTGGGCGACCCACGGGCGCATCGAAGACATCGCCAGCCGCGAGTTGCAGATGCGCGTGCCCGACTACGCCGACATCGTGATGGTGCCGCGATGAACCGCCGCGACGCGCCGCAGCCGAGCTTCCCCGGGCGCCGCCGTGCGGTGCTCGGCATCTTTGCGCTGCTGGGCCTGGCGCTGGTGGCGCGCGCGGTCGATCTGCAGGTGCTGCGCCGCGATTTCTTGCAGGAGCAGGGCGAAGCCCGCCAGCAGCGGGTGCGCAGCGTGCCGGCGCACCGCGGCATGCTGCTCGACCGCAACGCCGAGCCACTGGCGGTGAGCACCCCGGTGGACTCGGTGTGGGCGGTGCCCGAGCAGCTGCTGGCCGCCGAGGCGCAGTGGGGCGAGCTGGCCGCGGCGCTGGGCGTTTCGCACGCAGCGCTGGCCGAGCGCGTCGAGGGCGCCGCGCACAAGCAGTTCATCTACCTGCGCCGCCACGTTTCGCCGGAGGCCGCCGAGCGCGTCGTCGAGCTGGCCGTGCCCGGCGTCAACCTGCAGCGCGAGTACCGCCGCTACTACCCCGGTGGCGAAGTCAGCGCGCACCTGCTCGGCTTCACCGATATCGACGACCGCGGCCAGGAGGGGCTGGAGCTGGCCTACGACGCCTGGCTGGCCGGCGAGCCGGGTCTGCGGCGCATCATCCAGGACCGCCGCGGGCGCGTGATCGCCGACATCGAAAGCGTGCGCGAAGCGCGCCCCGGCCGCGATCTGCTGCTGTCAATCGACAAGCGCATCCAGTATCTGGCCTATCGCGAACTGAAGGCGCAGGTAGCCGCGCAGCGCGCCCGCGCCGGCTCGGTGGTGGTGCTCGACGTGCGCAGCGGCGAAGTGCTGGCGATGGCCAACCAGCCGGCCTACAACCCCAACAATCGCGGCGAGCGCCGCGGCGCCCGCTCGCGCAATCGCGCCGCCACCGATCTGCTCGAACCCGGCTCGACGATGAAGCCGCTGACCCTCGCCGCGGCGCTGGAGACCGGCCGCTTCGACCCCGCCGAGCTGATCGATACCGCGCCCGGTCGCTATCGCGTGCGCTATCACACCATCAAGGATCACCGCAATTACGGCGCGCTGGATTTCACCGGCATCATCCGCAAATCGAGCAATATCGGCGCCACCAAAGTGGCGCAGCGGATGAGTGCCGAGGAGCTGTGGCAACTGTTCGATGCGGTCGGTTTCGGTCGCGTCAGCGGCAGCGGCTTTCCCGGCGAGGGCAGCGGCGTGCTGCCCCACGCCAGCGACTGGGGCGCGCTGGAGCAGGCCACGCTGAGCTTCGGTTACGGCCTCTCGGTGACCCCGCTGCAGCTGGCGCGCGCCTACGCGGCGATCGCCGGCGACGGCCTGCTGCCCGAGGTCAGCTTCCTCAAGCGCTTCGAGCCGCAGCCCGGCGAGCGGGTGCTGTCGGTGGCCAGCGCGCGCGCCGTGCAGCGCATGATGGAGACCGTCACCGAGCCCGGCGGCACCGCGGTGCGCGCGGCCATCAACGGCTATCGCGTCGCCGGCAAGACCGGCACCTCGCACAAATCCCAGGTCGGTGGTTACGCTGAGGATCGCTACGTCTCGGTGTTCGCCGGCTTCGCCCCGGCCAGTCGCCCGGAGCTGGTCTGCGTGGTGATCATCGATGAGCCCGGCGCCGGCGAATACTTCGGCGGCGCGGTGGCCGCGCCGGTGTTCTCGCGGGTGGTCGGCGGCGCCCTGCGCCTGCTCGGCAGCCCGCCCGACGACCTGCCCGCCGGCAGTCTGCGGGTGCGCGACGATGGGCTTTCCGCCCGTGGCGGTGAAACGTGATGCCCGCGCGCCGCCAGCCCGCCGCCCGCGCGAGCCTCGATCAGCTGCTCGCCGGCCTGCTCGACGCCGCAGCGGCGAGCATTCCCGCAGTGCCGGTCGCCGGACTGGCCAGCGACAGCCGCGAAGTGCTCGCCGGTGGCGTTTTCGTCGCCCTCGCCGGGGCCAGCCGGCACGGTCTGGATTTCCTCGACGCGGTGCTCGCCGCGGCGCCGCTGGCGGTGCTCGCCGACGCCGCCGACGCGCGCTTCGACAGCGCCTGCCGGGCGCGCATCGCCACCGCCGGCGCGCTGCCCGTGGCGGTGCCCGGGCTGGCCGCTGCGCTGGGCGAGATCGCCGCGCGCTTTTACACCCGGCCGGGCGCCGCGCTGGCGCCGATCGGCGTCACCGGCACCGACGGCAAGACTTCGGTGAGCCAATTCATCGCCGCCGCGCTGGATGCTCCGGGGCGGCGCTGCGGGGTGATCGGCACCCTCGGCAACGGCTTTCCCGGCGCGCTCGCCGCCAGCGACTTCACCACCCCGGACGCCATCGGCCTGCAGGCCGCGCTGGCGGATCTGCGCGCCGCCGGCGCGCGGCGCGTGGCGATGGAAGTGTCGTCGCACGGGCTGGCCCTGCAGCGCGTCGCCGCGGTGCCGTTCGAGATCGCCGTGCTGACCAATCTCGGCCGCGATCACCTCGATTTTCACGGCAGCCTGGATGCCTATCGCGCCGCCAAGGCGGCGCTGTTCGACTGGCCGGGGCTGCGCTGCCGGGTGCTCAATCTGGACGACGATTTCGGTCGCGAGCTAGCCGCCGCAGCGCGGCCCGGGGTGCGCGACATCGGCTACAGCGCCAGCGCTGCCGCCGGCGCCGAGTTCGCCGCCGCGGATATCGACTGCGCCGACAGCGGGCTGCGATTCACGCTGCGCACGCCGCGCGGCTGTCAGCCGGTCGCCACCCGCCTGCTGGGCCATTTCAACGTCGATAATCTGCTCGCCAGCGCCGCCGCGCTGTCGGCCTGCGGCCTCGACGACGCGGACATCGCCGCGCGGCTGTCGGCGCTGCAGCCGGTGGCCGGACGGCTGGAGCGCTTCAGCGCAGCGGGGCGGCCGACCGCGGTGGTCGATTACGCGCACACCCCGCAGGCGCTGGCGGCGGCGCTGGCGGCACTGCGCCCGCATTGCAGCGGTGCGCTGTGGTGCCTGTTCGGCTGCGGCGGCGAGCGCGACCGCGGCAAGCGCGCCGAGATGGCCGCCGCCGCCGAGGCCGGCGCCGACTGCGTGGTGGTCTGCGATGACAACCCGCGCGGCGAGAATCCGCAGCGCATCATCGATGACATCCGCGCCGGATTCGCCCGCCCGCAGGCGGTGCGCGTGCAGCGCGATCGCGCCGCGGCGATCGCCGAATCGCTGGCCGCGGCGGCCGCCGACGACTGGCTGCTGGTCGCCGGCAAGGGCCACGAGGACTACCAGATCGTCGCCGGCGAGCGCCGCCATTATTCGGATCGGGAAACGCTGCTCGCGCTGCTCGACCCGGACGGCAGAGGGGGTGGCGCATGATCGCTCTGCACCTGTCCGATGCGGCACAGATGATGGGCGGTCGCCTGCTCGGCGCCGACGCGCCCTTCAGCGGGGTGTCCACCGACAGCCGCAAGCTGTTGCCGCTGGAGCTGTTCTTTGCCCTGTGCGGGCCGCATTTCGACGGCCACGAGCACGTCGCCGCGGCCTTCGCCAGCGGTGCCGCGGCGGCGGTGGTGGCGCGGCGTCTGGAGCTCGGCGGCGCGCAGATTCTGGTCGACGATCCGCGCCTGGCGCTCGGCCGGCTGGCGCAGGCCTGGCGGGCGCGGATGAGCGCCCGGGTGCTGGCGCTGACCGGCAGCAACGGCAAGACCACGGTCAAGCAGATGACCGCGGCGATGCTCTCCCCGGTGGCGCCGACGCTGGCCACCGAGGGCAATCTGAACAACGACATCGGCGTGCCGCTGACGCTGCTGCGGCTGTCTGCCGAGCACCGCTTTGCGGTGATCGAGATGGGCGCCAATCACGCCGGTGAAATCGATTATCTGAGCCGCCTGGCGCGGCCCGATGTGGCGCTGGTCAACAACGCCATGGCGGCGCATCTGGAGGGCTTCGGCAGCCTCGATGGCGTGGCCATGGCCAAGGGTGAGATCTACGGTGGGCTGGCGGATAGCGGCATCGCGCTGATCAACGCCGACGATCGCTACGCCGATCTGTGGCGGCGCATCGCCGGGGCGCGGCTGTTTTACACCTTCGGCTTCGCCGCCGGCGCCGATCTGCGCGGCGAGCGCATCGCCGATGCGGCTGCGCCGGGCGGTCGACTGCGAATCACCGGGCCGCGCGATTTTTGCGTCGAGCTGCGCCTGCCGCTGCCCGGTGAGCACAATGCGCGCAACGCGCTGGCCGCCGCGGCGCTGGCGCTGTCCGCCGGCGCCGACGGCGATCAGCTGCGCGTCGGGCTGGAGTCGCTGGCGGCGGTGCCCGGTCGGCTGGAATTCAAGCGCGCGGCCTGCGGCGCGCAGCTCATCGACGACAGCTACAACGCCAATCCGGATTCGCTGCGCGCGGCGCTGGCGGTGCTCGCCGAGCAGCCGCTGGCGGCCGGCGGCGAGCGCTGGCTGGCGCTCGGCGACATGGGTGAGCTGGGCGAGGAGGCGCCGCGCATTCACGCCCGAATGGGCGCGCTGGTGCGTGAGTCGGGGGTGGCGCGACTGTTCGCCGCCGGGCCGCTGGCGGCGGCCGCGGCGGATGCCTTTGGCGCCGGTGCCAGCCAGCACGCCGATGCCGCCGCCGCGGCCGCGGCCATCGGCGCCGAATTGCATGCGGCGGTCTGCCTGCTGGTGAAGGGCTCGCGCGCGGCAGGCATGGAAGATGTGGTCGCCGCGCTGTGCGCGCCGGGCGCGCGCGAGAGGGCCGGCTGATGCTGCTGTTGCTGCAGGACTGGCTGAAGGATCTGCACGGCGGTTTCGACGTGCTGCGCTACATCACCCTGCGGGCGATCTTTTCGGCGCTCACGGCGATGGCGGTGTCGCTGCTGCTCGGGCCGCGGGTGATCAGCTATCTGGCACACATCAAGTTCGGCCAGGTGGTGCGCGAAGACGGCCCCGAGTCACACCTGTCCAAGGCCGGCACGCCGACCATGGGCGGGGCGATGATCCTGATCGCCGTGGCCGTGGCCACGCTGCTGTGGGCGGATCTGGCCAATCGCCACGTCTGGGTGGTGCTGCTGGTGACGCTGGCCTTCGGCGCCATTGGCTGGATCGATGATTACCGCAAGATCGCTTTGGGCAACTCGCGCGGCCTGAGCGCGGGCGAGAAGTACGGCTGGCAGTCGCTGATCGCGCTGGCCGCGGCGTTGGCGGTGTTTCTGACCGCTGGCGAGCCGATAGAGACGACGCTGATCGTGCCCTTTTTCAAGAGCCTCACCTGGGAGATGGGCTGGCTTTTCGTGCCGTTTGCCTATTTCGTCATCGTCGGCACCAGCAACGCGGTCAACCTCACCGACGGCCTCGACGGGCTGGCCATTCTGCCCACGGTGATGGTCGGCGGCGCGCTGGGCATCATCGCCTACGCCACCGGCAACGCCATCTGGTCCGACTACCTGCTGATCCCCTACGTGCCCGGGGTCGGCGAGCTGATCGTGTTCTGCGCCGCGCTGGCCGGGGCCGGGCTGGGTTTTCTGTGGTTCAACACCTACCCGGCGCAGGTGTTTATGGGCGATGTCGGCGCGCTGGCGCTGGGTGCCGCGCTGGGCACCATCGCGGTGGTCGTCCGCCAGGAACTGGTGCTGTTCATCATGGGCGGGGTGTTCGTGATGGAGACCGTTTCGGTGATGCTGCAGGTGGCCTCATTCAAGCTCACCGGGCGGCGCATCTTCCGCATGGCGCCGCTGCACCACCACTTTGAACTCAAGGGTTGGCCCGAACCGCGGGTCATCGTCCGTTTCTGGATCATCACCGTGATTCTGGTGCTGGTCGGCCTGGCAACGCTGAAGATCCGCTGAGATGCTCGACGAACTGCGCGACAAGAAAATTCTGCTGGTGGGGCTCGGGGTCTCCGGGCTGGCCAGCGCGCGCTTTCTCGCCGCCCGCGGGATCGCCTTCGACGTCGCCGACAGCCGCCGCCAGCCGCCGGATATCGAGCAGCTGCGCAAAATTGCCCCCGGCGTCAAGCTCGCCCTCGGCGGCTTCGACCCGGCGCGCTTCGCCGGCTATCAGCTGCTCATCAAAAGCCCCGGCGTGGATCCGGCGGAGCCGGCGATCATGGCCGCGCTGGATGCCGGTGCCGAGCTGCTCGGCGACATCGAGCTGTTCGCCCGCGCGGTGACTGCGCCGGTGATCGCGGTGACCGGCTCCAACGGCAAGAGCACCGTGGTCAGCATGCTTGGCGAGATGGCCCGCGCCGCCGGCCTGCGGGTCGCCGTGGCGGGCAATATCGGCTACTCGGCGCTGGATGCGCTGGATGCACAGGCGGCGCTGTACGTGCTCGAACTGTCCAGCTTCCAGCTGGAGACCACCCGCAGCCTGGCGCCGCTGGCGGCCAGCGTGCTGAATCTCTCCGAGGACCATCTCGACCGCTACCCCAGCTTCGACCACTACGTGCTCACCAAGCACCACATCTACCACCGCGCGCGCCACTGGGTGATCAACGCCGACGATCCGCTGACGCGGCCCGACGACATCCCCCCGGCAGAGGCCTGCGAGCACGTCGTGACCAGCTTCGGCGACAGCGGCGAATACTCGCTGGTGCCCGGCGTCGGCGGCGAGTGGCTGAGTGCTGACGGCGAGCTGCTGATGCCGCTGGCCGAGTTGCGCGTGCCCGGCCGGCACAACGGTTACAACGCCCTCGCTGCGCTGGCGCTGGGGGATGCCGCAGCGCTGCCGCGCGCGGCGATGCTCGCCGGCCTGCGCCGGTTCGGCGGCCTCGAACACCGCTGCCAGTGGCTCGGCGAGCGCGACGGCGTGGCCTGCTACAACGACTCCAAAGGCACCAACGTCGGCGCCACACTGGCCGCGCTCAATGGCCTCGCCGCCGCCGCCCACGGCGCCGCGCCGCGCCACGCGAAGGTGGTGCTGATCGCCGGTGGCGAGGGCAAGGGGCAGGACTTCACCCCGCTGCGCGAGGCGCTCGCGCAAACCGCCCGCGCGCTGGTGCTGATCGGCCGCGACGCGGATCTGATCGATGCGGCGGTCGGCCACGCGGTGCCCACCCTGCGCGCTGCGGACATGGATGAGGCAGTGGCGCGCGCGGTGGCGCTGGCGGTGCCCGGCGACGCGGTGCTGCTGTCGCCGGCCTGTGCCAGCTTCGACATGTTCGACGACTACAGCGCGCGCGGCCGGGCCTTTGCCGCGGCGGTGGGGAGGTGGCTATCGTGAGCTGGACGCGCCTGCTGCTGGGCGGCCGCGATCGCCGCGGCGCCCCCTCGGCCGATACCCTCGACTGGACCCTGCTGGGGATAGTCGCGGCGCTGTTGCTGATCGGGCTGGTGATGCTCGCCTCGGCGTCGATGTCGATCGCCGAGAGCCGCACCGGCAACCCCTTCCACTATTTCAATCGCCAGCTGGTCTACCTGCTGCTGGGTCTGTTGCTGGGCCTGCTGGCGTTTCGCGTCAGCCTCGATCGCTGGCAGCGCAGCGGGCCGATGCTGCTCGGTCTGGGCCTTGCCCTGCTGCTGCTGGTGCTGGTGCCGGGCATCGGCAAAGAGGTCAATGGCTCCAGCCGCTGGCTGTCTCTGGGCGTGCTCAACGTGCAGGTCTCAGAGGTTTTCAAGCTGTGCTTCATCGTCTATCTGGCCGGCTATCTGCTGCGCCGTGGCGAAGAGGTGCGCAACAGCTTCAGCGGTTTCCTGAAGCCGATGCTGCTGGTCTGCCTGGCCGCTGCGCTGCTGATTTTCGAACCGGATTTCGGCGCCACGGTGATCATCAGCGCCACCGCGCTGGGCATGCTGTTTCTCGCCGGCGCGCATTTCTGGCAGTTCCTGCTGCTGTTTGTCGGCCTCGGCGGCGCCGGCGCGCTGCTGGTGCTCGCCTCGCCGTATCGACTGGCGCGGGTGACCAGCTTTCTCAACCCCTGGGACGATCCCTTCGACAAGGGCTTTCAGCTGGTGCAGTCGCTGATCGCCATCGGCAGCGGCGCGTGGAATGGCGTCGGTCTCGGCGGCAGCGTGCAGAAGCTGTTCTATCTGCCCGAGGCGCACACCGATTTCCTCTTCGCCGTACTCGCCGAGGAGCTGGGCCTGATCGGCGTGCTCTGCGTGATCGGCCTGTTCGCCGCGCTGGTCTGGCGGATCCTGCAGCTGGCGGTGCGCGCCGAGCGCTGCGCGCTGCCCTTCGGTGTCCACCTGGCGCAGGGGATGGCGATCTGGCTGGCGCTGCAGGCGTTCATCAATATCGGCGTCAACATGGGGCTGCTGCCGACCAAGGGCCTGACCCTGCCGCTGATGAGTTACGGCGGCTCCAGCCTGCTGATCACCTGCCTGTCGCTGACCCTGCTGCTGCGCGTGGCCCACGAATGCGCGCTGGCCGAGGCTCAGGCCATGCCGCGGCCACAGCGTCGCCGGGACGATGGCAGCGGCGGCCGGCGCGCAGCGCGGGAGGCAGTGGCATGAGCGCGCGCGGCGATCTGGCCAATGATCGGCGGCCGGTGATGATCGCCGCCGGCGGCACTGGCGGGCACGTGTTCCCCGGCCTGGCGGTGGCCGATGAGCTGCGCGAGCGCGGCGTGCCGGTGGTGTGGATGGGCACGCGCAGCGGCATCGAGGGCCGGCTGGTGCCGGCGGCTGGCATCGATGTGGTCTGGCTGGATGTGGCCGGCCTGCGCGGCAAGGGCTGGCAGGCCCGACTGCTGGCGCCGCTGCGCCTGCTGCGCGGCTGTGGCCAGGCGCTGCTCGGCATCATCCGCCACCGCCCGCGCGCGGTACTCGGCATGGGCGGTTTCGCCGCCGGCCCCGGCGGGCTGATGGCGCGCCTGACGCTGCGCCCGCTGGTGATTCACGAGCAGAACGCCGTCGCCGGGCTGACCAACCGCGTGCTCGCGCGCATCGCCGGGCGCGTGCTCAGCGCGATGCCCGATGCCTTTGGTGATCGCCCCAGCGAGCTGGTCGGCAACCCGCTGCGCGGTGCCATCACCCGCCTGCCGGCGCCGGCCGATCGCATGGCCGCGCGGCGCGGGCCGGTGCGTTTGCTGGTGCTCGGCGGCAGCCTCGGCGCGGCCTCGCTGAACGCGCTGCTGCCGAAGGCTATCGCCGCTTTGTCGGTGCCGCTGGAGGTGCGCCATCAGGCCGGGCGCGACAAGCTGGAACAGGCCCGCGAGGCCTACGCCGCGGCCGGTGTCGAGGTCGATGCGGTGGCCTTTATCGACGATATGGCCGCAGCCTACGCCTGGGCCGATCTGGTGGTCTGCCGCGCCGGTGCGACCACCCTGGCGGAGATCGCCGCAGTCGGCGTGGCCAGCCTGCTGATTCCCTATCCGCACGCGGTCGATGACCATCAGATGGCCAACGCGCGCTATCTGGCCGAGGCCGGCGCGGCCGAGCTGCTGCGCCAGCCGCGGCTCGACCAGCAGCGCCTCGAAGCCGTGCTGCAAGCGCTTTGCGAAGACCGCGCGCGGCTGCTGGAAATGGCCGAAAAGGCCCGCCGGCTGGCGCGCACCGACGCCGCCGCGCGAGTCGCCGATATTGTTTTGGAGGTGTCGCGATGAACGCCCGCTTCAGCAATCAGCCGGGTGCCATGCGGCGCATTCGACAGATCCATTTCGTCGGCATCGGCGGGGTCGGCATGGGCGGCATCGCCGAGGTGCTGCTGGAGCTGGGCTATCGCATCAGCGGCTCGGATCGGGCGCGCAACGCGCTGATCGAGCGGCTCGAATCGCGCGGCGCCACGGTTTATCCGGGACACGCCGAGAGCAACGTTGCCGAGGCCGATGTGGTGGTGGTCTCGACCGCCATCGGCGATGACAATCCGGAGGTGCGCAGCGCCCGCGAGCGGCGCATCCCCATCGTGCCGCGCGCCGAGATGCTGGCCGAGCTGATGCGTTTCCGCCAGGGCATCGCGGTGGCCGGCACCCACGGCAAGACCACCACCACCAGCCTGACCGCCAGCGTGCTGGCCGAGGGCGGGCTCGACCCGACCTACGTCATCGGCGGGCGGCTGAACAGTTCGTCGAGCAACGCCAGCCTCGGCCGCGGCGAGTGGCTGGTGGCCGAGGCCGACGAGAGCGATGCCTCGTTCCTGTTTCTGCAGCCGGTGATTTCGATTGTCACCAACATCGACGCCGACCACCTGTCGACCTATCAGGGCGACTTCGCCAGGCTGCGCCAGACCTTCCTCGAATTTCTCCACCACCTGCCTTTCTGGGGGCTGGCGGTGCTGTGCATCGACGACCCGGAAGTGCGCGGCCTGCTGCCCGAGCTGAGCCGCCCCTTCATCACCTACGGCACCGCCGAGGATGCCGACGTGCGCGGCGTGGATATCGTTCAGCGCGGCTTCGTCACCCACTTCGCGGTGCAGCTGCCCGATGGCCGGCGGATCGACGATGTGGCCCTCAACCTGCCCGGTCGGCACAACGTGCTCAACGCGCTGGCGGCGATCGCCGTCGGCCACGAGCTGGGCGTGAAGGGCTACATCATGGCCCACGCACTGGGCGATTTCGCCGGCATCGGCCGCCGCGCACAGGTGCAGGGCGAGCTGGATTTCGGCCGCGGTCGCGCGCTGCTGGTGGACGACTACGGCCACCACCCGCGCGAGCTGGCGGCGATTATCGATGCGGTCCGCGAAGGCTGGCCCGAGCGGCGCCTGGTGGTGGCCTTTCAGCCGCATCGCTACAGCCGCACCCACGATCTGTTCGACGACTTCGCCGAAGTGCTCTGCGCGCCGGACGTGCTGCTGCTCAGCGAGGTCTACCCGGCCGGCGAGTCGCCGATCCCCGGTGCCGATGGCCGCGCGCTGGCGCGCGCGGTGCGCAATCGCGGGCGCATCGACCCGATCTTTGTCGAGGATGTGCACAGTCTCGCCGACACCCTCGCCGGGGTGCTCGCCGACGGCGATCTGCTGCTGACCCTTGGCGCCGGCAACATCGGTGCGGTTTCCGCCAGTCTGATCACCGACATGGCCCCTGCGGCCGGAGGCCCGGCATGAACGCCGCGACACTGCCCGATCCGCGCGACTTCGGCCGCGTCGCGGTGCTCTACGGCGGCTGGTCGGCGGAGCGCGAGATCTCGCTAAAGAGCGGCGAGATGGTGCTGCGCGGGCTGCTCGAAGCCGGCGTCGACGCCCACGGCATCGATGCCACCGCGGAGGTCCTGCGCCGGATTTCGCCGCAGGACTGGCAGTTCGCCTTCATCGTCCTGCACGGCCGCGGCGGCGAGGACGGCGTCGCCCAGGCGGCGCTGGAGCTGGCGGAGATTCCCTACACCGGCTCCGGCGTGCTCGGCTCGGCGCTGTGCATGGACAAGCGCCTGTGCAAGGAGATCTGGCGCGGCGCCGGCCTGCCGACGCCGGACTGGCGCATCCTCGAAGACGAAAGCGACTGCCGCGCCGCGCTGGCCGCGCTGGGCCTGCCGCTGGTGGTCAAGCCGGTGCTGGAGGGCTCCAGCCTGGGCGTCACCCTGGTGCGCGAGGCCGGCGAGCTGCTGCCGGCCTGGCGCGAGGCGGCGCGCTACGGCTCGGTGATGGCCGAGCGTTTCATCGCCGGCCGCGAGCTGACCGCCAGCATCCTCGACGAGTGCGCGCTGCCGCTGATCGAGATCGAAACGCCGGCGGTGTTCTACGACTACCAGGCCAAGTATTTCGCCGACAGCACCCGCTACCACTGCCCCTGCGGCCTGCCGGAGGCGGACGAGACGCGCTTGCAGCAACTCGCTCTGCAGGCGTTTTCGGCGCTCGCCGCCGGCGGCTGGGGGCGCGTTGATCTGATGCTCGATGAGGCCGGCAATCCCTGGCTGATCGAGGCCAACACGGTGCCCGGCATGACCGATCACAGCCTGGTGCCGATGGCCGCGCGCGCCGCCGGCATCGAGTTTCCCGAGCTGCTTGTGCGGATCCTCGCCAGCGCCGCGCGCGGCACGGCCGGCAGGTCCTGCGCGAACGATGCCAAGCCGGCAGCCGGCGATCCGGGGGATGCGCCATGAGCGCGCTGGCGGCAGCTTCCTCACGCGGTTTCGAGCGCCCGTTGCCGGTCGCCAGCGGCGCCGCGCCGCGCTGGGCCAACGGCCTGTTCGGCGTCACGCTGCTGGCGGCGCTGCTGTGGGCGGCGGCGGATTTCTTCGGCGACGAGAGCCGCTTCCCGGTGGCGCGGGTGGATGTCACCGGCGATCTGCAATACGCCGATCGCGAGGCGATCCAGCAGCTGATCGCGCGCTTTTCCGGCGATGGCTTCTATCGCCTCGACCTGGATGCGATGCGCGCCGCGCTCGCCGCACAGCCGTGGATCGATGCGGTCGGCATCCGTCGCCAGTGGCCGGAGCGGATCGTCGTCGAGGTCAGCGAGCGGCGCCCGGTGGCGCGCTGGGGCGAGGATGCGCTGCTCGCCGCGGATTCCGGTGTGTTCCGACCCCACCAGCTGTCGGCCGTGGCTGACGCCGACGCCGACGCTGAGCGCGCCGGCGCCTGGCGCGAGCACTTTGCGCGGCTGCCGCTGCTGCGCGGTGGCGAGGGCCGCCACGCGGTGCTGCTCGGCTGGCTGCACAGCTTCCAGTCGCGTCTGGCGCCGGTCGGCGCGCGCGTCATCGCGCTCGCCGAGGATCAGCGCCGCAGCGTGGAGCTGCGCCTCGCCGTGCCGCCGGGTGCGGCCAACGCTGCGGCTGACGCGCCGCTGGCCGCGCAGCCGGATGCGCTATCGGCAGCGCCGCTGGCAGATGGGGCTGCGGCGCCCGCGGCGCCTCGCAGCGAGGTGCTGGTGCGCCTCGGCCGCGAGCGGCTCGTAGAGCGCGTGGCGCGGCTGGCCAGCATCTATGCCGATTATGTGATCGGTGATCCGGCGGTGCGCAGTGTCGATCTGCGCTACGCCAATGGTTTTGCCCTCGGGCGCGGCGCACAGCGCGCCGTGGCGCCGGATCAACGGCCCGCCGCCGCCGCCGCCACGGCTGCCGGTGATGCGCCCACCAACTCGCCTGCCGGAGCAGAGTGAATGTCCAAGAAAACGGGAAAGCAGATGATCGTGGGCCTGGATATCGGCACCTCCAAGGTGGTGGCGATCGTCGCCGAGATCGGCGATGACAGCGAGATCGAGATCGTCGGCATCGGCCAGCATCCGTCGCGGGGGCTGAAAAAGGGCGTGGTGATCAACATCGAATCCACCGTGCAGTCGATCCAGCGCGCGGTGGAGGAGGCCGAGCTGATGGCCGGCTGTCAGATCAACTCGGTTTACGCCGGTATCGCCGGCAGCCATGTGAAGAGTCTGAATTCGCACGGCATCGTCGCGATCAAGGACCGCGAGGTGCGCGCCGGCGATGTCGAGCGGGTGATGGATGCGGCCAAGGCGGTGGCGATCCCGGCGGATCAGCAGATCCTGCACGTGTTGCCGCAGGAGTTTCTGATCGACAACCAGGATGGCATCAAAGAGCCGGTGGGGATGTCCGGCGTGCGCCTGGAGGCCAAGGTGCACCTGGTTACCGGCGCCATGTCGGCGGCGCAGAACATTATCAAAAGCGTGCAGCGCTGCGGCCTGCAGGTGGATGCGGTGATCCTCGAACAGCTCGCTTCCAGCTACTCGGTGCTGACCGATGACGAGAAGGAGCTGGGTGTCTGCCTGGTGGATATCGGTGGCGGCACTACCGATATCGCGGTGTTTACCGAGGGCGCCATCCGCCACACCGCGGTGATCCCCATCGCCGGCGATCAGGTCACCAACGACATTGCGGTGGCGCTGCGCACGCCGACCCAGCACGCCGAGTCGATCAAGGTCAAATACGCCTGCGCGCTGCGCCAGCTGGCCAATCCGGAGGATGCCATCGAAGTGCCCGGGGTCGGCGATCGGCCCGCGCGGCGGCTGGCCCGGCAGACGCTGGCCGAGGTGGTCGAGCCGCGCTACGAGGAGCTGCTCGGGCTGGTGCAGGCGGAGCTGCGCCGTTCCGGTTTTGAGGAGATCTGCGCCGCCGGGGTCGTGCTCACCGGCGGCAGCAGCAAGATGGAGGGCGTGGTGGAGCTGGCCGAGGAGGTCTTCCACATGCCGGTGCGTCTCGGCGTGCCGCAGCGTGTCAAGGGCTTGGCCGATGTGGTTCGCAACCCGATCCACGCCACCGGCGTCGGGCTGCTGTGCTACGCGGTTGCGGATCGCGAGCGCGGTGGCGGCGAGCGGCTGGAGGATGGTGATTCGCCCGGGCTGTTGCGCCGGATGAAGGCCTGGTTTCAGGGCAATTTCTGACCCGGATGGTCAGGACAGAGTTTTGTTTTCAATTTTTTTTCAAAGGTTTCTGCGACACCTGCGGGGGTGTCGCCCACTGCGGAGGAGAACGTCATGTTCGAGTTGATGGATTCTTATAGTCAGCGTGCGGTCATCAAGTTGATCGGCGTCGGCGGGGGCGGTGGCAACGCCGTCGAACACATGGTCAGTTCGCACATCGAGGGTGTGGATTTCATCTGCGCCAACACCGATGCGCAGGCGCTGCAGCGGGTCAATGCGACCACCGTGCTGCAGATCGGCACCAATATCACCAAGGGCCTGGGCGCCGGCGCCAATCCGGACATCGGCCGGCAGGCGGCACTGGAGGATCGCGAGCGCATCGCCGAGGTGATCGAGGGCACCGACATGCTGTTCATCACCGCCGGCATGGGTGGTGGCACCGGCACTGGCGCGGTGCCGGTGGTGGCGCAGGTGGCGCGCGATCTGGGCGTGCTCACCGTGGCGGTGGTCACCAAGCCGTTCCCCTTCGAGGGCGGCAAGCGCATGGCCATCGCCGAGGAAGGTATCGCCGAGCTGCGCCAGCACGTCGATTCGCTGATCACCATTCCCAACGAAAAGCTGCTCTCGGTGCTGGGCAAGGGCACCAGCCTGCTGGACGCCTTCAAGGCGGCCAACGATGTGCTGCGCGGCGCGGTGCAGGGCATCGCCGAGCTGATCACCCGGCCGGGCCTGATCAACGTCGATTTCGCCGATGTGAAGACGGTGATGTCGGAAATGGGCATGGCGATGATGGGCACCGGCATCGGCCGCGGTGAGGAGCGCGCGGTGCAGGCCGCCGAAGCGGCGATCTCCAGCCCGCTGCTGGAGGACATCGATCTGCGCGGCGCGCGCGGTATTCTGGTCAATGTCACCGCTGGCATGGACATGGGTATCGGCGAGTTCGAAGAGGTCGGCAACACGGTCAAGGAGTTCGCCTCCGAGGATGCCACGGTGGTGGTCGGCACGGTCATCGACCCGGAACTCGAAGGCGAGATGCGCGTCACGGTGGTGGCCACCGGCCTCGGCGAGCATCGCGCCGTGGCGCCGGAAGCACCGGTCAAGCCGGCGCGCGATGGCAAGGTCGATTACACCAAGCTGGATCGTCCGACGGTGATCCGCCAGACGCCGAAGGCCGAACCGGCGAAGGCCGAAGCCGCCGCTGGCGGTGGTGATCTGGCCTATCTCGATATCCCCGCGTTTCTGCGTCGCCAGGCCGACTGAGCGGCGTTGGCGACGGTAGGCGGCAGTGGATGATGGGGCCGGCGCGCAGCCTTGCCGGCCGGCCGCAGCTTGCACTGCCGAGGCGGGCATGACCCGCCGCAGACGGCGTTACCAGGGTTTAACCTTGGTGGTGCCTGCGGGGAGCATTGGGTACAATGCGCGCGCTTTTGGGGTGCCCCTTCCGTGGTTGTGCCCAATGGCTCTGCGGCGACGACGCCCGGTGGCCGAGCGTGATTTCCACCAATGGTCAGGGGCCGAGGGGCCGCGGGAGTAGCAGCGGTGATCAGACAACGCACATTGAAAAACGCGATTCGCGCCACGGGCGTGGGTCTGCACACCGGCAAGAAAATATACCTCACGCTGCGCCCGGCGGCGGAGAACACCGGCATCGTCTTCCGCCGCGTGGATTTCGACCAGCCGGTGTCCATTCCCGGCCGCGCCGATCACGTCGAGGATACCCAGCTGGCCACTTCGCTGGGCCGTGACGGCGTGCGCATCTCCACCGTCGAGCACCTGATGGCGGCGCTCGCCGGGCTGGGCATCGATAACGCTTACGTCGATGTCTCGGCCAACGAGGTGCCGATCATGGACGGCAGCGCCGGGCCTTTCGTGTTTCTCGTGCAGTCGGCGGGCATCGCCGAACAGCGCGCCGCCAAACGCTTCATCCGCATCAAAAAGCCGATCGTCATCAAAGAGGACGACAAATGGGCGCGCTTCGATCCGTTCAGCGGCTTCAAGGTCAGCTTCACTATCGAATTTGACCACCCGATGTTCAAGAATCGCGCGCAGACTGCGGAGATCGACTTTTCCACCACCTCCTTCGTCAAGGAGATCAGCCGCGCGCGGACCTTCGGTTTCATGAAGGATATCGAAGCCTTGCGCCAGCGCGATCTGGCCCTCGGCGGTAGCCTCGACAACGCCATCGTGGTCGATGAGTACCGGGTGCTCAACGAAGACGGCCTGCGCTATGAGGACGAGTTCGTCAAGCACAAGATCCTCGATGCCATCGGCGATCTGTACCTGCTCGGCCACAGCCTGATCGGCGCCTTCTCCGGCTATCGCTCCGGCCATGCGCTCAACAATCGTCTGCTGCGCGCGCTGCTGGCCGATGAGAGCGCCTGGGAAGAAGTCACTTTCGATCACGTCGACGAAGCGCCGATTTCCTACGTACAGGCCATCGAACTGGCTACCTGAGCCACCGCCGGCGCCGATCCATTCATTCCCCGGTATCCGCTCCGCCGCGGCTCGCCAGACGGCGCAGTGCGGCGCCGAGGCGCTCGTCGGTGCAGTGCGCAGCCAGATCGCGCAGCGCGCGGCAGCTGGCCGGGCGCAGTTCCGGCGCCTGCCGCGGTGCGCGCTGCGGTGCGGCATCGCTGGCCGTGACCCGGGTGCGCAGGCCGTGGCATTCGATGCCGGCCTCGCCCAGACGGCGCGTCAGCTCGGCTTCCATGAAGCGCAGTCGGGTGACCCAGGCAGGTGCATCGCAGGCCAGGGAGAGTTTTCCGCCGCTGAACCCTGCAACCTTTACATGAGCGCGCATGGCCGGTGGCAGGCAGGGGTGAAGAAGCTGCTCAAGGTGCTGATTCTGCCTGCTTTTCTTTAGCCAGTCGGGGTTCAGCGAACTGTGAATATCTTTCATTGCGAGCGCTCGAGGTGGCGGACATTTGTGACAGTTCGCACGTGTCATCTACCCATGTGACACGCTTTCCTCTATGATTTGAACAATTTTGTGACGTGGTCAACGCTAAGCGATGAACATCATTCTCGTCTCCGGTCCCAGTGGCAAGTCTCGCATGCTGAGCGTCGGCACACCGCTGCAGGTGCTCATGCTCACCGTGTTGCTGCTGGCTTTTGGCGCCGCCCTCGCCTATGGCGGCTATCGTTACGGCCACGATCGGCAGGTGGCGCAGGTCGCGCCTGATCCGCACAGCGAAATCACCGCACAGCAGCGCGCGATCAGCGAGGCACGCCGCGAAATCGGTGCCGAGGTCGATGCCCTGACTCGCCGCCTCGGCCAGCTGCAGGGCCACATCACCCGCGTCGATGCACTCGGTCAGAAGCTGGTCAGCATGGCCGATCTCGATGAGGGCGAGTTCGACTTCAGCGCCGCGCCACCGGTCGGTGGTCCAGAGACTCGCGATGCCTACGCCGCGCTGCGCGTGCCCGAGCTGGAGCAGGCGATGGATGCGCTGGTCGATCGGGTCGTCGAGCGCGAGCGCCAGCTGGAGGTGCTCGAACAGTTCATCCTCAGCAAGAATCTCGAACGCGAGGTCTCGCCCTCCGGGCGGCCGATCCGCTCCGGCTGGCTGTCCTCGCCCTACGGCAAGCGCACCAGCCCGTTCACCGGCGCCCAGCAGTTCCACAAGGGTGTGGATTTTGCCGGCAAGCTGGGCAGCGACGTGATCGCCGTGGCCGGCGGCGTGGTGGCCTATTCCGGGCAGCAGCCGGGCTATGGTTATCTGCTGGAGATCAATCACGGCAACGGTTACAGCACCCGCTACGGCCACAATATGGAAAACCTGGTCGATGTCGGCGAAGCGGTGAAGAAGGGGCAGGTGATTGCGCGCATGGGTTCCACCGGTCGCTCCACCGGGCCGCATGTGCACTTTGAGGTGATCAAGGACGGCCGCCACATCAATCCACACAAATTTATCGCCCAGCGCTGATGCGGCCACGCTGATTGGTCAGCGTTGCCGCCAGATCCGTTCTCTGTTTGTCGGGGCCGCTTACGCGGCCCCGACTGCGTTGTGCGCTGCGTCACCGCGGCACCGTTTGCCCGCTGGGCGGATTTGGTTTCGCGCCGGGCAGGCAGTAACATACGGCGTATTTTGCCCGCCGCTTCCGCGTTGGGTGTCTTGCGTATTCCACCGGGGGTTCTCCCCACTAGGCATGGTTCATGATCAGCAATCTCGTCAAGAAGGTTTTCGGCAGTCGCAATGAGCGCATCGTCAAGCGCTTGCGCAAGCAGGTGGCCAGTATCAACGCGCAGGAGGAGGCTCTGCAGTCGCTGGACGACGAGGCCCTGCGCGCCAAGACGGACGAGTTTCGCGCCCGCCTGGCGGATGGTGAATCGCTGGACAAGCTGATACCGGAGGCCTTCGCCGTGGTCCGCGAAGCGGGCGTGCGCGCGCTGGGCATGCGCCACTTCGACGTGCAGATGATCGGCGGCATGGTGCTGCACGAGGGACGCATCGCCGAGATGCGCACCGGCGAGGGCAAAACCCTGGTCGCCACCCTGCCGGTGTACCTCAACGCCCTCGCCGGGCGCGGCGTGCACGTGATCACGGTCAACGATTATCTGGCGCGTCGCGATGCCGCCTGGATGGGCAAGCTGTACGGCTTTCTCGGCCTCAGCGTCGGCGTCATCGTCGCCGGTCTCGGCCACGACGAGCGCCGGGCGGCCTACGCCTGCGACATCACCTACGGCACCAACAACGAGTTCGGTTTCGATTACCTGCGCGACAACATGGCCATCTCGTCGCAGGAGAAGGTTCAGCGCGAACTCAATTTCGCGATCGTCGATGAGGTCGATTCGATCCTCATCGACGAGGCGCGCACACCGTTGATTATCTCCGGGCCGGCCAACGACTCCAGCGAGCTGTACGCCGCGATCAACAAGCTGGCGCCGCGCCTCAGCGAGCAGGCCGAGGAGGGCGGCGAGGGCGACTACACCAAGGATGAGAAGACCAAGCAGGTGCTGCTCACCGAGGATGGCCACGAAAAGGTCGAAGCGCTGCTCGCCGAGGCCGGCCTGCTCGGCGAGGGTGAGAGCCTCTACGACCCGGCGCACATCAACCTGATGCACCACGTCAACGCTGCGCTGCGCGCCCACGCCATCTATCAGCGCGATGTCGAGTACATTGTCAAGGACGGCCAGATCGTCATCGTCGATGAGTTCACCGGGCGCACCATGCCCGGCCGGCGCTGGTCCGAAGGGCTGCACCAGGCCATCGAAGCGAAAGAGGGCGTGCGCATCCAGCAGGAAAACCAGACGCTGGCTTCGATCACCTTCCAGAACTTCTTCCGCCTCTACGACAAGCTCGCCGGGATGACCGGCACGGCGGACACCGAGGCTTTCGAATTCCAGCAGATCTACAGCCTGGAAGTGGTGGTGATCCCCACCCACATGCCGATTGCCCGCGACGATCAGCCGGATCTGGTCTACCTCAGTCAGCGCGAAAAATTCGAAGCCATCTCCGAAGACATCGCCGACTGCGTGTCGCGCGGCCAGCCGGTACTGGTCGGCACCACCTCCATCGAGACCTCCGAGCTGCTCTCCGGCCTGCTCAACAAGCAGAAGGTGGCGCACGAAGTGCTCAACGCCAAGCAGCACGAGCGCGAGGCGCACATCGTCGCCCAGGCCGGCCGCCCCGGCGCGGTGACCATCGCCACCAACATGGCCGGTCGCGGTACGGATATCGTCCTCGGCGGCAGCTTCGATGCCGAGCTCGAAGCCGCCGGTGACGCGGCCAACGACGAGCAGATCGCCCAGCTGCGCGCCGCCTGGGAGCAGCGCCACCAGAGCGTGCTGGATGCCGGCGGCCTGCACATCATCGGCACCGAGCGGCACGAATCGCGGCGCATCGACAACCAGCTGCGCGGCCGCTCCGGGCGTCAGGGTGATCCCGGCTCGACGCGCTTCTACCTGTCGCTGGAAGACAATCTGATGCGCATTTTCGCCAGCGATCGGGTCTCCGCGCTGATGCAGAAGCTGGGCATGGAAGAGGGTGAAGCCATCGAGCACCCCTGGGTGACCAAGGCGATCGAAAACGCCCAGCGCAAGGTGGAGGCGCACAACTTCGACATCCGCAAGCATCTGCTCGAATACGACAATGTCGCCAACGATCAGCGCAAGGTCATCTACGAGCAGCGCAACGAGCTGATGGAGCGCGACGACCTCTCCGATGTGGTCGAGGGCATGCGCGTCGACGTGGTCCACGAGTTGCTCGACCAGTTCATCCCGCGCGGCTCGCTGGACGAACAGTGGGACATCCCCGGCGCGAGCGAAGCGCTGGCCGCCGAGTTCGGTGAACAGCTCGATCTGCAGGGCTGGCTGGATGCCGACGACTCGCTGCACGAGGAAACCCTGCGCGACAAGGTGGTCGAGGAGCTGGCCGCCAGCTACGCACGCAAGGAGGAAATGGCCGGCAGCGAGGCGCTGCGCAATTTCGAGAAGTGGATTCTGCTCAAGGTGCTCGACGACAGCTGGAAGGAGCATCTGGCGGCGATGGACTACCTGCGCCAGAGCATCGGCCTGCGCGGTTACGCGCAGAAAGACCCGCGCCAGGAGTACAAGCGCGAGTCCTTCGCCATGTTCACCCAGCTGCTGGATAGCTACAAGCGCGAGGTCATCGGCATCCTCTCCAAGGTGCAGGTGCGCGATCCGGAGGCCGTCGAAGCCGCTCAGCAGCAGAGCAGCGCGCCCTCGCAGGTCAGCTACCAGCATGCCGAGGCCGCCAGCCCGCTGGCCGGCGATGCGCCGGTCGCCCCCGGCGGCGCGCCTGCGGCCGCTCCCGCCGGCGGTGCAGCGACCGCCGCCGGCAGCGCCGCCGCGGATGAGGCCGAGGCGCCCCAGCCCTTCGTGCGCGAAGGCCGCAAGCTCGGCCGCAACGAACCCTGCTGGTGCGGCTCGGGCAAGAAATACAAGCAGTGCCACGGCAAGCTGGGCTAGGGGGCGCGAGATGGCCGTCGGACTCCAGCCAGCGCAGTCGCTCAGGCCGATCGCCGGCGTGCGCCTGGCCAGTGTCGCCGCCGGCATCAAGGCCAGCGGCGCTGCGGATCTGGTGCTGATCGCCCTCGACGAGGGCGCCACTGCCGCCGCGGTGTTCACCCGCAACGCCTTCTGCGCCGCGCCGGTGACGCTGGCCCGCCAGCACCTCGCCGGCGCCGCGCCGCGCGCGCTGCTGATCAATTCCGGCAATGCCAACGCCGGCACCGGCACCGCCGGGCTGGACAACGCCAGCGAGTGCTGCGCCCGCGTCGCCGGGCAACTCGGCGTGGCCGCCGAGCAGGTGCTGCCCTTCTCCACCGGGGTGATCAGCGAGCAGCTGCCGATGCCGGCCCTGCGCAGCGGCATCGACGCCGCCGCCGGCGCGCTCGCCGCGGATGCCTGGCTGGATGCCGCGCGCGGCATCATGACCACCGATACCCAGCCCAAGGGCGTCAGCCGCGAGATCACCATCGCCGGCCAGCGCATCGCCATCACCGGCATCGCCAAGGGCTCGGGGATGATCAGGCCGGACATGGCCACCATGCTGGCCTTTGTCGCCACCGATGCGGCGATCCCGCAGCTCGATCTGCAACTGGCGCTGGAACACTGCAACCGGCTGAGTTTCAACAGCATCACCGTCGATGGCGACACCTCCACCAACGACGCCTGCCTGCTGCTCGCCAGCGGCGCCGGCGGCGCCGCGCTGGATCGGCAGACACCGGGCTGGATGACCTTCGTCGAGCTGCTCGCCGAGGTGCTCACCGAACTGGCCCAGGCGATCGTGCGCGACGGCGAGGGCGCGACGCACTTCGTCGAAATTCTCACCAGCGGCGGCCGCGACGAGGACGAGTGCCGCCAGGTCGGCTACACCGTGGCCCACTCGCCGCTGGTCAAGACCGCGCTGTTCGCCGGCGATCCCAACCTCGGCCGGATTCTGGCCGCGGTCGGCCGCAGCGGGCTGGACGATCTCGACATCGGCGGCGTGTCGCTGTACATCGGCGACGTCTGCGTGGTCGCCGACGGCCAGCCGGCGAGCGATTACGACGAGTCGCGCGCCGCCGCGGTGATGGCCGAGGAGGACGTCTGCATCAGCATCGACCTCGGCCGCGGCGAGGCGCGCTGGGTGATCTGGACCACCGATCTCAGCTACGACTACGTGCGCATCAACGCCGAGTACCGCAGCTGAAACCGCCCGATTCGCAAGCCGATTCTCAGGCCGGCTCGCCATCCCCCGGCGCGCCGCTGCAGGTGGTCGCCGCGGCGATCTTCGACCCCGGCGGTCGGCGCCTGCTGATCCAGCGGCGCCACGCGCGCCAGCAGCAGGGTGGCCTGTGGGAGTTTCCCGGCGGCAAGCTGGAGCCGGGCGAATCGCGCCAGGCGGCGCTGGCTCGCGAGCTGGACGAGGAGCTGGGCATCCGCCCACTCCGCGCGCGGCCGCTGATCCGCATCCACCACGACTACCCCGAGCGCCGCGTGCTGCTGGATGTCTGGCGCGTCGATGAGTTTGTCGGCGAGCCGCGCGGATGCGAGGGCCAGCCGATCCGCTGGGTGGCGCGCGAGCACCTCGGCGATTATCGCTACCCGGCGGCCAACCTGCCGGTCGTGGCCGCCGCGCAGCTGCCCGATCGCCTGCTCGTCACCCCCGCACCGGATGCCGGCGACGCCTTTCTCGGCAGGCTGGAGCGCGCCCTGGCGACCGGCGTCGAGCTGGTGCAGCTGCGCGCCCCGGCGCTGTCCGCGGATGACTACGCGGCGCTGGCCCGCGAGGCGCTGGCGCTGGTCGAGGCAGCCGGCGCAGCGCTGCTGCTCAACGCCGATGCGGATATGCTACAGCGCGTGCCGGCCCACGGCCTGCATCTCAGCGGGCGGCGTCTGCGCGCCTGCCGGCAGCGCCCGGTGGCCGGCGGCGCGCTGCTCTCCTGCGCCTGCCACGATGCCGCGGATCTGGCCCGCGCCGCCGAGCTGGGCGCCGATTTCGCCCTGCTCGGCGCGCTGCGCGAGACCGCCAGCCACCCCGGTCGCGAGCCGCTCGGCTGGGCGCGCTTCGCCGAGCTGGTCGAGGCGGCGCGTCTGCCGGTGTACGCGCTCGGCGGCATGGCGGTGGCCGACCTGCCTAAGGCCTGGGCGCAGGGCGCGCAGGGCATCGCCGCGATCCGCGCTCTGTGGCCGGATGAGTAGTTCGAGCGGCGGATTGTCGGCGGCGGGAGAGGGGCGTCAGATGGCGCAGTAGGCGATCTCGAAGGGGGTATCTTCGAGCGCCTGATAGGGCTTTTCGTTGGCCGAGCGGTGGCAGATGAAGCGGATCGTGATGCGGTGCTTGCCGGCGCTGATCTCGGGGTACAGATCCGGCTCGCGCGGCACCTGCACGCGCACCAGTTGCAGTGGCCGGCTGCCGGCCATGCTCTCCTGAAAGAAGCCGCGCTCGGCGGTCAGTTCGCGGAATTTGACGCTCTCGCGGATCGCCTCCAGCGACAGGTTGATCGCCGCGCGCAGCGGCTGGTAGGGCGACAGCCAGCCCTCGATGGTCTGTTTGCACTCGGCGGCGGGGCGATCCAGCCAGTGGTGGTACAGGGGCAGGTCGTGGGTGCAGGCGATGCCGGAGACGGCCGCGCGCTGGCGCACCGCATTGAGAAATTCATTGCTCTTGATGTGCTGCGAGATCTGCCCTTTGTGCTCGTGCAGCAGGCTGATCAGCTCGGCCTGGCGTTCGAGCAGCTGCTGCAATTGCCCGGCGTCGATATCGGTGGCGCCGGCGAAATGCTGCAGCGCGTTGCGCTGGCGATCGAGCTCTTTCATCACCTCGCTTTTCAGATCCGAGCGCACGGTCAGGTCGTAGACGTCCAGCAGTACGCTCACCGAGGCGTGGATGTCCCAGTGGGCGGCGCGTTGCAGGTGGTGGTCGAGGCGGTCGAAGAGCTGCTGCAGGCGCAAAAAGGTGCGCACGCGCTCGTTCAGCGGTTGTTCGAAGATGGCCATTGGCGAGCTGTCCGGCGGTCGATCCGCACCAATTTGGCACATTTTGTCGGCGGTAACAAACTGTCGCCCGAGCCGCCGGTCACGCTTTGCTTTCGGAGTCTGGCGGCGCCTGCCGCCGCGCCGCGGCCAGCTCCAGATAGCGCTGATGCAATGCGCTCACCTGTGCCTCCAGCGCCTGCGGCTCGCCGCGGTTGTCGATGCTGTCGTCGGCGGCGGCGAGGCGCTGCTCGCGGCTGGCCTGGCTGGCGAGGATCGCCTCGGCCTGTTCGCGGCCGCCGGCATCGCGCGCCAGCAGCCGCTCGATCTGTGTCTGGCGATCCAGATCCACCACCAGCACGCGGTCGAAGCGGTGCTGCTGGCCGGTCTCCACCAGCAGCGGGATGGCGCAGATGCAGTAGCTTTCGCCGGCCGCGGCACAGGCGGCGCGGCGCTCGTCCATGCGCGCGCGGATCGCCGGGTGCAGGATGGCTTCCAGCTCGCGCCGCGCGGCCTGGTCGGCGAACACGATGTCGCGCAGGCGGCGGCGGTCGAGGTCGCCGTCTGCGCTCAGCACCGAGTCGCCGAAGCGGGTGGCGATCTGTGCCAGTGCCGCTTCGCCGGGGGTGACCACTTCGCGCGCCAGCAGGTCGGCGTCGATCACGCTGATGCCGCGCGCGGCGAACAGATCGGCGACGCTGCTCTTGCCGCTGGCGATGCCGCCGGTGAGGCCGATGGTGAAGATGTCGCCGGGCACGTGTTTCAGCCGAGCAGCAGCAGGTACTGGCGGGTCAGTTTGTCACCCCACAGCAGGGCGATCCAGCCGGCGATGGCCAGATAGGGGCCGAAGGGGATGGGGATGTTGCGGTCGCGGCCGCGGATGACGATCAGGCCGATGCCGATCAGCGCGCCCACCAGCGAGGAGAGCAGCACGATCAGCGGCAGCATCTGCCAGCCGAGCCAGGCGCCGAGCAGGGCGAGCAGCTTGAAATCGCCGTAGCCCATGCCCTCTTTGCCGGTCACCAGCTTGAACAGCCAGTACACCGACCACAGCAGCAGATAGCCGAGTACCGCGCCGTAGAGGCTGCTGTAGATGTCGGTGAACAGCCCGGCGCTGTTGACCAGCAGACCCAGCCAGAGAAAGGGCAGGGTGATGTCGTCGGGCAGCAGGGTGGTGCGCAGGTCGATCACCGCCAGCGCCAGCAGCGCCCAGCCGAGCAGCATCGCCGCCAGCGCCTGCGGCGTGGCGCCGAAGTGCAGCACCACGCCGAGGGTCATCAGCCCGCTGGCCAGCTCCACCAGCGGGTACTGCGCGCTGATACGCGCGCCGCAGTTGGCGCAGCGCCCGCGCAGCAGTAGCCAGCCGAGCAGCGGAATGTTGTGCCAGGGGGCGATGGCGGCGCCGCAGTCGCCACAGCGCGAGCGCGGCACCAGCAGGTTGAATGGGGTTTGCGCCTCGGCGGGGCTGTCGAGGCCGAGCAGTTCGCTGCTCTCGGCGCGCCACTGGCGCTCCAGCATCACCGGCAGGCGGTAGATGACGACGTTGAGGAAGCTGCCCACCAGCAGCCCCAGCAGCAGGGCGCAGGCACCCAGCAGCGCGGGTTGCGCGGCGAGCGCGTCGATCAGCGACATGCGGACAGTGGCATCAGAAGGCGTCGCCCATTTTGAAGATGGGCAGGTACATGGCGATTACCAGACCACCGACCAGCACGCCGATGATCACCATGATGAACGGTTCCATCAGGCTGGTGAGGTTGTCGACGGCGTTGTCGACCTCCTCTTCGTAGTAGTCGGCGACCTTGGCCAGCATGTCGTCCAGCGAGCCGGATTCCTCGCCGATGGCGACCATCTGCGTGACCATGTTGGAGAACAGCCCGGATTCCTTGATCGAGACCTGCAGGCGCTGGCCGGTGGCGGCCTCGTCGCGCATTTTCAGGATGGCATCGTAGTAGACCGAGTTGCCGGCGGTGCCGGCCACCGATTCCATCGCCTCGACCAGCGGCACGCCGGCGCTGGACATGGTCGCCAGGGTGCGCGCGAAACGCGCCGTGGCGGCCTTGGTGAGCAGGTCGCCGAATACCGGCAGCTTCAGCGAGACGCGATCGATCAGCGCGGAGAACGCCTTGGAGCGCTTGCGCGCCTGCACGAACAGCACGATGGTGCCGATGATGCCGCCGAAGATCGCCCACCACCAATCCTGGAAAAATTCGGAAATGCTCACCACCAGCTGGGTGAAGGCCGGCAGCTCCGAGCCGACGCCGGCGAACAGATCCTCGAACTGCGGTACGACGAAGATCAGCAGCACCGCGGTGACGATGAAGGCCACCGCCAGCACCATCGACGGGTAGACCATCGCCTTGCGTACCTTGGCCTTCAGCGACTCGGCCTTTTCCTTGTAGGTGGCGATCTCGTTGAGCAGCCGCTCCAGCGTACCCGATTGCTCGCCGGCGCTGACCAGGCTGCAGAACAGGTCGTCGAAGACGTGCGGGTGGCGGCGCAGCGCGGCGGCGAGATTGGAGCCGGATTCGACATCCGACTTGATGGTCAGGATCAGCTCGCGCATGGTCTTTTTTTCCTGACCCTGGGCGACGATCTCGAAGGACTGCACCAGCGGCACGCCGGCGCCCATCATGGTGGTCAGCTGACGGGCGAAGATGGCTACGTCTGCAGCGGTGATCCTTGGCCCGGAGCCGCCGAACAGCGGCTTGCTCTTTTTGCGCACCTTCAGTGGCGTGATGCCCTGTCGGCGCAGCTGGGCGCGCACCAGATCGGTGTTGTGGCCGTCGGTGATGCCGCGTTGGCGATTGCCCTGCGCATCGCGGCCCTCCCATTCGTAAATCTGCTTGCGTGCTGCGGCGGTGGCCATTTCAGTGGTTCCCGTTTCTAGTCTTTGGTCACGCGGTTGGCCTCTTCGAGGCTCATCAGTCCGGCGCGGACCTTGCTCAACGCCGAGCTGCGCAGGTCGGCGACGCCCTCCCGATCAGCCTGATCGGCGATGTCGATGGCGTTGCCGCCGGACATGATGATGCGGCCGATCTCCTCCGTTACCGGCATCACCTGAAACACCCCGACGCGGCCCTTGTAGCCGGCGTTGCACTGGCTGCAACCGACCGCCTTGTAGATTTTCAGATCGCCCAGTTCGGACTCATCGAAGCCCTCTTCGAGCAGCGCTTCGCGGGGCACATCGTCGATGGTCTTGCAGTGCTCGCAGAGCCGCCGACCGAGGCGCTGGGCGATGATCAGCGACACCGCCGAGGCGATGTTGTAGGCCGGCACGCCCATGTTGGCCAGTCGCGTCAGGGTTTGCGGCGCGTCGTTGGTGTGTAGGGTGGAGAGCACCAGATGCCCGGTCTGGGCCGCCTTGATGGCGATGCTGGCGGTCTCCAGATCGCGGATCTCACCAACCATGATGATGTCCGGATCCTGGCGCAGGAAGGATTTCAGCGCCTCGGCGAAGGTCAGTCCCACCTTCGGATTGACATTCACCTGGTTGATCCCCGGCAGATTGATCTCGGCCGGGTCCTCGGCGGTGGAGATGTTGCGCTCCGCCGTGTTGAGGATGTTCAGCCCGGTGTACAGCGACACGGTCTTGCCGCTGCCGGTGGGGCCGGTGACCAGGATCATGCCGTAGGGTTGGGCGAGGGTGTCGAGGTAGGTCTGCTTCTGTTCCTCGGAGTAGCCGAGCATCTCGATGCCGAGCTGCGCGCTGGTCGGATCGAGGATTCGCAGCACCACCTTCTCGCCGAACAGTGTCGGGCAGGTGTTGACGCGGAAGTCGATGGCGCGCTTTTTCGACAGCTTCATCTTGATGCGGCCGTCCTGCGGCACGCGGCGCTCGGAGATATCCATGCGCGACATGACTTTCAAGCGCGCGATGATCCGCATCGACATGTTCAGCGGCGGGTGCGCGGCCTCCTGCAGCACGCCGTCGACGCGGTAGCGAATGCGGAATTTTTTCTCGTAGGGCTCGACGTGGATATCCGAGGCGCCGCGGTTGATGGCATCCAGCAGTACCTTGTTGACGAAGCGCACCACCGGCGTGTCATCGACTTCGGAGGCGCTGTCATCGGGGGCTTTTTCTTCCTCGCCGGCACCGATTTCGAGCAGGTCGAGATCGTCGTCCAGGCCCTCGCCGATATCGTTGTTGCTGTCGTTGACCGCCTGCTGGATCAGCAGTTCGAGCTTGTCGTCCTCGACCAGTATCGGCTCGGTCGGCAGGCCGCTGTGAAACTTGTATTCGTCCAGCGCGACCATATTGGTCGGGTCGGAGATGGCGATGAACAGCCGCGAGCCGCGCTTGAGCAGCGGCAGGGCGTGATGCTTGGTGGTGAGGTCTTCCTCGATTTGCTCGCGCGGCAGGAAGTCGCGCTCGAAAGCGTCCAGATCGAACACCGGCAGGCCGAACTCCTGCGCGGCGCACAGCGCCACGTCGCGCGCCGAGAGCTTGAGCTCCTGCACCGCGTAGCTGACAAAGCGCCGCTTGCTCTTCTGCGCCTCGGTCAGTGCCTTGGCGGCATCCTGCTCATTGAGCAGGCCATCGCTAACCAGCCGGCGGGGCAGGCCGCTAAGGTTTGATCTCGCGTTACTGAGCGCCAATGGTGTTGTCTCCGGTGCCCGCCTTACCGGCTCATCCCGGGCGGTCTACGCAGGCGGATTATCCGTGGCCGACGCGGCCAAGTATAGACGGAACAGGCATTTCCAAATGTTTTGCCTATGTAAAGGCGAGCTTACAAGCCGGTAGCGGCAGACGGGCGCGATGTTTGAGCCGGGCATGCAAAAACCCCTCGCTGGGAGGGGCTTTTGCGGCGTGTAGGCCTGCCTGTCAGCAGAGGCCTGCGGGCCCACAGGTGCCGGAGTTCACCCACTCCGTGATGGTCGTGGTACCAGCGGTTACGGTGGGCGTCAGAATGTAGGTCAAGCCATCGACCTCGGCGACGCCGGTCGCGGTGATTGCACCGGTGGTGGTAGCGACCGCGACGGAGGCAACCAGGCTGCCGGAAGCGGCGGCGTTGACGTCGAAGCCTGCTTCGGCGGCGGTATCGCAGTCTGCGATGCCATTGGCGGCGACGGCCTTGGTCTGCATGCAGACCTCAATCGCGGTCTTCACCGGGGTGACCGCCAGGGTCACTTCGGAGAACTTGGCACGCTTGGTGTAGGTCTGGTACTGCGGCACGGCGATGGCCGCCAGAATGCCGATGATCGCGATCACGATCATCAGTTCGATCAGGGTAAAGCCTTTCTGGGTTTTGCGAATCATCATGGTTTCTTGTCCTCGGTTGCGATGCGCGGGGGCGCCCCGCAGTGATGAAAAATTGGCTGTGTCAGTCGTCGCCAGAGCCAATGCAGGTGGCGTGCCAGCTTTGCTTCTGGCGCCGTGTATTTTGTGAATCATGCGTCCTGACAGTGCCTTAGCGCAGCGCGCGCCGATGTGTGCGAGCCGGCTGGCGGGGGTCATTGGGGCCATAGGCTATGTCAATAGTTGACAAATTTGTCGCTTGTGGACAGTTGGCAATGCCGGATTGACGACGCGGAGCGAATGACCCTGCTTCGTGGTCGATTCGGTCGTCGAAGAATTGGCGCCGGCGGCATGATGTCGGCGGCCAATTGTCTGTTTTTCTGGCCGCCGGCCGTCAATCCGCCGCCGCGGGCGCCACCGCTTTGATCGAAAACTCGCCCTCGAAGGCCAGTGCCGGCTGGCCGCGATCGGCGATGCTCGCCCGCAGCGACACCCGCGCGGCGCCGCGGCGGCGCAAATCGGCCAGTGCCGTGGCCAGCCCGCCCGGCTGTGCCGGGGCGATGCGCACATGCAGATCCTCGCGCAGTGGGCGCAGGTAGCGCACCTGTGCCGCGCGGATCACGATCCAGCCATCCAGCCCGGCCTCGCGCAACGCGCACAGCACCAGCGCCCAGCCGGCCACCGCGCAGATCGAGTACAGGCTGCCGCCGAAGCCACTGCCGTGATGGTTGAGGTTGGCGGCCAGCGGCGCGCTCATGTGCAGCGATTCACCGTCGCAGCGCTCGACGCGGAATTGCATCTGCGCGGCCGGGCCGATCCGCTCGTCGATGGTGCGCTGGATCTCGTTCAGCGTGGTCTGCATGGCTCTGTCCCGGTGGCTGTGGCGGCCGCGCTAGGTTCGCTTGAGCAACGCCCGCAGCCCGGCGATGGCGTGCTGCCCGGCCTCCTGCTGGGCGGCCTTGTCGATCTCGTCGCCGCGCCGCCCGCCGACCCAGTGCAGGTCTTCCTCCGGCAGCTCGTCGAGAAAGCGGCTCGGCTCGGTGCGGATCAGCTCGCCGTACTTCTTGCGCCGCGTGGCGTGGCTGAGCGTCAGCTGGCGCTGGGCGCGGGTGATGCCGACGTAGCACAGGCGACGCTCCTCTTCGATGTTGTCCTCTTCGATGGCGCTGCGGTGCGGCAGCAGCTCCTCCTCCATGCCGACCATGAACACGCTGGGAAACTCCAGCCCCTTGGCGGCGTGCAGGGTCATCAGCGTGACTGCGTCGTCCTCATCGTCGTCGCTTTGCCGGTCGAGAATATCGAACAGAGTCAGCTTGGCGACCACCTCGGCCAGGCTGCGCGGCTCTTCGCCGGCGGCGGCGATGCGGGCGATGGATTCGAGCAGCTCGGTGACATTGTCCCAGCGCTTTTGCGCCGCCTTCGGGTCCTGCGCGCTGTCGCGCAGCCAGCCCTCGTAGTTGATCTCATCGAGCAGTTCGCTGGCCACCCCGGCCGGGTCGCTGGCGCCGTCGGCGCGCCGCGCGAAGCGCGCCAGCCACTCGGCGAAGCGCGCCAGTCGCTCGCGGGCGCGCGGCTGCAGGCGCTCGGCCAGGCCCAGTTCGGCGCTGGCGGCGAGCATGCCGATCTCGCGCTCGCGGGCGTAGTGGCCGAGCTTCTCCAGCGTGGTGGCGCCGATCTCGCGGCGCGGCGTGTTGACCACGCGCAGAAACGCGGTGTCGTCGTCCGGGTTGACCAGCAGGCGCAGATAGGCGAGCACGTCGCGGATCTCGGCGCGCTCGTAGAAGCTGGGGCCGCCGTTGATCAGGTAGGGGATCTGCTTTTCGCGCAGCGCTTTCTCAAATGTGCGCGACTGGAAGTTGCCGCGGTACAGCACCGCGTAGTCGCGCCAGCGGCCGCCGCTGCGGTAGCGGTGGGAGAGGATCTCCGCGGCCACGTAGTCGGCTTCGTCCTCGGCGCTTTTCAGCGCCACCACGCGCAGCTTGGCGCCCTCGCCGACGGCGCTCCACAGGCGCTTTTCGAACAGGTGCGGATTGTTGCCGATGAGCCGATTGGCGCAGCGCAGAATGCGTCCGGTGGAGCGGTAGTTCTGCTCCAGCTTGACCAGTTTCAGATTGCTGAAATCGTCCTGCAGGCGGGCCAGGTTTTCCGGCCGTGCGCCACGCCAGGCGTACACCGACTGGTCGTCATCGCCGACCGCGGTGAAGGCGCCGAAGCGGCCCACCAGCCGCTTGACCAGCTCGTACTGCACCGCGTTGGTGTCCTGATACTCGTCGACCAGCAGGTGGCGCACGCGGTTCTGCCAGCGCTCCTCCAGCTCCGGGTAGTCGCACAGCAGGCGCACCGGGAGCAGGATCAGATCGTCAAAATCCACCGCGTTGTAGGCGTGCAGCAGGGTCTGGTAGCGGGCGTAGAGGCGCGCGGCGCGCTGCTCGAAGTCATCGCCGGCGGCGTGCAGTGCCTGCTCGGGCTGCACGAAGTCATTCTTCCAGCGCGAGATCTGCCAGCGGATGGCTTCCTCATCGACGAGGCCGCCGTCGCCGGCCAGCTCCTTCATCGCCACCAGCGAATCGGTGGCATCCATGATGGTGAAGCCGCGCCGATAGCCGAGGCGCGCGCCGTCCTCGTGCAGCATGCGCAGGCCGAGGGTGTGGAAGGTGGAGACGTGCAGCCCGCGCGCCGCGTCGGCGGGGATCAGTCGCGCCACGCGCTGTTTCATCTCCTGCGCCGCCTTGTTGGTGAAGGTGACGGCGAAGATGTGCCGCGCCGGTACGCCGCGGCGGCCGATGAGATGGGCGATTTTCTGGGTGATCACCCGCGTCTTGCCGCTGCCGGCGCCGGCGAGCACCAGCAGCGGCGTGTCGCACTGCTCGACGGCTGTCTGTTGTTGGGGATTGAGTCCGGTCATCGGCTGGCGCAAAAAGCGCGCAGTGTAGCGTTTCGCGCTGCGCGCCGCCGGCGAAAATCCCCCGCCGCGAGCGCGCAGCCCCAGTGATCGCAGGTGCTCAGTTGGTCGATTCGTTGATCAGCCTGGTGAGTCGCTCTGCGGATCTCTGGGTGCTGTCGGCGGCCGCCGTGTCCGGGCCGCGGTTCGGCCTGGCTCGCGGCTCGGTATGCCGCCCTGGATTGGCTTTGAGGCGAGCCTCGCCGGATTGCTCCGAGCGCTGCCGGTCGCGCAGGCTCGGCTGCCTGCCGGTGTCGCTGGTGGCCTTGCTGGCGGCGGGCAGCCCGGCGCAGTTGCGCTCGGCGAGCAGCTGGTTGTACCACGGGCTGTGACGCACCAGCGACAGATCCGGTGCCGCCAGCAACACGCTGCAGGGCGGCAGGCTGTCGGTTTCGCGGGCGCGCTCGATCCAGCGGCGGCAGCGGCCCGGTGCGCCGCGCAGCGCGGCCAGGCGCGCCAGTTCGAAAGCGGCGCTGCCGGGCAGCAGTTGCTCGCAGCGCTGGAAGGCCTTTTCGGCCTGCCCGAACAGCCGCTTGCGCATCGTGCCGCCGGGGTTGGCGTGACAGCCCAGGTGGAGCTGCGCCAGTCCCCAGGCTTGCAGGGTGCGGCGGTCATCCGGCAGGCTGCTGTGGATTTCACGGGCCTTGTCGCGGGCGATCTGAAAGTGGCCGCGGGCCTTTTGCGGCGCCACGAAACGCAGCCGCGCGGCCAGGCTATGCACCTGTCGGCGCAGTGCCTCGGGGCTGCGGCCGGTGATCGTCAGCGACGCCTCCAGGCGTTTGTCGAGCAGATCGAACAGCTCCTCCACCGGCTTGTGCGCCACGTGATTCATCCAGGCGCGCTCGGTCTGCGTGTCGATCAGCCCATCCAGTGCTTCGGCGCAATCGGGTTGCAGATCCAGTGCCGCCAGCCAGGCGTCGGTGGCGCGGGCGTAGTCGCGATTGGCTTCGCTGGCGCCGGCGCGGGCGTGATCGCGCAGTGCCGCAGCGCGCGCGCAGTGCAGGCTCACGTCGAGCGGTGACCGGCTGATCGCCTCGCGAAAGCAGCTGTCGGCGCGCAGGAACAGTGCCGCCGCCGTGCCGCTGTCCGTGCTGCAGCGCGCCAGTTCGGCCAGTGTGATGCCGCGCAGGCCGTGCGCCGGCTGAAAGTCGGGGTCGAGCTGGATGACCCGTTGGCAGAGCGTGGAGATCGCCTTCAGCTCGTTCTGCAGATACGGCGAGCTGAAGCGCCGCGCCAGCTGCTGACGGGCATGGGCTTCGCCGAACAGCGCCTGGCCATCGCGCTGATCGAGATGGTTGAGGGCGTGCCACAGGGCGCTGGCCTCGATCCACTGGCGCTGCACCTCGGATTGCAGGGCATAGGCGCGCAGGCGCGTCTCGGTGCTGGCTTCGGGGTCGGCCATGGCTTCGGAGACCGCCTCGGAGACGGCCGCTTCGCTCTCGCGGCGCTTGTCTTCGAGCAGGCCGAAAACCGGTGGCGCCTCTTTTAATGCCGATTGATAGCGCGGACTGTGCTTGGGTCGGGTGGGCGCCGATTGCGGTTCGGCCGCCGGCTCGCTGGACGGGGTGGCCCGATCCGCCTCGCCGATGTATTTGGCCATGCGCCGGCGCTGCACGCGCAGCATCAGCAGCGGTACCGCCACCGAACCGATCAGCAGCAGCACGATCGCCACGCCGAGAAAGCTGGCCAGCAGTTGAAACCACCACTCCATCTGCTGCTGCTCGTTTTCCATCCAGCGCAGCATGGCGACGAAGGCTTCCGAGGAGATGGGGATTTCTTCACCGGCAGCGAGTGCCGCGCCGGGTGCCGCCAACAGGCCAGCGAGCATCGCCGGCGCACGCCAGAGGTAACGCGGCCAGTACTGCGTCGGTAATCTGGCAGAGGTGGGTCGCATGGCGCGCAAGCATGCCGACAGCAGGGCTTTGTGTCGAGTTTTCTGTGATCGATTGCGCACTGGCGGGCACAGGCGGTTGTTGTGCGCGGCGGACGGTTCCGCGCTCCTTTGGCCCGCTGGCGAGCCGCGTGCGCCGGCCGTACACTGCTGGTCTTCGCCGCCAGTCCGAATCGAGCCCATGTGCAGCCCGCCGCCGCGCCCCGCCGCCGGCCCCTCAGCCAGTCAGCCATGCCATCAGCCGCCGCGGTCAGGCTCGCAGGCGGCGCGTGCGAGCCAGGTGGCGCGTGCGCATTGATGCCGCCGGCTGGCTGGATGTGGCGCGGCGCCAGCCCTCGCCGAACTGCAATGCGCGCCCGAGCGGCTGCGTGCCGGAGCTGATCGTAGTGCACGGCATCAGCCTGCCGGCCGGGTGCTTCGGCGGGCCACACATCGACGCCCTGTTCACCAATTGTCTGGATTGCGCTGCCGATCCGTCCTTTGCCGAGCTGCACGGCCTGTGCGTCTCGGCCCATGCGCTGATCCGCCGCGATGGCGAGATCGTGCAATACGTATCCTTTGCCGAGCGCGCCTGGCACGCTGGCGTCTCGCAGTGGCGCGGGCGCGACAACTGCAACGATTTTTCCATCGGCATCGAGCTGGAGGGTTGCGACGAGCTGGCCTACGAAAGCTGCCAGTACGCCCGTCTGGCACAGCTTGTGGAGGCCCTGCTGGCAGCCTATCCTGCGCTCAGTGCACAGGCCATCGCCGGCCACTGCCACATCGCCCCCGGGCGCAAGACCGATCCCGGCCCGGCTTTTGACTGGACACGCCTGCACGCTCTGCTGGGCGCTGCCCGCAGCGGCGGCTGAGCGCCCATCACCCGGTCGGCCCGACTGGCCAGCAAACCATCGCCGCGCAGCGCGGCAAAGACACCGCCATGACACTGATCGCCATCCTGCTGACCCTGCTGTTCGACCACTACGGCGAGCTTTATAAGGAGTTGCGCGCGCTGCGCTGGTACGACGCCTGGCTGGCGCGCCGCCAGCGGGCCAGCCGGCGGGTCGGGCCGCGCAGCGTCGGCGCCGCGGGCCTGCTGTTGCCGCTGGGCCTGCCGGTGGCGCTGGCGCTGCTCGTCCAGTGGCTGCTCGGCGGCATGCTGTTCGGTCTCGTCGGGTTGGTACTGGGCGTCGCCGTGCTCTATCTGTGCCTCGGCCCGCTGGCGCCGCTGCGCGAACTGGATGCCTACCTCGCCGCGCAGCGCGCCGGCGACCGGGAAGCGCAGGACGACTGCGCGCGCCGCCTGCTCGGTGCGCAGCCGCCGGTGGCTGCCGGCGAGCGCGATCGGCTGGTGCTGCGGCGGCTGTTCGCGATCGCCGGCGAGCAGATCGCCGCGCCGGTGTTCTGCTTCGTGCTGCTCGGCCCGGCCGGCGCGCTGGGCTGGCGTTTGGCGCTGCAGCTGGCGACCGCTCCGGCCGGCAGCGGTGGCGATTCGCGCGCCGCGGCCGCAGCGGATCTGCTCGGCATCCTCGGCTGGCTGCCGGCGCGCCTGCTGGGGCTGGCTTTCGCCCTCACCGGCAGCTTCGAGCGCACCCTCGCCGAGCTGCGTCGCAGCGGCCGCGGCGATGATTTGCGCGCCGGCAACGGCCAGTTGCTGTGGCGCAGCGGGCTGGCGGCGCTGGATATCGATTTGCGCGCCGCGGCGCCAGCGGTCGATAGTGGCACGCTGCAGTCGGCGCGACGCCTGCTGCGGCGCAGCCTGTGGGTCTGCCTGGGGCTGGTCGGCCTGCTGACCCTGCTCGGCTGGGTGGCCTGAGCAGCGGCGCGCCGTAGCGCCGCGGATATCGAGCCACCGCCGGGCCGGCATCAGGCCGCGGTCGGGTTGATGTCGATGGCCTGTTAAAATCCACCCTCAGCCCACATCAATTTAAGGAAATACCATGTCACAGAGCGAGTTTCTCGCCACCGCCGTGGAGGCGGCGCGCGCCGCCCAGGAAGTCATCCGCTACTACTACACGGGCAATCTGGAGGTGCAGATCAAGGCTGATCGCACCCCGGTCACCGAGGCCGATATCGAAACCGAGCGCGCCATCAAGGGTGTGCTGCGCAACGGGTTCCCGGAGCACGGCTTCTACGGCGAGGAGGAGGGTGAGGAGAATGCCGACGCCGAATACCTGTGGCTGATCGACCCCATCGACGGCACCAAGAGCTTCGTCCGCCAGTATCCGTTTTTTTCCACCCAGATAGCCCTGATGCACCAGGGCGAGCTGGTGGTCGGCGTCTCCAACGCGCCGCTGTTTGAGGAGATGGCCAGCGCCGCGCGCGGCGAGGGCGCCTGGCTCAACGATGAGCCGATCCGCGTCGCCGCGCCGCGCGCGCTGGATGCGGCCCACCTGTCGACCGGCAACATCGGCAGCCTGGCGGCGTCGCCGGCGCGCTGGGCCGCGCTCGGCGGGCTGCTCGGGGAAGCCGACCGGCATCGCGGCTACGGCGATTTTTACCACTACCACCTGTTGGCCAGCGGCAAGCTGGATCTGGTCATCGAATCGGACGTCAACATTCTCGATGTGGCCGCGCTGAGCATCATCGTCAGCGAGGCCGGTGGCCGGTTCACCGACCTCGACGGCCAGCCGCTCAATCTCGCCACGCGCAGCGTCTGCGCCGCCTCCTGCGCAGAACTGCACGATTTGGCGCTCGCCCGGTTGCGCGCTTGAGCGGCCCGGGGGTGAGCGGC